>JAUWQF010000136.1 GCA_030611205.1 Methanothrix sp.
AAGATCGTGGTCGATCGCGGCCAGATCGTCAAAATCGGAGGGTAAAACCGCGAATGAACGCGAATGAACGCGAATGAACGCGAATGAACGCGAATGAACGCGAACAAGTAAATCCTCCCTTCGGTCGGAGTTACTTGAGCACACAAAATTATACTTTATGTACAATTAAAAGAAAATATTAGCGTTCATTAGCGTTCATTCGTGGTTGAAATAAGGAGATTGTATGTGTTTAGCTCCCTCAGAACTGAGTAGTTACAATTAGGTGCAGTACAATTTCAAGCTTGTCTGATTTAATATGTCGCTATAATCTATATACCCAAAAGTCATGTTGTACATAATGTATAACATTCTGTACTCGAGTAAATCCGACCGAAGGGAGGATTTTTCTCGTATCCGAATACTCCGCAGCTTGCAGCGAGGTATGCCGCCCGACTACCCGACACAGAACGATAGGGTACAGGTCAAAAACATTTAAGTGTGAATAACGCGAGATGGCTGCCTGGAGTTGGCAAACGATGAACGAATACTTGTGCAAGAATCGTGGGTACGTCTGCGGCCCGGAGAAGAGGGACCCCGACTCTGGTCCGGGGCCGGGAACCACCTTCGCGGACCCGCCCGAAAGTCGGGTCTCTCCGGCGTGGGGCATCCCCAAAGACGGATCCGGGGAGGTGATATATTGACCCAGCCCCGAGAGCTGAGACCTGGCATCTTCCTGGTGGGGGCCATCGATTGGGACCGGCGGCTTTTCGACGATCTGATACCCTTACCCGACGGGACCAGCTACAACTCCTATCTACTTCGCGATGAAGAGAATACCGCCCTCATCGATACCGTAGACCCGAAGATGGCCGACGTCCTGGTGGGGAACCTCCGCGAGCTGGGGGTAGAGAAACTGGACTACGTGGTGACAAACCATGCCGAGCAGGACCATTCGGGATCGCTTCCCAGGGTGCTCGAGCTTTATCCTGACGCGGTGGTGGTATGCAGCCCCAGATGTAGAGATCTCCTGGTGGACCATCTGCACATCCCAAAAGACGAATTCATGATCGTAAAGGACGGGGAGGCACTTTCGTTGGGGGAATGGACCCTGAAGTTCCTCCACACCCCCTGGGTCCACTGGCCGGAAACGATGTGCACCTACCTGGAAGAAGAGAAGATCCTCTTTTCCTGCGACTTCTTCGGATCCCATCTGGCCACCAGCGAGATATTCGCCGACCCTTTGGCCATATACGAACCTGCCAAGAGGTACTATGCAGAGATCATGATGCCCTTCAGGCCCACCATCCGCAGGAACCTGGAGAAGATCGAGAGGTTGGGCCTGGAGATGATCGCCCCCAGCCACGGTCCTCTCTACGACGATCCGTCTTTCATCATGGAAGCCTACCGGGACTGGGCCTCCGAGGAGGTGAAGAACGTGGTGGTGATACCCTACACCTCCATGCACGGGTCCACCGAGAAGATGGTAAGCTACCTGATGGACGCCCTGATGGACCGGAATATCGGAGTAATGCGGTTCGACCTCACCAGAACCGACGTGGGAAAACTGGCCATGGCCCTGGTGGACGCGGCTACCATGGTGATCGGTACCTGTACGGTTCTGACCGGCCCTCATCCCAATGTGGCCAACGCAACCTTTCTGGCCAACGCTCTCAGGCCCAAGCTGAAGTTCGTCTCCATTATCGGTTCCTACGGATGGGGTGGAAGGACCGTGAAGGTGATCCAGGATATGATCCCCAACCTGAAGGTGGAGATGATCGATCCCGTCCTGGTCAAGGGCCTCCCCCGAGACGATGACTTCAGAGCCCTGGACGAGCTGGCCGATGAGATACTGGAAAGACACAAAGGGCTGAAGATCTTGGAGCATTGAAAATAAGGGTAAAAGTGGCCATATTCGCTTTCAACGGCGATCTTATCTGCTTTGCGCACGTGATGATCAACGCCCTGGAGATGAAGGAGAAAGATTACGACGTAAAGGTGATAATCGAGGGCAACGCCAAAAAACAAGGCCTGCCTCTCTGTACCATGGGCTGATGGGACACTCCAGCATCTCTAGTTACATGGAAGATGGACGTAAGATCTTGATATTCTGAGAGCGAGGGCGCGGGGCTCTTATGTCGAACGTCCATTTCTGATACGGTCTTGCACGCTCTAGTCCTTTCTCCCCCTGACGAAGGCGCCCGCGGTTATGCCACCCTGGGACCGGCTTCTTGCCTCATCCCTGAGCCTCTCCAGGTCCTTCTTCTCGCCACCCCCTGCCGCCAGCACCGCCTTTCTGTATATCGCCGTCATCTCCCGGGCGTACCTTTCGGTCCTCCGGCGAGCGTCGATGGCCAGAGAGTCTATCCCGATCTGCAAGAGCCTGGGCAGGTGGTTCACAAGAGAGGTCTCCACCGAGTTGAGGATCCGGGTCCGGCCGTCTCCATCTTGCCACAGGGGAAAGGTCCGACCCGTTGCATCCCTTATCCCCCAGAAGACCCTGCCCGCGCCCGCCTCCTCCGTCACGGGACCGCCGAGGGCGGCTCCCACCAGACGATCCTCGGTGACGCACGTCTCCAGGTTCCCCTGGACGATCACCTCCAGCCGGGGCCGGTCTTCCAGAGAATAGGTCCTCCCGATCAGATCGGCCATCTCCTCCCCGGATAGCTCGGGAGACAGGGTGAGCATATCGAAGGTTGGCGCCAGCTGGCGCACGGTCTGGCTATTCCATACGTTTAGCCCCAACCCCCCAGAGAGTTTGATATCCAGCCTTGCCGAGCGGGCAGCCTGGGCAGCGCCCGTACCTTCCACCATCACCTCATCGATCCGGGAGCTTCTCAGGACCTCCGAGGCCAGGTCCAGGCGTCTTCGCCTGGTGATCCGGGGCCATTTCCAGATCACCTCTACACCCCCAAGGCGGCAGATATCCATCGCCTCTTCGATCAGGTCCTGGACCTCTCGATGATCCCTCCAGGTTGGCTCGAAGTAGATCCTCTGACAACCACCATCGACCGCACCCCGAAGGGTCTCCAGAGAGTGGACGTAGACCGATATCGTCGGCGGGATCGATACGGGTCTGGTATATCGTTCCCGGACCGGCCGTTCCCATCGTCCTCTGCCGGCTTCTGCCGTCTTCGACGAAGGCCGGCGGGCGGCTATCAGCTTTGCCTCGGCCTTTTCCATAAGGTCCCGTCTGAGCCGGTTGAGCTCGGCCAGGGGCGCGAAGAGGCCGCCGGGATACTCCATCACCAGGGTGCGGACGGCGAAGGGCGTGCCGCCCGTCTTGCGGATGTGGGTCTCGATCTCTTCTCGGGAGAGGGGCCTATTTCGAGCAGGAACCATACGAGAACGGCCCCGCACCCTGACCTCGACCTCTCCTCCGTGCGGGCCGGTCATCTTCCCTTCCAGTACCGGCCACCCATCGTCCCAGGTCATTCTGACCTCCATGGGGATGAACTGCTCTGGCCTGGGGGCCGCGCCCACCACCAGCCCGGCCCTCCTGGTCAGCCAGACCTGGGCGCCTTTCTCCACCCCGCGAACTCGCAACCTCATCAGGCCGTCGTGAACCCTGGGCGAGGATCTCATCACCATCCCCTCTTCTCCACCAGGAAAGCGGAATACCAGACCGTCACCCTGCTGGGGAAGAAGATCGCCCACCGGCTTTGTCAGGGCCTCCCCGCGCATCAGGTCGTAAGAAACCACCGTCCCCACCAGGACGCCCCTGTTGCCGGGCATCTCCCTGCCCATTATATCATCCCCCCTGGCTCCCAGGAGGTACCCTGGGGTGAACCCCCTGTTAAAGGCCAGGGCCAGGTCTCTCATATCCTCCAAAGAGGGTTCCCAGTCGTCCCTGGAGATGGCGTCCAGAGCCCTTCTGTATATCGATACCACCACAGCTGCGTACCTGGGAGACCTCATCCGCCCCTCGATCTTGACCGCCTCTATCGGCACATCCACGATCTTGTCCAGATGAGGATAGAGGGCCAGGTCCCTGGTGGACATCAGATAATCCCCGCGGGTGGGCACCTTCTCAAGCCCCAAAGGCCTGCCGTAGAGGTCCACGTCCCCCCTGACCAGGTCGTAGGGCTTCCGGCAGGGCTGGGCGCACATCCCCCGGTTTCCGCTCCGTCCCCCGATCAATGATGATAGCAGACACTGGCCGGAGTAGCAGTAGCAAAGAGCTCCGTGTACGAAGATCTCCACGCCAATGGGCACGCTCCGGGCGATATCTTCCACCTCTGCGAAGGTCAGCTCCCTGGCCAGGACGGCTCGTTTCAGACCGAGGCCCGCGGCCCAGGCGGCGCCCTCCCTGTTGTGAACCGTCATCTGGGTGGAGGCGTGAAGGTTCAGTCCGGGCACCAGGTCTCTGGCCAGAGAGACCACGCCCAGGTCCTGGACCAGCACGGCGTCCACGCCCAGATCGTAGAGCCAGATCAGGTACTCGGCTACCTGGGGAATCTCCTTTTCCAGGATTAGGGTGTTGACGGTGACGTAGACCTTCACACCCCGGAGGTGGGCGTAGCCCAGGGCGTCTTCCAGCTCGTTTCTGTCGAAGTTGCCCGCGTACCGTCGAGCACCGAACCTCTTCCCGCCCAGGTATACGGCATCCGCTCCTGCCTCTATCGCGACTGCCAGCGCGTCGGGCGATCCTGCGGGGGCCAAAAGCTCGGGCACGTCTCGGAATCTCTTCACAACCTACCACCTGGGAAGGTGAAATATATTCTTGGTGCAAAGAAGTTGATATCATGGACCCGCTCTGAGTACATAATGTGATACATTATATACAACCTATACAACCAAAAAATGGTGATTGGCCTTCAGCCATCCCCGGTCCGATCCCGCTGCGAGCAACTTCACATACCCGCCAAACGTTAATATGAGATGGCGGTGAGATGCATCTTAAATCGGATACATAATGATAGGTAATGATAACAATGAAAACAAAAGGTGGCAAATCTGGAATAAGCATGATAAAGCCGACATCATTCTATTCCAACGATCTTGAAAAAACAAAACTAAACTGGTTTTGTTATGAATTATCTATGGGCATCTATGACGAGATTAGGGATTTTCGTGGAAAACAACTAAAGAAACACAAAATTGATGAGATTGCTCTTGCCGAGTTTTCAATTTATATATCGAAGATTATGAAGGGCATTATCTTACAAAAACTGTCGGGTGAAATAGAAACGGTATGCTTTTCGTATGAAATGGTAGAATCGTATTTTCCACATCTCAGTGATAAATTGGTTAATAAAATGGTGGATGCAATCGCAAATGTCTGGGATGCGCAACTCGATTTTTGTGTGGTATGTCCAACTCGGTGCATAAGTGAAAAAGATGTATATTGTACCATGTTCGATGATGAGCCTTAGATGCATCTAAAATGATTTGTTAGTATAATTTATTGTTATATATGACACATAGTATCACATACCCTTTAATGTGAGTGTGAGCGAACCGTTTCTCGACAATTTTTGAGGCTCTTCGCTATTTTCCGTGGGTGGGGTGGGACTTCAGAGAATTACTTCATCAGTGATGTATGCTTTGGGGCCTCAACGATCCGACCAGAAACCGCAATGCATCGCAGATAATTAGTTTTAGAGAAGGACCTGATAAGGT
>JAUWQF010000101.1 GCA_030611205.1 Methanothrix sp.
CGAAGTCCTGATGCCAGTCTTATGGATCTATTCGAAGTCTATCAAAGTCAAGCACTTGACCCGAACGTCAATCGGAAAAGATTAATGGACGAATGGAGGGCTTAACCGATCACCAATGAAAGGAGATCCGACCTAAGACGCCGCCGCGGTGGCGCTCTCCGGTATGTACACCACCAGCCCGTTCTCCAGCTTGTAGGCCGTACCCATCTTGACCCCCTGCCCACCGGCGAGGTTCTCGGTCATGTTCAGGATCTGTATGCTGTCCTTGTCCTTGATGATGATCTGCATGTTGGGGTCGCCGGGGTTCTTCACTATGGTCACGCTCTCTTCGGGGCTGAGCAGCTCGGGAACGTTGTAGGCCATCACCAGCGCCAGCAGGAGGGCGATGGCAAAGACCATGGCGGCGTCAAAGAGGTTGGCCACCCCGCTCAGAGGATCGTCTTCCCCTTCCTCCAGCAGCCCGAGGCTACGCCGCCGTCTCATCCACATCTCCTCGCATGATCTCCACGGCGTACTCCAGGTCGCTCAGGTCCTGCCGGTACCACTGGGTCCTGACGACGTAAGTCGCATAGCAGATCCCGCCCACGGCCAGGCCTATCACCGTGGTGGAGAAGGCGATCACCAGGCTGTTGGCCATCTGCTCGATGTCGCCCTGGGATAGGCTGATCAGGGCAGGTCCCATGGGGATCAGGGTTCCCATCAGCCCCAGTATGGGACCTACCCTCACGCCGATCCTGATGGGCTCTACCGCCTTGCTCATGCTCAGCTCGGCGTCCTGGAGGATCTTCTCGAACCGGAAAGGAAAGGTCCCCTTCCTGACGGATAGGGCCACCTCTCTCAGAGACTCGGACGTCCTGGCATGAGACGCATAGCTGCCCAGCACCGACTCGACCTGATCGACCTTGCCCGAGCCGGCCAGATCCGCCGCTCTCAGGCAAACATCCTCCAGCTCCTCCGGATCTCTGCGCCGGCTGGAGTACTCGGATATCAGCGAGCCCAGAAGGGCGAGAGACCAGGCGAAGAGGAGAAGGAGGGCCACTATCACCGGATAAAGGAGCGCGGTAGAGAATACGAATAGAACGTTTACTATCTCGACGTAGACGCTCAAAGGGTGACCCCCATCCTCCTGCCGACGAACCCGGATACGATCAGGGCCGCGATGATGAGGTATGAGACGATAAGGTCAGAGGCGGGGACGGTCGCCGGAACGAAGATGGTCGCCTGGGCGTTCAGGTAGGCCGGAATGATCAACATTGAAAGTATGTAGAACAAACCTACGAATATCATCACGTTGCCCATGGTGGAAGGCGTCTTTCCCACCTGTCCCATGGTGGTAGACAAAACCGCTATGGTGACGAAGAATATCAGGCCCACGAGAGCGCCCACCTTCCAGGGGGTGAACTCCAAAAGGCCGGCCAGTACGCTGCAGGACAGAAAGGTGGCGGCCATGCAGGCCGGGCAGGGCACGGAGAGAACCCAGAAGGTCTTGCGGGTGAGGTCATGGCCGTGTTGGTTCCATTCCCTGGCGGTTATCACGCCCACCGCCACCAGCAAGAGAGCGATTATCATGTGCATCGCCACCCCCAGGTTCAACAGGCTCGTCAAGGTCTCTTCCGGTATTTGATCGATGGCCGTCCCCATAATAAGAGATAGAACCAGATACCCCGATGCGATGACGAGCGTCTCTTTGCGGTTCAGACTGGCAAGCCCGCATCCCAGGCTGACCTTGAGCGCGAATATGATGATGCCGATCAGTACGCCAGATGCAACGATCCATGTGATATCCAAAGGTGACACCTACCAAACACAATTGAACGAAGATCAACTTTACATGATATAACTCTTACGCAAGCTAAGACGCATAAGCCAAGAGCTTCTTGCGTTCTTGTAATAAAATTTGGGGGTGAGACAAGCTCACCTGTTCCTCCAGAACCCCACCCCGATCACTATGAGCATGAAAAGCACCAGCAAGAGTCCCATGAGAGGCATCCCGGAGACGGAGGGCATGGCGCTCTCCTTCTCCACAGGCTCCATCACGTACCCGGTCACCTCGTCCATCGCAGACTCGGCTGTCGCCTCGGCCAGCCTCTCTGCAGAGGTCCCCACGCCGGAGATCTGGGTCTGGTTGGCCACTCCTGATGAAGACGGCCGGTAAGGATGCCTGCTGGACCCCTCGCTCTTAGCCTTGCCGGAGCTGGACTTCGTCGCCTCGGTGCCGGTGAGGATGCCCTGCATGTACTCCCTGAGGAAGGGGTTACCACAGGTGTGGTGGCAGCAGGCGACACCGTACTCCTGCTCTGATCGCTCGAACTCCTCGGCCAGCTTCTTCTCCATCTCCTCGGTGGGATGCCAGTACCCCTTCCTGGAGGTCTCCAGCATCCTGGCGGTCATGGACTGATATGCATACGGGTTGTTCGTATCGAAGAACTCTTTGGTACCAAGATCATACTTGTCATTGACGTAAATATCGTAGATCTCATCCCAATCAGAATCCTTGACCAGGTCAGGGGTCATTGCATCCCAGCCCCACATATGCTCGGTGAACTTCATGAACTCCCTGGCGCCGGCGTAATCGTATTCCATCATCCCTGAGATCCATTTTGGATTGAAGTTACGTGCACGCAGCTCTGTTCTGAACGCCTCGTTCAGGGTGATGATCTGGGGATCATCCACACTCTCCAGGTTGGCTATATACATCTCTGGATTTTCCCCTGTCAGTGATCTCACCGCAAGTCCAAGTCCCCCGAGAAACTGGTAGAAATCATCGTTATCGATGACTCCGAACAGGTTCGAGGAATCACTATGTATAGCAGCGTCAACATCCATCAGGTTCATCCTGAATGCATCTTCATAGCTCTCACCCCACATGTCCTGCCCGTAAATGTTGGACATGCGTGACATGTACAGGTCTGCAAGTTTATCCTCGTCGTCCCACGTCTCACTCGCGGTCACCGCGTTCGGAAGTCCGGTGCCGTATGAACCCGGGGATACACCGAATATCCTGGACTGTGCGATCATTTGTGCTGTGCTGTTGTTGTACCCACTGGCCAGGAGCGCGTCTTCCATCTTCAGGCAATTCCACCTGACATGGTTCGTCTCATTGGTCTCGTTGAGCGCCGCAATTGTTCGGACAGCCTCATCGATCAGCTCAAGCTGATACGGGAACGTATCCCTGTACAGTCCGGACGGTGTCATGACCACATCGATCCTGGGGGGGTTCATATTCTCCTGCGAGATGACCTCAAAGCCTATGACCCTACCCCTGCTTCGTACGGGTTCGATGCCAAGCAGTGAGTATATCTGGGCTTCCATGAGTCCATGATGACGCATCGTTTCTGTTGACCAGAGAACAAAAGCCACCTTGTTCGGATAGGTGTTGTTGTGTGTCGTATAGTACTGTT
Source organism: Methanothrix sp. (assembly GCA_030611205.1). Taxonomy (GTDB): domain Archaea; phylum Halobacteriota; class Methanosarcinia; order Methanotrichales; family Methanotrichaceae; genus UBA204. Next base: position 3,402 of record JAUWQF010000101.1, read on the forward strand.
GCACCAGCTGGTCCGCAAGGATCGCACCCATGACCGTGGTTTCTGCATCAGGGAACTTTCTCTGGTCGAAACTATAGAAATTCCTGCCTGTTGGCAGAGCCTCAGGGTTCCTGATAGGATCGTTTCCGGGCCCAGGCTCTATATATCCTGCATTGAGGGCATGTAGAGTCTGGTCGATCTCACGGGAGGTCTGCCCCAGAAGAGCGGAATAATTAAGTGCCCGATCCAGGTCAGCCGTGATCTTCGAATCTGTGAGGTTCAGTACCTCCAACTGGGCAACTGATACATCCGTTCCATTGAGCAATGTGGCGTTCAAAAGCTCAATTGCATGCTCCTTGGCACTGTCCTCCCAGTCCTCCTCATCGCCGGTATCTTTGGGCATCACATTCACTATGTGCTCAACGAGATCACCATGAAGCATTGATTTGACCATACAGACCCGTTTTGTATCCTGGGGCGCGACACCAAAGGTATGAAGCCCGAGGGGCATCAGTGTGGACTGTAGTTTATGCAGATAGTCGTGGACGGTGTTTCCGACGAAGTTTTCAAAGTCATCGTCCGTCATTGCCCTGAGTTCATCCAAAGTTACGTCAAGATCGTGTACCATCGTGAGGTTTTCGTAAAGTTCGATGGTACTGTTGCGATAGAGTGCCATCATTGTATTATCATTGGTACTTGCAGCATCCTCGTAACTGTGAATCTTTTCATGCATGGTGGCCAGGTCACCGTAGATACCTGCCTCCATTATCGGCGGGGTCAGATGGTCTATGATCACCGCATCGCCCCGGCGTTTGGCCTGGGTACCTTCACCCACATTGTCCATGATGTAGGGATATACCACCGGTGTATCGGCCACCATGATCGATGGATAATCATATCTCCACAGGCCAACCTCTTTCCCGGGCAGCCATTCCTGTGTGCCGTGGGTACCGAAGTGTATTATGGCATCGGCATCGTATACATTGTTGATCCAGAAGTATGTGGCCAAATACTGGTGTGTCGGCGGTATTGACTTGTTGTGATATATGAGTGATTCATCAGAGAGCCAGGCTTTGGTTGGCTGGGGTACAAAATTGATGTTTCCAAACTGTACCGTGGGTATCACAAAATTCCCTTCATACACCATGATGTTACCGGGCGCTTCGCCCCATCTTGCTTCGACATCATCCTGTACGGACGGTGGCAGGTTGTTGTACCAGGAAAGATACTCATCTACAGGCACGAGAGTGACCTTGCCCGAGTTTACAACATTCTCAAGCTCACCGGGCGCCCATGAGCCAACGTTCCTGCTCTCAATGAAAAGGTCGATGAACTCACTGCCATTTGGAATTGTGCCATTTCCGATATCATAACCCTCTGCTTGCATCTGCTCGAGCAGCAACGTGAAACTGGAGGAGATATCAAGGTAAGATGCACCGATGTTGTTCTTGCCGCCTTCGTGGTTGTAGTATATGATACTAACCTTCTTGTCAGCATTATCGGCTCTTCTGAGGTTTGCCCACGAGATTGCCCTGTTACATAACCAGTCCACCTGTGGCATTAGGGGTTCATAGTGAGACTGTTCGGTAACTGGATCTTTGACCATACCTGCGATCCATATGTAATCGATACATCCATCGATCTCAGGCTGGGTCACCTGGAAAGGAATGGAATTCTGGCTCAATCCACGTGCACTGGCATTGTACTCATCGGGTGTGTTGTAATAATCGAAGACACCCTTGATGACCGGAAGATCGTAACTCTTCAGATACTCCACACCCAGCTCCTGATTGCCATAGTTCAAATAGAAACTTTTCAGGGAGATTATGGAATCCACGAGCACGGTTCCATTGGTGGTGAAATACTCCACATCATCGCTACATACCTTCTGGGTGGTATAAATGACATTACATCCCTTCGATTCCAGGTTCCTGATGATCTCATCCTCGGCCTTGAACTCTATGGATTCCTTCCCGATCTTGGAGATGGCGATTATGCCGATGGTGGGTGCAGATGCGTTGTAGCCGTGATCGGCATACCATTCAAGATATTCTGAACTGTTCTCGAAGATCCTCTGGAACGCATCTGGATGGTAGATACCATGATCAGGGATCGATGGGGATACTGCCGGAGAATACTCGATGTAGGCATCTTCAAGGGTTGCTCCTATGCAGCGGATCCAGTTCTCCATGTTCGTGTATCCACCTTTGTAGTTGTAATCCTGCATTGCACTGTGGGGTGGGTTCTCCATGTCGATGGTACCAACTTCATATGCATCGGTCATGGCAATAAGTCCGATCTGTGTGCCACCATTCTTTGCATCGAGAAGTGCATCCTTGAACTTCGAAAGCGTGTTGGCATCGATCATGTACAGCATGATAACATCCTGATCGGAGCCGTCTGCCAGGTTTGCAGCAACCTTTTCACCATCCACCCCATCCATCACTGTGACATTGAAGAGATCTGTTATCACACTCCTCTCAGAGAGGACCTTATTAAAATAATAGATGTTAGTGTATGAATTAATTATGTAGGTTATATTAATCTTTGAGCGCGGCTGTTCAGGTTCTGGAACGGTTTCATCTGCCCATGCATCGCAGAACTTTTGTCCCATGAACTTGAGCATGTTCGCCATGTTGACCTCACCGCCTTGCACCCAGTATCGCTCGATCTCGGTGTAGTTGGCTGAGGATATGTCGACGTTGGGCACGGTGATGTTGGTAGAGATGTTGTATCCTATGACCTTGCTTCCGGTGACCTTGGCATCATTTATGCTTGTATTCCAGCTCTCTGCCACAGTCTCGTTCTGAGATTCGATAAAGATCATCGCATAGCCCGAGAAATTGAGGTCTTTGGGCACGGTATCGTTCTTAGTAACGATTGTCACATTCACCCCGGCCGCTACGCTGGGATCCAAAGCAGCGTTTTTCAGAGCAAGTTCGTTTACATCTGTGCCCAGGATGAACAAAAAGTCGTTGTCATCGGTGGCGTTGTAAACCTCGAATGAGGACGATGATGGCTCTGAGATCTTCGTCGAAACGGCCAAGTGTTCTTCTATTCCCGGAACAGAAGTCGATATGGTCTCCGACTCTTCTGATGAAAGGTTACCCATCTCCGCCAGCGCTGGGCCGATCAGCAGGGCGATCAGCAACATAGACGATAATACGAAATTTCCACTTCTCCACGACATCGGGGCCTCCAGACTACTATTGTGAACCTAACGTAAATTCGTTTGATTTAAAGATTTCGGACGTCACGTAGACTGATTTTTACTGCTGATTCTCAGATCGAAGGCCATCTTGGTGGAGCATGCGCCCTCCGTGGTACTCCTTCCCTGCTATCGCGCCGCCGCACACACGACCCCGCACCGACACAAGGCGCCACGGGATCGCCGTCCCGAGACCGGCCGGGATGTTATGGAGGTCTCGTCTTGACGGCGGCGCGTATTGATCTGGGCATCATGCCCACCTAAGAGATATCGGCCCAAAACCGCTCAATTCTATCTTTTAAATTGATAATATATGGGATATATGGGCCCAATATCACCCCTACATGAGAAATAATGATTTAAATCTCCCGATCCCATGGGGCATTGGCGGCGGGTCGGTGTGCGGGTTTTTTCTTCCCAGACCCCGGCTCGCCGTCAGGAGGGTACTCCCTCCTTTGGCAAGAACCACGCCAGAAGTTAGTGGGGGTTAATCGAATGAGATACATAACAGCAACAAGGTGGACCATCGCCTCGATGGCGGTACTCCTGATGATACTGCCGGCTGCCTTCGCCGACGGCGGCAACCAGATCAGCCAGAGCATCACCATGACGGGAGAGGGAGGTTATGTCAGCCAGAACGCCGCCAACGCGGCGGTAGTCTACGGTTCCAACAACTACGTGAACCAGGATATCACCCAGAACGCCCAGGGCGATTACATAACCCAGAGCGCGGCCAACGCCGCGGTGGTCGTCGGCGACAACAACGTCGTTGACCAGAGGGTCGATCAGGATGCGTCCGGGAATAGCATCGCCCAGAGCGGGGCCAACGCGGTCGCCGTGGTAGGCAACAACAACGACGTCACCCAGGACGTGACCCAGAGGGCATACGGTGACGAGATCTACCAGACCGGGTGGAACTCGGGAACCATAGCCGGAGACGGCAACCTTCTCCGCCAGAGAACCTTCGCCCACGCCCGGACGAGACCGGTCCGGCAAGTCGCCGATCCGGTCCAGACGATGAGCAACTTTGCGTACATAACGGGGTTCTACAACACGGTGGACCAGGATATCATCGGCTATGCGATGGTGGGCTCGGGGAACGGTCCCATAACCCAGAGCGGGAGTAACCTTATACAGACTCCGGAGATGGGATGGAACGAGTTCGGTCAGAGGATATCCTTCGCCGGACGGTCGGGTCCCGGCTCGGAGCTGATGCAGTCCGCCAATAACGAGGTTTGGATAGGATAGGTTCGTCATAATAGAGGCGCCAGTACACATCAATTATTTTTTTTCTTTTTTTCTTCGTATATAATGTATGACATTGTATACTGTGTGCAAATACGGCCGAAGGGGGCACTCTACCACAATCTAGTACATCTGGGCTGAGATAAACCTAATGATAATGTTTTATATATAACCATTGACAGATACTCTGCAGAAGGGGAGTATCATGCCTGGTCCGAAACCTACAGCAATCAACTTGAACGATGTCGAGCGCCAAGGTTTGGA
>JAUWQF010000142.1 GCA_030611205.1 Methanothrix sp.
TTAATCTTTTGGATCGCGTTTAGAATTTCGTCTATTCTTTCCTCATCTGACATTCAGTAAAGAACATGTGTTCATTCTATATAAAGTTTATTACATTTAGGATGGTGGAAAATTCGACTTATCCGAAAGTCATGTAATAGGTACCACTTACACTACAAGGAGAAAACGCTGGACATACGCCTAATCCTCTGGGAGGGCGGTTAAAACCCCAAAAAATAGTCAAAACTTTTCATGAATGGACATGCCACCCTGGGAGGGCTCCACCTCTTGGGTGGCACGCTCCATATGGATCTGATCTTCATCACCAGCTTAGGATAGCTCTACCTGATCTTACCACGCCTCTTGTTGAAGTTTCTGATCTTTGCAAAACCTCTATGAATGTCTAGCGGAAAAACTAGACTTCTATGAGTCGTATCCTGAAGCAGGTCATGCTTGTTTTTCTCCGTTTTGTTTTTTACCATCTGCCTCACCCCCAAATACATAGCTCGATCCTCAACCATCCAGAACGGACGACTGGTTTTCATAACCTTAACTTCAGTTTTCGGGACGAATCACATCACTCCTATCAGTTCGTCTTTCTTCTCTACCACATTTTGTCAGCTTTATTACCGTCCCCTCCTTGCCCAACATTTTTCATTCGATTTTTATACAACTATGCATAATATGCACTGGCATTCTCTTTCAGTTAGCATTCGTACAGCTATTAGTCTTTGATATATATGTACAGCACTCATGATATATAAGTTTCACTGTTTTGTGTTGTGTGTACCGTGTTTGGAAAGATGAATGTCGATTAAAAGGTGGATCTAAATGAATGATCCACTGAAATATGAACTAAAACTTGCATAACCATTTTATGGTATTACTAATCTGAGTTCTAAAGAAGCAAAATCCACTAAAATAGGGATTAGGATCATTAATCCACTAAAATATGAACCAAACCCCCAATACCCCCTTTAAATTATTATTGATACTAGTTTTGAAGAGACCAATCCCCAAGAACTGGGGTTAAAATCACAGATCCACCGAAATATGGATTAAAATCAAGAATCTAGAAGTATCTATATAGCGGAATCCGCGCTACACAAGTCGCCAGGTTGCATCCATGTTCATGAATGCGACTTTGGCTGAAAGCGTCCATCTGTCGGGACGTGGCCGCCGGAAGAAGCTCGGTCTCCTTGTAGGGCATGTCGATAGTCCAGACCAGGCATCTATCGCCCGCATCCAACACAACACAGTCGTCCCTCTCTGCGATACCCGGGACCTCGGCGAGATCTTTTTCGACGACCTGCACCCCCATGCCAGAGGCCGGAGAAGTATTGGAAGAAGGGAACCCTATATAGACCATCAGATATTGGAACTGGATGCCGTTATCGAGGCAAGTACGACCAAAGAATAAGAGAAATCGATGGATGGATCAGATGTCAGAATTATTCAGAGAATTCATGGACCAGGCACGAGAAGAAGATAGAACCTATCTGATGGAGCACGAATGCAAGGCAATTCTGGAGAGCCTGGGCATCTCCAGCACGAGGGCATTCGTTGCCAGGTCTGAGGAAGAAGCGGTGGAGATGAGCGACTCCATCGGATACCCGACAGTTCTCAAGGTTATATCCCCAAAGGTGATCCACAAATCCGATGCGGGCGGGGTGAAGCTGGACCTGAAAGACGCCGAGGATGTCAAGCGGGCCTACGGTGAGATTGCCACCTCGTTCGGAGATGAGAACCTGATCGGTGTTGCGGTACAGGAGATGGCCCCGCCGGGCATCGAGGCGATCGTGGGGGTGACCACGGATCCCACCTTCGGACCGATCCTGATCTTCGGGCTCGGCGGCGTCTTCGTCGAGATCCTCCAGGACATATCCTTAAGATCCATACCCCTATCCGAACTCGATGCCGAAGATATGATCGAGGAGATCAAGGGGATCTCCTTGCTGAAAGGGTACCGCGGCTACTCCGCCGACATCCCCGCTCTGAAGCGTCTGTTGTTGCAAATATCCGATCTCGTGATGAAGAACCCGGAGATCGCCGAGATGGACCTGAACCCGGTGTTCCTCTACCCCTCGGGTTACAAGGTGGTCGACGCCAGGATTATAACCGGGGAGAGGCCGGAGCCGCCCAAAGAACCTGTCTCGAAACAGGACCTTCACGATCTGTTCTACCCGAAGAGCATCGCTGTCATCGGAGCCTCCGGGACCAAAGGCAAGCTGGGATGGAACGTCTTCCGCAACCTCATCGATCACAACTTCCGGGGCGAGCTGTACCCCATCAACCCCAGGGCGGAGACGATCCAGGGGATAACGGCTTACCCCAGTATCAGCGATGTGAAGGCCCCCATCGACGTCGCCGTCGTTCTCGTTCCGGCGAGCATAACCTCCGAGGTGGTGAAGGAGTGCTGCGACTGCGGCGTGAAGTACGTAATCGTGGAGTCTGCCGGTTTTGCGGAGATGGGCGAGACTGGCAGGCAGATAGAAGAGGATATGGTGGCCATCACCAAGCCTTGTGGATGCAGGATCCTGGGTCCGAACTGCTCGGGTGTGATCAACACCTATTGCAGCATGGTCCAGTCCATCGGGATCGTGGACGCCCTGAGCCAGGGGAACATAGGCCTGATATCCCAGGCGGGGGTCTGTGCTGCGGGCATGCTCTGGGGGCTCCGCCACGTCATGGACTTCGGCATCGTAGCCACTATCGGGAACAAGCTGGACATCAACGAGACCGATATGCTCGAAGCCGTAAGCATGGACGATAACGTAGACATAATCTCCATGTACCTGGAGTCGGTCAAAGGCGGGAGGCGGTTCATCGACGTTGCAAAGCGGATTACGAAGACGAAGCCCATAATCGTTCTGAAGGCCGGTCGTACCGAGGCCGGGAGAAAGGCGGTGACCTCGCATACGGCATCCATGGCGGGCAACGATACGGTTTACGAGGCCGTCTTCAAACAGGCGGGGATAATAAGGGCCAGGGACTACGAGCACATGTTCAACCTGACCAGGGCCATCTCCAAGCAACCACTGCCGGAGAAGGAGGGCGTCTTCATAATCACCTATGCAGGCTCTCTTGGGGTGATCTCGGCAGATGCGATCATAGACAACGGGATGAAACTCTCCGAACTGGAACCTGAGCTGAAAGAGCGCCTCCGCGATCTCCTGCCGGAGTACGTGGGCGGGATGAACCCCGTGGATTACACCTTCAGCATGGATGCCGAAACGGTGAGAAGAACGATAGAGATCGGCGTGGAGAGCGAAGACGTGGGCAGCTTCATAGTGGTTCTCCAGGCCGAGGTACTGGGGAGCTACGTCGAGCCTCTGGGAGACATCGACTACAAGGGCAAGCCCGTGATGGCCTGTGTGGCAGGCAAAGAGTTCGCCATAGATGACGTCATAAAGATGGAGAAGGCCGGGATCCCCGTATACCAGACGCCGGAACAGTGTGCTGACGCTATTGCGGTCATGCACAGGTACTGGTTGAAATCGAGATAGAGATAGACACCATAAATTCCGCCCTCGGTCCCGGTGCGGAAAGGCCCCGAGGGCGGATATATATTCTATCTTCCATCTCTTAACGTGCTTCGTTCACGTCCGTGACGGTCGTCCACCGCCCGCCATCGTAGACCCTGAGCGAGGATTTATTCCGGGCGAAGTCCATGGTTATGGTCCAGTTCGCACGAGAGTTCTGGAGATACTCGGTGAAGTTTCGGTCTTTGTACCTCACGAAACCGGGCGCATACCGGTTAGCAGCCTCGTTCTCTGCCTCCTCGATCATTCTCCGGGCCACCTTTCCTATAACGATGGGCTCTCTGTCCGATCGATACCTTCCGCCCAATAGCGAAGGATCTTTGAATATCCCGCTGCCGAAATAAGGATAATACTGGCTGTGGTCTATCTTGGAGTACGGTCCGCCCGAGTAGAATATGGGGTCTGAGAAGTAGGATCTCATCTCGCCGTAGTTCGGTCCGCCGTCCAACCAGCCGCCACCTGCCGGTAGTATTAACACACCCAAAAGTAACAAAACTGCATAGACGCTCCTGATCATGCTGAATTACACCCCCATTACAGAACGCCTTCCAGCCGCCTTAAGTCTTTTGCCCGGAGGATCTGCGCCCTGTGATCTTCATCACGCAGCCGTCGTCAGTATTCTCCACCTCCAGGTCCATCATCAGGTGGTTGAAGACCTTGCGCCAGTGACCCTCCACGCAGGTCTTGCAGTGTTCCTTGGCCACCAGGGTGGCGCCCAGCCGGGCAAATGCCTTGACCCCTTCCTTGAGGGCGCATCTCTCCCGCCGGACCTCGGCCCAGCCGTCGCCTTCCTCCACGGTGACGATGCTGCCGAAGAGATTCTTGTCGTTGGAGGCTATGGCCAGGGCAAGGTCGTTGGGCTCGGTGAGGTCCAGCTTCTTGAAGGTCTCAGCCACCTGGCGGGCGCCCAGCTCCTGGAACTCCCGGAGGCCTCTGCGACCCAGCCTCTTGCCCACGTAACTGCTGCTACCGTAGAAGCTTCCCATCCACATGGCCACCACCCGCTGCTGGATCTGCTCCAGAGGGATCTCGGGGACGTCTGTCATGAGCATGGACTTTCGCGAGAGGCGATATAACCTTTCTGCGCGGTTGCATCTTTTGCCCAACCAGACCCGCAGATAAGCCCTAACTCTTGTTCTAGTATCGGTTTCAGGACTTCTTCTGTTGCGCCCGGGTAGACCGGGAATTCCAGTACCACGATTGCGCCGTGTTTCAGATTCCTGCCGATTGTTCTTGCTGCGGAGGCTGTCCTTGCGCGTATGCTTGAATAGCAATGGTTGCGGGTGGAACGTCGAGTGTCTGTTGCCTTTGACTTCAATGGTAGTCCTGAACGCTAAGTTTGACACTTATCCGATGCGCAAGACGATCCCAGCCCAAGAAAACGCTGGCCTTGTAGCAGATGACTTCTTTGAGAGGCTCCACTAAGTATCAAGTCTAACTTGACAATGTCACATGGGACCCCCCAATTGAGGCTACTGGTATTTTATATATTTTGTTTGGGTCAAGTTCTTAGTCGTCATGCATCTATTGATTAAAATCATTATCAAGCGAGTGATTCTGAGGGCGCTAAACACATA
>JAUWQF010000017.1 GCA_030611205.1 Methanothrix sp.
CGCAAACTTTCATGTCATATCACCTGTTCTGACCGCCGCCGCCGCCACCTCTTCCGCCACCTCGACCACCGCCGCGGCCCGTGCCTTGTCCTCCGCCCATCCCCGCGTGAGGCGGGGCAGACGCAGAAGAGATCTCTTTTAGCTCACCCTGCTTGAACCTCTCCGCCACCTCTCTCACCGTGCCGCCCTGATCCAGGTATATCTTTACCCCGGCTGCGCTCAGCGTATGGACCGCGTTGGGTCCCACGTTCCCCGTGATCAGAGCGCTGGCACCGGTGCTGGCTATCGTCTGGGCAGCCTGGATCCCGGCACCGCCGGCCGCACCGGCGCTGGTGTTGGAGATCGACTCGACCTCCTCCATGCTATCGGTCTCTACGATCACGAAATAGGCGCACCGTCCGACCCTGAGATCTAGAGGTGCATCGAGGCCAGGAGCCCCCGCAGTAACACATATCTTCATCTGAAGCCACCCCACTTATTCGGTTTTCATTGTACATAAAGTATAACTTTGTGTGCTCAAGTAAATCCGACCGAATGGAGGATTTACTCGGTTTCGGGCAGAGCCCGAAAGATCTAGTTAACGTAGCGCCGTTATCCCGTCACATCTGCCGCTATTCAGGGCGCGCTGCCTTCGGTTGGTCGGTGTACCGTCTGTAGAACCTCTGCCGATGAGAACGCCTTCATCCCTTGGCTTGTCCTATAATTTAGGCCACCCGGCACTCTAGAGTGCAGGGGACTGTCCCAGATCGCAGCTGGAATACATGAAATAAACCTGCGCAATTATGCCGGGGTGATTAACATGGTTAAGCTTTACGGTACCACCGGCAAGGTGACGCCTTTGGAACGGTGAGACCTTAGAATCGAGAACGCCCCAGGGTCCTGACCGAGTCGCCTATCGATCTCTGATCCGGCTGGCGAATATGCCGACGAAGGACAGGACGGCGAAGATGGCGAAGGCTACCCCCATGCTTCTCAGAAAGAGGGGGTAATACTCCGGGGTGATGGGAACCCTGCCGATGTAGAGGGTGAAGACCAGCATCACGACCCCCATGCTCAGCATGTTTCCGGTAAGCCGCATGGTGCTCAAGGTCGCCGAGGCCACCCCGTAGAACTTGGACTCTACGGCGCTCATGACGACATTGGTGTTGGGCGAGGAGAAGAGGCCGGCCCCCAGCCCCATGATCAAAAGGCAGGTTACGATAAAGCTTAGAGAACTATCACCGTCCAGCGGGGTGAGGAGGAGAAGCCCCAGGAAGGTCAGAACCATGCCCGCAGATGCCAGGATCTGAGGTTCTATCCGGTCAGATAGCCTACCTGCTATGGGAGCGACCAGAGTCATCATGATCGGCTGGAACATGAGGACCAGGCCTGCCTGCTGGGCGCTGAGGCCTTTGATGTACTGGAGGTAGAGGCTGAGGAGAAAGAAGACGGCAAAGGTGGCGCTGTAGTTGATCAGGGCGGCCAGGTTGGAGAAGGCGAAGGCTCTCTTCTTTCTGAAGAGGTCCATATCGAGGAGGGGGGTTTCGGTATTGGTCTCCCACTTCACGAAGGCCACGAACCCCAGAGATCCGGCCAGGATCAGCCATCCGCTCAGCAGGTCCGGCAGCCTGGAGAAGCCGAAGATCATGAAGACCAAAGAGAGGCTGTATAGGACCGCTCCTGCAAGATCGAACCTCTCCCCTTTGGCCTCTCTCCACTCGCCCTCCAGTTTCGTTGTCACCAGCCAGAGGACCACCCGGCCCACCGGCACGTTGGAGAGGAAGACGCTCCGCCAGCCGAACTGGTAGGTGAGGAACCCGCCGAGGGTGGGGCCCAGGGTGAGACCCAGATAGACCGCAGCCACGGTTATCCCCAGGACCTTGCCTCTATCCCGGGCGGGGACGACCGAGATCAAGATGGCCGTCCCCGTGCTGAAGATCATGGCTCCGCCCATGCCCTGGGTGAACCTGACGGCGATGAGCATCATGTCGGATGTGGAGAACGATGCCAGGAGGGCAGAACCGATATAGACCAAGACGCCGTAGGTGAGGATCCGCTTCCGGCCGAAGATGTCGCCCATCCTCCCGAAGGGTACCAGAAAGATGGCCGCGGCGAGGATGGCAGAGGTGGCTACCCAGCTCAAGGTGACCGCGTCGGTGGCGAACTCCCTCCCGATGGCAGGAAGGGCGATGTTGACCGACGAGCCCATGAAGGGGGTGAGAAAAGAGCTCAGGGCAGCGACGATCAGGGCGGCCCTCCTGTTTGCCGCGTCATTTATCATCTTCTGGGGGTAGGAGGCGGTCCCGACTTAAGCTTTCGTATCGGGCGATATCCTTCACAACTCGATGACGGTGCCCGCGTTGTTGAAGACGAACCTCTCTCCGAACTCCGCTGCCAGCACCGCCGCCGCCTTCGGTCCGGTGCAGTGTGAGACGCCCAGGACCTCCAGGTCGTACCTCTTCAGCGCATCGACGGTCCTGGTCAGCTTATCACCGTTCCCGGAACCCAGGTGGGTCCCGCCTACCACCCCGACGATCCGATCGACGCCGGTCACCCTTTTGGCCTGCTCCAGGGTGTTTATCGTCCCCGAATGGGCGCAACCCAGCACCACCAGGAGACCTCGGTCCAGCACCAGGATCAGGGCCTGGTCGTCCAAGAGGGGATCGACGACCATGCCTTCGTCGGTTTCTACCAGCAGGTCCCTGCTGGGTAGCTCGAACTCTGTCCGCCGGGGAACTTCACCGGTGAGCCATATCCCGGGGGCGATCTTTTGCGCCTCCCTGGATAGGTCGAACCTGGCACCCATCGTCTCCAGCACGTCTCTTTGGAGAGGCATTCCTATGTAACTCAGCTTTCCACGGAAAGAGTACTTGGGTCCGAAGACCTCCGGATGACAATAGACGGTGGCAGGACCGGTCTTCTCCAGGACGCTCTCCAGCCCGCCAGTATGATCGTAATGGCCGTGGCTCAGGGCGATGGCCGCTCCCAAAAGATCGATCCCCAGGACCTCGGCGTTATGGACGGCGGTAGTGGTCTGGCCGGTATCGAATATCAGCCTGGTGTCACCGGCCTCTACGTAGATCGAGAGACCATGTTCTCCGAGGATCCCTCTTCTCGGGGTCGCCGCCTCTTCACTCAGGGTCGTCAGCTTTACTCTCATATTTACACCCCTAATTCTTCCAGAAGTCCGGGAAGAGCAACACCAACACCGTCAGTATCTCCAATCTTCCGATCCACATGCAGATGATGAGTATCAGTTTTCCCGGTCCTGGTACGCTAGAGTAGTCCCGGGTAGGACCAAACTTGCCGAAGCTGGGGCCGACGTTGCCCAGGCTGGCCGCCACCGCAGATGCTGCGGTGATAATCTTGTCGGTATTCTGGTCACCGGGTGCGGTCCAGATCGTCATCGTCTTGTTCGTCATATTGAACTTCTCCGACATGGGACAGCCTATCCTCGTGGCCTGCTTGTAGTCGCGAGGCATGGTGCAAAAGATCGTGTCCGTCTCGTTCCAGTCGCCGGAGATGAAAATGACCATCCCGTCACTGCCGTTTTGGTCTTCTGGTGCGAAGGACGCCATCTTCTCGGCGCCTTTCCAATCATCCGATCCGAAGCAGATCATCCCACCGGACTCGTTCCACCCTGCCGACTCGAAGCATATCATCTCGACAGTCTCTCCACGGTCGTCTGATATGGAGCAGACCGAGGCGAAGATCACCGATGCTGCGGCGAAGATCAGTATGTATAGAGCGAAGAAGATGAGGATAGAGTGGATGATCTCTTCTTTAACCAGCCTGTCTTTCAGCTTTATGGGGACCACCGCTTTGGGATGAAGGGCCCGGAAGAGCTCGCGCTTGCCGTACCTGATAATGAGCAGTATCCTGACCAGCTTTATCCCCCCCGCGGTCGATCCGGCGCAGGCCCCGGTGAACATCAGCACGAAAAGGGTCGTCTTGGCCGCGTAGGACCATGAATCATAGTCTGCGGTAGTGAAACCGGTGCTGGTTATGATGGAGACCACCTGGAAGGCGGCGATCCTCAGGCTATCGGGTAGGCCTTCTCTTATTCCACCAAATACGAGGACGATGACGATGGAGACGGCGACTATGAAGGCGTAGAACTTGAACTCCGGATCCCCAACAAGGCTCTTCTTGTTGACGTACATGGTCCGGTAGTGAAGAGCGAAGTTGGCACCGGCCAGGAACATGAAGACGACCACGATGACCTCGATGACGGGCGCGCCGTAGGCCGCTATGCTCTCCGCCTGGGGCGAGAACCCGCCACATGCCATAGTAGAGAATGTGTTGCATACGGCGTCGTAGGCCGGCATCCCTGCCAGCACCAGAAGGATAAACTCGACCGCGGTGAGGACCAGGTAGACCGCCCAGAGGATCTTGGCCGTCTCTCTGATGCGTGGTCTGATCTTATCTTCTGTCGGTCCTGGAACCTCGGCCTTGAAGAGCTGCCTACCCGCCACACCCAGCTTGGGCAGGATGGCTATGAAGAGCAGGATGATCCCCATACCTCCTAGCCACTGGGTGAAGCTGCGCCAGAAGAGGAGGCCGTAGTAGGTATTCTCGGCCGAGATGCTCTGGGCGGCGTTGGCCAGGGTATGGCTGAGGTAGGGGCTGGCCGCGATCTCCCTGCCACCGAAGACAACACCTGCCAGGATCGATCCCAGACTCTCGCTGGCCGCGGTGGCATTTATGAGCCAGTAGCCCTGGGCGTTGCTCTCCGCCAGGATCGTGGCTCCGGTGGTGGTAAAGCCCGACATCGACTCGAAGAAGGCGTCGATGGGGCTGAGCCCCAGGAAGATGTAGGGAAGGGCGCCGGTGATTGCCGCTCCCAGCCATCCGAAGGCCACCAGGGCGAACCCCTCCCGGTTGCCCAGAACCTCATCGACACCCATTCTCTCCAGTATAATCCCGATGATCAAGGTGATGAGCGCCGCGAGGAGGAAGGCTATGATCCCCTCTTCTTCCCCGTAGACCAGAGAGACCCCGGCGGGGACGAGCATCAGCAGGCCGAGGATTTTTAGCAGCGTGCCGAATACCTTCAGAAAGACCCTGATCTTCATGTCTTTAAGCGTACCTCCTCCAAGCAATCGGACCTTCTGACATGGACGTCTCGCACGATGAGAGTTTAGGACCTATTTTATGGTGATGGTTACAATAGCGCTGTAATAACCTTGTTTGACAATTATCGTCTGGAATATCCTGATCCATCCGTGTCCCTGCATCTACTACCCCGGGTCGGGCGTCAACGAACCCCGTATCTTCTCAGGGTCCTGTCCGGGATGAGGCCTGATGCGGTCCAACCCCTCAGCCGGTAGTACTCCGCGATCATCTCCTCCAGCCGCACGGTCTGTCCCTGGGCTGGTCCTGAGCCGATCTCTTCTTTGGTCAGCCTCTTGGGCAGGGTATCCTCCGAGCACCCCGCCCTGATGTTGAAGAGCCTTTCATGGTTGTAGATCCTGCCGCCGGTCTCCATCAGTCCCTCTATCCCCAAGACCGTCCCGGTGGCGGCAGCGTATAGCCGGGCGAGGATCTCCGCACCCAGGACCGGCTGGACGAACCTGCAGAGGACGAGCGAGTCCTCGAAGGCGCTCAGGTCCTGGGCCTTCATCACCAGCTCTGCCTTATCTTCTGTCGTGAACCCTCCCGAGGAGGACCGCAGCTCCGAGAGCACGATATAGGCTTTCATGTGGCACCCGCCCCTGTTGGAGGTGGCATAGGCGAGCCCCATACCCTGCGCCCCTCTGGGATCGTAGGCAGGAAGTTCCAGCCCCTTGACGCTCATGGACGCTTCCGGGTCGTCGTGCATCTGGCAGAGCCTTCTCGATCCCTCGGCCAGGTATTTCCCGATCCCCTCGCGTCTGGCGATCTTGGGCACGAGGTCCAAGACGCGCTGGGGATCGTCCCATCTCAGCCCCTCTTTGATCTTTCCCTTCTCTTCCAGTTCGACCGCGGCGCTCAGGGTCATTCCTGTGGATATGGTATCGAGACCGTACTCGTCGCAGAGGGCACCAGCCCGGGCCGTCGACTCCGCATCGGAGCTGTCCAGGTTCACGCCCAGCGACCAGAGGGTCTCGAACTCGGGCGACTTGATCCTCTTTCCGTCGGGCAGGGTGATCTTGTGGCCGCAGGCGATGGGGCACATGTAACACCCCTGCCTCCCCGATACCATCTCCTCCATCGCGTGGAGGGTGAGATCGACCTTATCGGACCGGGACCGCTGGTAGTTCCTCACCGGAAGGATGCCCTTCTTGCTCAGCAGAGGCAAAACAGAGACCGTCCCCTTCGACCGGAGACCCCACCCGGCCGAGATCTTCTTCTTGATAAGGGACGTCGCCTCCTGAATCACGCCCTCCAGCTCCACCGGCACCTGGACCTCCCGGCTCCCGGAGACCACCAGAGCTTTCAGTTTCTTCGATCCCATCACCGCGCCGATCCCCCCACGGCCCAGGGCCCGCCTACCGTTCACCATGACGTTGGCTATGAGAGCACCGTTCTCCCCGGCAGGTCCTATGCAGGCCACCTTTCCTCGGTGTCGCTTCTCCAAGAGACGGTCGACCTCGCCGGTCTTCTTGCCCCAGAGGTCTCTTGCATCATTGATCTCGCACCCTTGATCGGAGACGACCACGTAGGACGGCAAGTCTGCCTTCCCCTGGATCACTATGAGGTCGTAACCGGCCCTCTTGATCCAGGGACCGAAGAAGCCGCCGCAGTTGCAGTCGGTGAGAAGTCCGGTCAGGGGAGATTTGAATGAGGCGGTGAACCTTCCCGACGTGGGTGCTTTCGTCCCGGTGAGAGGTCCTGTGGCGAAGACCAACCTGCTCTCTTTGCCCAAGGGGTCCGATAGGGGGTCCACCTCGTCGAAGATGACCTTGGCACCCAGGCCACGGCCGCCCACGAACTTGAGGAGGACGTCTTTGTCCGGCCGCTCTTCGGATATGACGTCCCTGCTCAGATCGACCCTGAGCAGCTTGCCCATGTAAGTCAGATGACCACCTCACAAAAGATCGATCCCGGATAACAGGATGCACCTTCCTCGAACCGTCTATGGATCAGGATAGGCGATCTCGATCTCCAGGCCGAGTATCAGCTCGCGCAGCTCGTCGCAGGTGACGGGCCGCTTGAACTCGCTGTATCTCTTCACTTTCTCTGCCAGGAGACAAATCTCGTCACGTTCCAGCTCGTACCCCATCTTCTTGGTGATGTACTTCAGGGCCTTGGCTCCGGTGTGCTTGCCTATTATGATCTTCCTGTTGCCCCCCACCATCTCCGGGGAGTAGAGTTCGTAGGTTCTGGGCTCTTCCAAGACTGCCGCCACGTGGATGCCTGATTCGTGGGCGAAGGCGTTCTCTCCCACCACGGCCTTGTTATTGGGCATGATGACCCCGGAGTAGCTCTGGACTATCCGGGAGAGGGATGTCAGCCTGGTGATATCGTACCGGTCCAGGCCGTAGAGGACCCTGAGCGCCACCAGCAGCTCTTCTAGAGAGGCGTTGCCGCTACGCTCTCCGATACCGTTGACGGTGGTGTGAAGCTGTTTCGCCCCGGCCTCGGCGGCGGCCAGGGTGTTGGCCTGAGCCATCCCCAGGTCATCATGACAATGCATACAGATGGGGATCTTTACCGTCTTCGCAATCTCGCTTACTATGTAGTAGGTGGTCCTCGGGTTGAGAATCCCCACCGTATCGGCGATGCTCACGTAATCCGCCCCATGCTCTTCTGCCGTCTTGTAGAGCGACTTCAGCATCTGGAAATCGGTCCTTGTGGCATCTTCGGCGGAGAACCTGACGATGAGCCCGTGGTCTTTGGCGTACTCCACGGTGTCCAGGGCACAGCTTATCGCCTCGCCACAGCTCATGTGGATCTTGTGGGCCAGATGGAGATCGGAGATGGCGATGAATATGCCGACCATATCGACATCGCAGTCCAGCGCAACGTCCACGTCTCTCTTGACCGATCTGGAGAGGACCGAGATCTTGGCGTTGAGACCAAAGTTGGCTATATTCTTGACCGCACTCTTCTCTGTTGCGGAGACCACCGGGAACCCGGCCTCGATGATCTCTACGCCGATCTCGTCCAGCCGGATCGCGACATCGAGCTTCTCGTCCGGACGGAACACGACGCCGGGCATCTGTTCGCCGTCCCTCAGGGTGACGTCGCAGATCTCGATATCGATACCAGGTGTATTGCTGGGTTCCAAAAACTGGTTGATGGAGTAATCTTGCATATCTGAGAGACCCTTGGCCGCGTTTCCTTAAATCAATTTCGAAGGCAGGTATCGTCCGCCGACATTCCATATCCAAGAGCTCATAACCGGGATACCCCGGCGAGGATACTCTGAGAAGTCGCCGGGAACCTATTCGGCAGGAGCCCTTGGTCTTCGGATGGTCGAGCTATTTTTATACATGCATCCCTGATAAGTTCGCTGGATGTATCGCATACTGGTTACCAACGATGATGGCGTACACGCGGCAGGCATGAAGGCAGCGGTGCGGAGCGTGGACGGCCTGGGGCAGGTCATAATCTCGGCCCCCTCCGGCCAGAAGAGCGGCGTGGGCAGATCGGTATCGGTCTTCGCGCCTCTCAGGTACAACGAGATCAAGTTGGACGGGCACCTGGCTTACGAGGTGAGCGGGACTCCCACAGACTCGGTCATCCTCGGCATCTTCTGGCTGATGGAAGGGGAGATGCCGGATCTGGTACTGTCTGGGATAAACATCGGCGAAAATATCAGCACAGATACGGTCACCACCAGCGGGACGATAGGAGCTGCCCTGGAGGCTGCCAGCTATGGGATCCCCGCCATCGCCGCTTCTATCCAGGTGGTGGACCAGGGGGACAAGTTCGACAGCAAGAACGACCACCGCTACGAGTTCGATGTGGCCGTCAAGATTGTGAGACGGATCGTCAGAAACGTCCTCGAAAAAGGGCTTCCCCAGGACGTGGACATACTGAACGTCAACGTGCCCGTAAACGCCACCGAGGATACGGAGATCGTGATCACCAGGTTGGCCCGGAAGATCTTCAAGACGGCCGTCCATGAGAGGACCGATCCCCGGGGCAGACCCTACTACTGGATCGGTGGTGAGCTGGTCCAGACCGAGCGAGAAGGTACGGACGTGTGGGCGGTCTATCAGGAAGGAAAGATATCCATCACCCCTCTGACCATCGATAACACCGCCAGGGTGGATCTCGGGGCGATATCGAGATTGGTTGGTGAGTAAGTTGAGCGAGAACTTCGGTGATATGAGCAGGGAAGACCAGTTGTCCTACCTGATCGAGAACCTCCGGGATCTGCCGGAGGATCTGGTGGAGGTGGGGATAGAGATGCTGGTGAGCGCTGGGGAGGTGGAGTATGCCATCGCTCTGGCCACCGACCAGGGCAAAACGGAGCAGGCCATCGAGATCGCCCTGGAGAACGGTGACTACCTCTGGGCGGCCCTGATAGCCAAGAAGGCAGGTCGAACGGAAGAGTCTCAACGCCTATATCGAGAAGGGCTGGACTACTACGTCTCGATGGAGATGTATGGGAGGGCGGTGAGCGTCGCCAGGGCTCTGAAACTGCCTCAGGATGAGATTGATCGGCTCTACCATGAGGGGATCAGGGTCGAGAGAAAGTATATGGACGTGGGCCGGGCGCAAGCGGCTCTGGACAGCTTGGCCATGACCCTGGAAGGCGCGTTGATGGGCAAAGACGACGAGACCGCCGAGGAGCTTAGAGCCGTCATGAGAGAGGAGATGGAAATGTCGAAGAGGCGTGAGCGTGATTCTGAGTAGGTCATCCATCTCTCAGTCTGACATCGATCTTCATCATATCCTCTGCGATCACCGTTTCCGGGAAGGTTCTGCGGGCGTCGGCGAGGAGAGGGCGTGCGTCATCCGAGTACCTGGAGCTGATGTGAGTGAGGACCAGCGTTCTGACCTTTGCTCTTTTGGCCAGCTCTGCAGCCTCACCCGCGGTGCTGTGCATGGTCTCCGCCGCCCAGTCGGCCATATCATCCGCCAGCGAGCCATCGTGGATGAGGATGTCGCCGTTTTTGCTGGCCTCTTCAACCTGCCTGGTGGGCCTGGTGTCCCCTGTATAGACTACTTTTCTCCCGGGCCGGGGTGGACCCATGACCTGCTCCGGAGAGATGGTCATCCCGTCGATCGTCACCGTATCACCTCGCTGGAGCCTGCCGAATAGAGGTCCCGGCGGCACGCCCAGCTCCAGGGCTTTCGGCCGGTTGAACCTCCCAGGCCTTTGGTCTTCTTTTAGGCAGTACCCCAGGCTGGGGACGCTGTGGGCGGTCCTCACCACCTCCACACGGTACCCCTCCATATTCACCGCATCACCAGGTGCCAGTTCCAAGACTCTGACCTGGAACTTTCGTGAATAGTGGACCAGTCTATCGAAGATGTCCACCATTCTTGCGGTGCCAGGCGGCCCGACGATGGAGATGGAGTTTCTCCTGCCCTGGAAGGCCATGGTTTCCAGAAGGCCTGGTATGCCCAGGATGTGGTCGGCATGAAGGTGGGTTATGAAGATGTGGCTCAGTCGCATCATACCTGTTTTGGCCCGCATCATCTGGCGTTGGGTTCCCTCACCGCAGTCGAAGAGGAGGAGGTTACCTTCTCTGTTGATCAAGACCGCCGAAGGGTTTCTCTCGGGTGAGGGGAGAGACCCCGCCGTTCCCAGGAAGATCACAGTTAGCATGGGTTCACCTCAGACCGGATTCGTCCGGTCCATATATGCAGAAGAATATCGTCATCGGGGTGCCTATGGCAGATCAAAGGTCTGGGGTCCACCACCGTTGTGATGAGGAGACCGTGGGTCCGGGAGATCGTCAAAGATGACCATCCATCTTTAGATGGCCTACAACCCACCGGCGGCTGTGGCTATCAGGGTCATCGCGATCACCGGCGCAGGTATGGTTATCTTTATGGTTATCGTTATGGGCTCGGCCGGGGGGACTGTCGGTGTCGGTTCCGGTGCCCGTGGGTCTTCGTCGATGTTCGAGCCGCCGCCGGGTATCTTGTAGATCGAGTCTCGCTCGTCAAAGTCGCCGTACACGTTTTCGTTCCAGCGGTTGATGCCCGCATCGGTGGCGTTGTAGTTCTCGTTGTCCAGTAGCTCGTTGCGGAGGATCTCGTTATCGTTGGACTCGGCATCGAGCCAGATGCCATATCTATTGCTCCTGACCGTGTTGCCGACGACGGTGTTATTACTCGAACCCTCGAAGTGCATCCCGTACCATTTATTGCTGATGACGTAATTGCCCTTGATGGTATTCTTGTCCGACTTCACGTAGACACCGGCCTTTCCGACGCTCGCATTTTTTATAATAAACCGCTCCAACCGGGTTTCGTCCGCGGCGAGCGTTATGGCGCTCCCGATACCCACGGCGCTCAAGGTGGGCAGCCCCTCACCGATGTCCACGCCTCGGAGGGTGAGCCTCTTGTCCACGACCACCTTTTCGTAATACTTGCCGCTCTCCACGTTGATCGTGTCACCGGGGTCCGCAGCATCAACGGCTTTTTGGATGCTGGAGTAGTCACCCCCGTCCGCGCCTACGGTGATCGTGGCAGCCTGAGTTACGCTAACCGATATCAGCACCAAGGCCAAGATTAATCCCCATCTCATCCGGTCGTATCTTCCGGTCATCGGTTCAGCCTCCAAAGAAGGTTTGGAGCTCTTCATCCATCTTCTCAAACTCGATCGTCATCTTCTCGAACTCGAGTTCCATAATCCTTTCGGACCGCATCATCTCTCCGGTCTGGTTGTATACGGTCACCGAGGCGGTCAGAGGCCCGACCCGGTTTCCACGGGGATCGACCGCACCGACCTCGGCGGTGTTGATTATATCGTCACAGATCGCCTCTTCCGTTACCTTGTAAGTGGTAATGAAGCTCTGAGACTCACCGGGTTCCAGCGACGCCATCTCCACATGTAGGCCCGTCAGGTCGTCGGTCACGTTGACCTTGTAGAGGACGCCATCTCCGGCGTTTGTCACCGTTATCCTGTACTCTATGACGTCACCGACCGAGACTGTGGTCCGGTTTGTCTCTTTGGCGATCTCCAGGTGGGTCTCGTAAGCGGTGGTCGAGGCCACCGGGGCGGTTGTGGGTCTGACCAGGTCTTCGAGGGTATCTACCGTCATAGTCTCGGCGGTCTTGGTTATGGATTCACAAACCGTGGTCACGGTTACCGAGGCGCTCTCCGGACCGACCCTATTCCCATCGGCATCTGTGGCGATCGTCTCGGCGGTGTTGGTTATGGCCTCGTCAACATCGTATTCCGCCACGGTATAAACCGGATAGAAGCTCCTGGACTGACCGGGTTCCAGCGAGGGTATCTGCTCGTATAACTCCGTCCGGTCGTCGGTCACGTTGACCTTGTAGAGAGTAACGTCTCCTGTGTTGGTCACCGTTATGTTGTACTTGATCATGTAAGTAAGATCTGCCTCTTTACTGATGGCCAGTCGGGCGTGTTCCGAGCTTCCCGAAAGCTCTCGTATAACGTTATCCATAACTTCGTTCCTGTCAGCTTCGTCGTTTATCGCCTCAAACCCGAAGGCGAAGTAGATCACTTCGTAAGTCCCGGTGTCCGTCCGTATCGCACCACAGCCGTCATCGCGATAGTTGAAGACGTCCGAAGCGTCCCCAACCGGTGATATCTCGCTCGGCCAGTACTGATTGTTTGCGCCAGGTCTTCCCGATATGCCGATGGTCATCCCGTCGGAGATGGGGTCTTTTGCCACGCCATCTAGGATATATTGGCCGGTGCTGTCTTTTATATATTCGGCGTGGATATAATCCTCGTAGAAGTCCGTATCGCCTATGTCGTATCCGATATCCTGGCCGGTGAGGAAGAGATTCCCGCCGCCGTCCAGATAAGTTGCCAGGTTCGCCTGGTCACTATCTGTAAGGGTGGTCACGAAATCTCTCCCGGTGAACCATATCACACAATCGAAGTTGCTTAGCTCGTCCAGGGTAGGTGGACCCTCGATCTTTACATAGTTGTATCCATTTGCGGACAGCGCCCTCTCGTAATAGGTCTCGTAGCTTGCTCCGTCATCGTCATCTACAAGGAGGATCATGCCGCCAGCGTGGAGGACTTTTATAGACATTTCTCCATAGTTATTATCGAGATCGGTTTCTCCACTCACCGGAACAACATGAACCTTCAGGACATGGACCCCTTCTGTACCGCTTGACCAGGAAAAGCCGATCGATTTTGATGTACCACTGGCCAGTTCGGGTATCGTATGCGACTCTCTGACCGCATCGTTCTCCATTAGCCGGACCACTAGATCGCTCTCGCCATACGTACCTTTGTTCTCGATTACCGCGTTTATCTCTACGGCTTTATCGGGTCTGGTATAACTCGGGAGGTGCAGATCGGCGACCCGGATATCGTGCTCTGAGAGGATCTGCAGATGGAAAGGCGTTTCCGGATCGCCCAGGAGGTTGATCTGGTAGTAACAGTACCTCATCACGTTGCCATCGGAGGTCCTGTCGATGGATCCGAGGTTGTCCTCTTTGGAGTCCTGGTTGGCCCTGCCTATATTCTTGATGCCTTCTTCAAATATCGCATCCCAAAACTGCCTGTCGTATCTCTGGGACGGCCCGTCGGTGCTGGACCGTCTGCCCCAACCGTACCTCGAGTTGCCTATGAACCCAAACGCTCCATGAGGTCCGGTTACGAAGTGCTCTAAGACGCAGTCGGAAGAGAGATAATAACCGTCGGGCATCCTGTTGTCGAAGGAGCCTGCATAGCAGCCCTGGGTGTATCCGAAGAAGTATCTACTGTTGGACAGAGCATCTACATCGCCGTTGCCCAGCTTCATCACGGAGCCGGGGTTGGCATGTCCGAGGTGGTTTATGACGTGAAGACCGTCGTTGATGATGCCGGTCAGATCCCTTCGGGACCAGTCACGGTCGCGCTCGTAGAGCGTATGTTTCTCGAAGTCGTCAGAAAAGCCCTTGGTATTGTACCCATTTGCGCTGGATCCGGACTTGATCTCATCTTTATAGTTGCCTCCCCAGTCACCTGCGCCGCCGAACCCCAGATATTCGCCGACCAGCCATACCTTTCTGAGATAAGGGCCGCTGGAGGTCTCGTAATCTATGGTCTTTCGCACGAAGTTGTTCACCTCTTCGTGGGAATCAACAGGAGCTCTACCGACGTAGACCTCCGCCAGCAGGTCGACGTCTCCTCCACCGGAGCCGTCGGTGGGCTCGCCGTAAATTCCGTTGCCGTTGTAGTCGTAGCTCCCGTCCAGGCAGGCGTAGTAGAGGTCGCTGGGGATATTTGGCGGGTTGCCCTCGTAGCTCCAGGCCCATAGCCCCCTCACCGGCACGATAGCATCTTCGCACTCGCCGCCGATGCTGGCGCCGTCGGAATCGCCGCCCAGGAGGACATAAGTGATGCCGTTATTCATATAGGCGTCTCTTATGAAGTTGCGGATCTTCTCCTGTTTGTCCACACCGTCATATGCTGTGTAGATATCTTCCACGGTGACTATAGCGGTCTTGATGCCTCTCGAGCCCTTGTGATCGGCCAGAGCCTGGAAGTTGTACGGACCCGGTGCGCTCTTTAGATATTGATCGGTGATGATTATGTAATCGTACTGTCCATTCAAAAGGGGCGAGCTTCCTGCTAGCATGAGGTCTGCAGGATATGTAGCTGCCTCACCAGGGTTGTCTACCATCGCGATTACGGCTTTCTTGCCCTCGGGTGCGCCTCTGAACAACCCTCTGTCCAGCGTTTCCGCAGGCTTCGTCGTTACATTGATATCAAAAGAGCCAAAATAGTATGCATCCTTTGTCTTTGGTATATACTTAATCGGATATAGGTTTATATAGAGTATCTTGTAACCCTCTTTTTCCTGGATGCCAAGTACTGAATAAAAATCTCTCGGGTAAGGGTCCATCGATCCGTACGTGGTCTCGTTCAGAGGTGTGGGTTCCGGTCTCGATATGTCATCTAACATAGAACTGATCGGAAGTGCGTCTTGACCGGGTTCTATGAAGATTTTGCCTAGGTTCTTCTTTTCCCCGGGGAATACCTCTATGTCTTGAACCTCATGTCCATAGGGGATCAATATCCTGGCCGTCCTGAACGGCACGACCGGCTCACCTGGGATTATGCGGTTTTCCAGTCCCGGGATCGTAACCGATCTGGAGACGTTCTGGCATCTCTGGCATCCTGCCGGGAGGACCAGCTCTCCAAGGCAGGCTCCTACCACCGGGTCTTCCGGATTGTAGTGCCATGAGATTACGCTTGTACCCTCGCCGCCGTCCTGGGCCAGGGCGGCAGAACACGATACGAAACCCAGGATCAGGCCCGAGAGGCAGATCAGGGTGATGATGGGGCTCCGCATTATTTTTTGACCTCGCATGTCACCGCCGTCCGATTGACACCGAAGACACCTTGCAGGTTCGGCATCTTCGGTGTTGTGTGGCTGTTTGTCACCAGGGTATGTGCTTGGATCGAATTCATCGCCATGTCATCATCACCTTGGAGTCGTTGGTTAACCGGGGTTTTTAACTCGTTAAGGACCCGTCGAACTTCTCAAATTCGTCGAACTTCTCAAACTCATCGAACTCTATAAATCCGTTGAACGGTTTAGCCTCTTCGACGTTGGCCCATCTGTCTAACGCGGGTGGGATTATGTAGGGGGTCTCGGGATCGCCCAGGAGGTTGATCTCATAGTAGCAGTACCTCATTATTTCACCATAAACTGTCTCGTCTATGGACCCAATGTTGTCCTCTTTGGAGACCTGGTTCGCACGACCGATGTGTGGTGTGACATTTTCTGCAAATATCGCGTTCCAAAACGTCATGTCGTACCTCTGGGAGGGACTAGTGCTGACGTCTGGCGACCACCAGCCGAACCTCGAGTTGCCTATGAACCCAAACGCCCCACAGGGCGCGGTCACAAAGTGCTCTAAGACACAGTCGTGAGGGAGATAGACGTAACTATCGTCCCTGTTGTCGAAGGCACCCGCATAGCTGGCCTGGCTGTACCCGAAGAAGGGCTTGTCGTTGGTGAGGGCGTCCGCATCGTTGTAGCCCATCTTCATGACGTAGCCGACCATCTCGCAGAAGTTGGGGTTTCCCATGTGGTTTATGGTATGGGTGTTATCGTTGATTATCTCGACCAGCACTGATTTAGGCCAGTTGTGGTCGTCGAGGTCGCACTCACGTCCGGTATGGTCACGATCGTAGAGTGTCTGTACGGAGAAGTTATCCTGGGGGAACTTATCCTTAATCGTATCTTTGTAGTCTCCACCCCAGCGCTCCTCGTTGTCTACGAACCCCAGGTACTCGCCGACCATCCACACGCTCCTCAGATAAGGTTCTGTCTCGTTGGTGCGCTCGTACGATATCGTCTTCCGGACGAAGTTGCTCAGCTCTCCGTAGGTGTCCACGGGTGCCCTCCCGACGTAGACCTCCGCCGAGAGATCGACGTCACTACCATCAGGGCCGTCTGTCGGTTCGCCATAAATCCCGTTGCCGTTAGAGTCGTAGGTCCCGTCCAGGCAGGCGTAGTAGATGTCCGAGGCTATTCCTGCTCTATTCCTGACCGGAGAGTCCCACTCGTAGCCACATGCCCATAATAGTCTCGTCGGCACGATGCTGTCCATGGTCTCGCCGCCGACGCTGGCGCCGTCTCCATCACCGCCCAGGAGCACGTAGGTGATGTTGTTGTTCAGATAGGCGTCCCTTATGAATAAGCGGATCTTCTTCTGCGGGTTGTCTCGGCACATATACTTATAAGCTTCATAGATATCTTCCACGGTGACTATCGTGGTGTTGACGCCTCTCAAGTTCTTGTGATCGGCCAAGGCCTGGAAGTTATACGGTCCGGGGGCGTCTTTCAGATATTGGCTGGTGATGATCACATAGTCGTATTCCCCGTCCAGGAGAAGCGAACGTCCCATCGGGGCCACATCGTTGGGGTAGGTGGCTGCCGCCTCGGGGTTATCGACAATTTTGTCCACGACCTCCCGATCCTGTGGCGATCCCCTGAAGAGGCCAAGATCGAGCTTCTCCGCTGGCGCCGTAGTCACCGTGATGTCAAAAGTGCCGAAGTAGTATGTCTCCCTGGTATTTGGTATATACCTGACCGGATACAAGTTTATATAAAGTATCTTGTAACCGCACTTCTCTTGGACGCCGGCCATCGAATAGACGTCCTCCGGATAAGGATCCGCAGATGCGTATACCGTCTCGTTCAGAGGCGTGAGCTCCAGATCTGACGTGTAGTTCTCACCACAACGATCGGTGCAATTGATGGGAACTGCTGCTTGACCCGGCTCTATGAACATTTTGCCCAGATACTTCTTCTCCCCGGCGACGACCTTTATGTCTTGAATATCGTCCCCGAAGGGGATCAGTATCCTGGCGGTCATCATCGGTAAGACCGGTTCTCCGGGGATGACGCGGTTGTACGACCCAGGAACCGTAACCGATCTGTATGTCACTTTTGGCCCCTCGGGTGTTGTCATCATCTCCAGACCCGTCTCTATCATCGGCTCTTCTGGATGGTACCGCAACGTTATCTCGCTTCTGGTATCGCTATTATCCTCTGCTGGGACAGATAAACAAGATGCAAAACCCAGGCTCAGGCCCAACAAGCAGATCAGGCAGATGGTCTGATAGCGTTTCATATTCCTCCCTCAGATCCCTCGAAAGTAGAGCTTATCTACAATTTGTCTTTACACAGTAGAATAGAAGCTTGGAGGCTACCTTTCAAATAAGATCCAAATGCCAGATGACAGGCTGCGAGCGGCACGTCCGCTAAATGGCACGCATCATGGTGCGTATAGTATAAGCGTGGAGCAGGTCGCCATGCTAGGTACTCCCATCTCAACGTAGATATCCCCCTCTTGACTACTGATCAAGACTCCATTAATTATGTAGTTATGAAGACTATTTAATGTTTTCCCATGACTGGGCGAGGTGCTTATAAAACTATAGTATAGTATAGTATAGTATAAATAGCGGGATTAACGGGATGTTCGGATACATATTGTAAGTTATCTCCTAGAACAGTGAAAGTGCCGTTGGCCTCTCCCGGCAGGTCTTTCGTCGTTCGGCCTTGATATTTAGATTATATCATCAAAACCTATTATATTTAGGGAATGTTTTATGCATACCTAATCGACTAAGCGATGTGCATATCATAGCCGCAGAATGGTGGTGAAACCCGATGTACTCGTTCTGGCATCTGCTGCCATCGTTTACGGCTCGATACCAACCAAGATCAACGAAAACGAGAGGTGTATAGGTTTGATATGTCGCGCTACCTACTGTCATGTGGCCCGGTACAAGTTCGAGATTTATCTGGATCAGATAGGCATCGATCTGGAGGGGAGCATCCTGGACGTGGCCTGCGGGCCGGTATCCCTGGCCAGCCTTTATGACGACGTTCACGGGCACGATAACTCCCCGGCGTTTATCAGGCGACTGGCCGAGCAGGGGGTCTCTGCCCGCCTTGCAGATATCACCCAGCTTGACTATCCGCCGAATAGCTTCCGGTATGTGGTCACGTTCAACCCGCCCATGAGGCCCTTCAGGCGGCGAGGGGCGGTTCGTGCCGGGATCAAGAGGTTCGTGGAGGAGATGCTTCACATCGCCCAGGAGAAGGTCATCATCAGAAGCGGGCCCATGATACCCCATCTGCCGCCCGAATACGACAGCCTCGTGGAGAGGAGAGGAGAGAACTATGTGGTATATCGGGCGGGAAACTGGCCGGGGGGCCCCGTGTGTGGCGAGCAACGCGACTCTCTGTACCCGGCGTCTGTTTGAGGCGGGTGCGGCCCCTCAACACGGGCGAAAGACGCCTATCGCCTCTAAAAGGAGCCGGTCTTATCTTCTTGTTGTGTATAATATACGGCTAGATATTATGAAAGGTTACCGTCTTGTTGGGCGAAAGTTAATCTATCATTTGGGCTTTGGGGAGAGTAGCATAATCACAGAGGTTCCAAAGAAGATCATTGACTTGGATATGGCGCTTGGACTGAGCATGTTCCCTAGATAATGCGGTGTTAAGGTTTGAATATAGTCGATTGAGAACGTCCTCACCGAATTTCCGCGGTTCTATGGCAAGCCTTGCCTTGCCCTGCTCTTCCCGGAGCACTGGCAAGTGTTTAGCTTAACTTCTCTCTGCATACCTCACAGATCAATCTGTTACCTACATATTCGAGAGCAAAAGAGTAATTTCCACATTCTTCACAGAATCCCAATAGCCAGCCTTTAGCTTCTCGGGGAGCGAGTCTCCTGCTGGAGTCAATCATATCTGAAATGACCCTGGTGATTCCTGGATGACACCTAATTACATCATCATCTGTGATAATTCCAACCATCTCTTCATTCTTAAAAACTATCAGTCTTTTAACATCTCTCTCCTTCATTATCCGTACCGCATCTATGACTTTAGCATCTGGCGCAATACTAATTAATGGAGTGGACATAACATCGAAGACTGAGACCTGTTTGGCAGACATATCCCGGCTGGCCACTTTCCTGACTATGTCCCTCTCCGTTACAATTCCAAGTGGTTTATCATCATTCGTGACCACGACACTCCCAATTCCGTACTCAGACATCTTCTTCGCTGCGTCGAGTATCGTCTCTTTCATGCTGGAGGTGATCACACTTTTTCTCATGATATCTCTTACATGAAGTTCCGTCATCCCTGCCTCACTTTGTTGATCTTCATGTGCGATCACCATCATCAGTTCGTCTAGATGCATCTAAGACACCCTCATCCAGATCTTTCATTGACTTACACAGCACCGGGACTGGCTCAGCATTGATACGGTCAGAGTCCTCCTTTCTGACAATCCACCCCATAAAACCCCCTGCATCCATCACCTTCTTTTTTGTTGGCTCATGGTATGCATATACATCTTTCTGCTCGGTGGCAACGGTCTCCATAGCAGATTCTACCGACTTATCATCCCACATTAGAATCTTGAATTTGGGCATATTTCCATGATAAAATGGTCTGGATATGTCCCACTCTGATGTAACCCGTTCAGCAAAGATTCTTATGTTTCTATAGGCATTCAACAGCAGTTCCCACTCCCACGGCGCCAGAAAATTGCCCCACACCATCAAAGTACCATCGACACACGATCTCTTTTTTTCTCCATCGAAGAAGGTGGTGTTCGCATAGGTATACGTTTCGCCCAGAGTGTGTGCTATCGGGCTCTTCCAGCCTTCTACTCGATCACCTGCTTCTGTCGTAAACAGGAGCTTTGTCTTGGTTTTTCCGATGTATGCTTTGGTGCAGAGGAGCTCAAACAGGTTGGTGGTTATGTCCTTGCTGAGTATATCAAATTTGTATGGACCCCACGCGTAGTCATAAGTCTGAAAAACGAGGTAATCCAATCCCGCGTTGGCAATTGCTTTGTAGTCAACCCCATGATTAATCGCTATGCAGGGTCCATAGTTCATACAGGTGTATGCCGCCAGCTTCCCACCGAGGGCATGCACACCTTTCGAGATATATTCATAAAACTCGGTCCACCTGTCGCAGTTGAAGTGAACCCAGTCGGCCCAGTGGTGTGCCCAAATATCCCTTGCCTTTACCGTAATGGATGCAGACTCTTTAAACGGGCACAGATCGTGTTCCTCGCAATACGCGCTATCGACAAATTCGTTGATCCAGTTGTCTGAGTAGTCAAAGTATCTCAGTCCTCTCCTATCATCTCCATACTCTCTGAATCCCATGCCTCCGTCTCCGATGAAGAGGCCATCAAAACCAAAGTTGGCTTCCAGACCCCTGTATTGAGAAAGGGCATACTCGGAGAAACTGCTGCCCTCTTCGATTCCAAACTCCAAATCTTTGGATAATCCTTTAAGAGGGTTGAAGTCTGCAGAATGGGCAACAGGATCGCTCCAAAGGCTACCGGTACTGCGCCTCATCAGCAGCTCTGGATGCCGATCATCGATCCATTTGCACTCGTGAACCCAAAAACCGATAAGTACATCGATACCATTCTCATGAAATGAGTCTACAAGGCGCTTAAGATCTCTCTGCTTCCAGACATCGTCTCTCGGACCATGGCGGTTCAGGGGTACTATTGAAGAATCATCCTCTCTGTAGGTTAAGAAGAAATTTGGCTCTCGATCCTCCATTATTACAACCTTGTCCAGCAACCTTCTGGAGTTGTCCAGAAACTTGCCGATGGCACAATCATCCTTTGTCGGGTTAAATGCTCCCAGATCGGCACAGGTCATGACCTCGAAGTTGTCTATCATCGTCTTATCCCCCATCCTCTCGCTCAAGTGCCCTCACGAGGTTTCTCAGGTGGTACGCCTCTGCTCAACCGGGATAACCTGTTTTTTTTCTGAGGATTCGTGCTTATGTAGAAGAATCTGTTCTTTTTTTGAGGATTCGTGCATGTGTAGAACAACCCGTTGAAAGCTATGTAGGAGATACCCTGCCATACCAACCATCGTCCCGCATCCTCTGATCACCGACTGCACACCATAATAGCATACCAATACAGGGATGATCTTCTTCTCGTTGATATATGGCATCGCAATAATAGCCCTCTTTATGCTTTTAATACCCAACAGTATGGAGGGTACTGCCAGTATAACTGGCTGAAGAGCTGACGAAACAAATAACAGTACTATCGCTGCATTGGTGCCGGTTGGTTTTATGATGCGCCACGACTCCCGCACAGCGACCTTGTTCTTTCTCTTAAGGATAGTCCCAATTCGCTTTGCAAAAAGTCTGACATCACTCTTGGCATACCAGAATTCTTTCTTTAAATTGGGAAGAATGGCCCTATTCTCGATTGGGGCGTGGTAGACAACTGCTTTCTGCTCAAATGGAACTTCATAACCCCTATCCAGGATTCTCAACCACAGATCCGAGTCTTCACCACACACAAGTCTCGAATCAAAACCCCCAACATCTTCAAATACATCTCGCCTGTATGCAACGTTGCTGGTGATAAAACCTCTATATGTGGCCTGAGTCGTAATATCCGCCAACAGGCTAACCATGCTTCCAATCCGGAGCGTCCTCAAGCCTCCGCCAACTCCACCTACCGCCTTGGTCTCGAACTTAGGGACAAGGTTCTTCAGCCAGTCTGGCGTCGCGATACAATCCGCATCGGTAAACGCGAGAATCTCACCCCTCGAATGAGCAACGCCGATGTTCCTCGCCTCTGCTGGATTACATCCTCCATTTACTATTTTTACAGGATACTCTCGCACAATTTTCAGGGTATTGTCAGAGGAACCCCCGTCAACGACTATTATCTCGTATTTATCTTTAGTATATTCTTGGGCGAGTAGTGATTGGATACACCTCTCAATTTGGCCTTCTTCATTCTTGGCTGGTACAATTATTGATATATACGGTATATTTCTCATCAACATTCTCCGTTCATTAACTATGCAGTCTTCATCGGTCATCGGTTAAGGACTTTGAGCTACATAAATGAGAAGTTTTTCACACGAGTTATGCATTACATAGACGATATCAGATTTGGAAAATGGCCCACTGTACCCTTTTTGATCAGGTCCATCTCATCTGGCTTGCTATTGAGATCGCTGCTACATTACTATCCTTGTCTTAACCGATGACCAATGGTGCAGTCATTGATGCAGTCATATGAGTAAGACGCTCTCGGTATAAAGTCATATCCCCCGCGCAGACTATTGTTTGCGTAGTATATAATATAACTCATATATACATATATACATGTTGGTCAAGTGCGTAAGCCCTAGATCAATAAAAGTGAAGAGATTGCCCAGATACTGGGTGTGGGAACGTCTCTGGCAGAGGAATACATAGAATTTTTAAATGTTGGGTGGGATTGATGAGTGAAGTTGATTATGGCAAGCGTAAAGACCTATCGGTCATCTGGGTGTCTAGATAAAAAAAAACCTTTTAAAGGAAGCACCCAGACCAAGTCACAGATAATCAGATCGTAATCATAGAGGTGTCCCGCATGAAAACGATAATCGAAATTCCTACTCACTGGGTTTCTCGTGGTATCGAAGAGAGAAATCACTTCGATCATCCGTCTCCCCTGCACGACAACGGTACATTGAGGCGATTGTTAGAAAGCTTGTCGAGAACCGACGTCGGTGATACGCCGATAGTGATCATACCTTCCACCTTCCATCCCGATATCGAGAAAAAAGTAAACCGTATGGCCATAGATTACGA
Source organism: Methanothrix sp. (assembly GCA_030611205.1). Taxonomy (GTDB): domain Archaea; phylum Halobacteriota; class Methanosarcinia; order Methanotrichales; family Methanotrichaceae; genus UBA204. The sequence goes on from JAUWQF010000017.1 coordinate 23,181, forward strand.
TCTGAACATAACGATATTCTCCGAAGCCTGGCTGAAGGTGTTGACGAAGAACTTAGACTGTTTCTCGCCCGAATTCTCGAAGAAGTTTGGGGTGTTGGGCTACTCGGCATGTAGAAATGTCGGGTTAATGATCGGAGCCGCAGAAGGTGCCGAAAACATAGTTTTTTTGGATGACGATGTGGTCGTGGAGGACAAAGATTTCCTGAAGAAAGCCGTCGAGTTCGTGGGCATGAGACGCGAGGATAAGATCATAGGGGGGATGGCAGGATATTATATTAATCCGGCGGGGAGCTACAAACTTGAAGAACCTGTTCCCTGGCCGAGACTATTCTGGAAAAAAAAGGAAAAGATGAACGAGGCCTTCTCGATCATAGATTCTGGCGAGAGGCTGAAGACGACGACCATTGCCCTTGGCGGGAACGTGGTCATAAATCGAAGGCTCTTCACCCAGGTCCCTTTCGACCCATGGATTACAAGGGGCGAAGATATCGATCTGCTTATAAACGCAAAGCACTTCGGTTTCGAATTTCTGCTGGACAGAGAACTCAGCGTAAGGCACCTTCGTCCTGAGAGGCTCGTACCGTGGAGCGCCAAGATGAGACAGGACATGTATCGGTTTTTTTATGAGAGAGAGAAGGTGCGCCGCTGGGGGATAACTGCAGAGTCCCTCGATCCGTACCCGGGTTTTTTCATACGCGGTAGCCTGGGTCCGAGGGTATTCCTCACCTCGTTGTTGGTCGCAATCGATTCGCTCTTCAACGCAGAATGGGACGAGTTTGAGGAGAGCTTGAGGAACATATACTATCTGCCAATTGTAATAAAGTATGCTAAGAGAAATGTGAATAGATATGAAAAGTTCAGAGCTGATTGGGCTGAGTTCATGAGGTGCTGCATACAACCCAGTTCGCGCTTATAGTCGAGGGCCAGTTCGCATACGGCTCGTTGAAGGTTCCCCGACAGGATTGTTGTTGTTGTTGTTGTTGTTGTGGTTCCCGTGAATATCCATACAATCGAGTGCACTCTCATCATCTCACCTTGCCTCTGGCCAGCGACGCCAAGACCCCCGCCGCGCAGAGCACCACGAATATGGAGAATATCGCCCTGGCGCTCCTCAGGAACTGGACATGATACTCGGGCGTGATCTGGACCCTTCCTACGATCAGCGTCAGGGCGGTCATGGCGATGGCCATGCTCATCATCATCCCCAAGGAGCGCATGGTTCCCACCATACCCGAGGCCACCCCGTAATACCTCTTATCCACGGAGCTCATGATGGCGTTGGTGTTGGGCGAGGAGAATAAGGCGAATCCCAGACCCAAGAGGACCAGGACGGAGACTATGTAGATCAGCTTTGTATCCTCGTTTAGAGAAACCAGGAGCGACAGCCCCACAACGGTCATCGCCATCCCGGCGGAGGCCACTATCCGGGGCTCTATCCTGTCCGAAAGCTTTCCCGCACCAGGTGAGAAGATGGCCTGCACCACGGGCTGGGCCACCAGCACCAGACCTGCGCTCTTGGGGTCGAGGCCTTTGATGTACTGCAGGTACAGACTCAGGATGAAGACCACCGCGAAAGTGGCACCATAGCTTATCAGAGCCGCTAAGTTGGACATGGCGAACGCCCGGTTTTCTCGGAAGAGGCCGACGTCCAGGATGGGACTATCCGACCCCATCTCCCAGCGGAGGAAGACCAAGAGCCCCAGGATGCCGAGAAAGACGAACCACATGCCTGCAAGGGACGGTAAACAGGTGAACCCGTACATCACAGAGAATAGCACGAAGGCGTAGATGATAGACCCCACCCAGTCGAACTTCTCGCCAGCTGCTTCGACCCACTCTCCTTTTAGCTTCCAGATTATGAGAGCGATCACTCCCACACCCAGGGGCACGCTCGCCAGGAAGATGCTCCTCCAGCCCAGATACTGGGTCAGAACCCCACCCAGAAAAGGGCCCAACGATAGACCCACATAGACCGCGGTTACGTTAATCCCCAGGGCTTGCCCTCTCTCCCCCGGAGGGAAGACCGAGGTGAGCAGGGCAATTCCCGTGCCGAAGATCATGGCGCTGCCTATCCCATGAAAAAACCGGAAGGTTATCAGCATCATCGAGGTGTACGGGAAGGCGGAGAGGAAGGAAAAGACGGTAAACACCACCAGCCCCCAGACGAAGAACTTCTTCCGCCCGTAGATGTCCGCCGCCCTCCCCAGGGGAACCATGAAGATGGCGAGGGCGAGGAGATAGGCGGTAGCCACCCAGCCCAAGAGAACCGCGTCCATGGAGAACTCCTCTCCTATGGCGGGAAGGGCGATGTTGATGGCCGAGTTCATAAATGCAGGAAGGAAAGAGGCCACTGTGGCGACGAACAGCACGCAGTTTTTGCTCTTGGCTTCGCCCATGATTATCTGGAGAACGCGCCGTCGCTATTTTACTCTCTGCCCTATGGAAGTGCCGCCGATCAAGAAAATGCTCGCTTGCGCTCACATTTACTCGGAGCACATAAACTTATACTTTATGTACTAGTACAAAGGTGGAGATCGATATGCGGCCAGTCCAGCTTTGCCTGATAATCTGCCTACTGCTGGCATCGTCGGTGGTCCTCTCGGGACCGTCGTCTGCCTCAGATAAGATAGCCTTCGTGGGCGACTACTACAAGGTTGAGGGAGAGCCCCTGCTCAGGGCGACGGCGGTCAACCCGGCACTTCCGCCGGGTGAGAACGTCACCTTGCGTTTGGTCCTGGCCAACGACGGCTGGGTGGAAGAGCTGATCCCGGGGGACATCGCGCCGGGCGAGGAGGCCGAGGCAGCCCAGGAGATGCTGGCCGAGCTCCGCTGTGTCGACGCCGCCAACTTGCGGGCCCGGCTTTCGTCTAGCGGTCCCATCAGGGTAGTCTCCGGGCCGGTCAGCCTCGATTCGCTCCCGGCCGGGGAGACCGTTCCCCTGGAGTTCTCTCTTCAAGTGGGCGAAAGTGCCGATGGCGTTTACAGACTGCCCCTGAGCCTGGAATACGAACATCAGATCGACGTGAGCATCAGCAACGGTCAGCCGTCTCCGCTCTACCTACCGGCCGAGAAGAAGCTGGAGATCAAAGTGGAGGTCGAGGAGGTTTCATCCATCGCGGTCGTGGGGGTGCGCTCGGATCTCCGGCCCGGAAAGAACGGCACGGTGACCCTCGCCATCAGGAACACCGACATGAAGACCCTGGCGGGGTGCACCGCTCAGCTGGCGGCCGATCCGCCCCTCGATCCGCTGGACGATGAGGTTCCTCTGGGCGACCTGGGACCGGGCCAGGTGGTCGTGGCCACGTTTGGGGTGGGTGTGAATGAGGATGCCGGCGCTCATGAGTACGATCTGGACTGCAATATCGGCCACCTGAGGGGAGCGGCATCCGCGCCTTTCACCGTCGTGGTGGAGAAAGATAGCATGATGAGCCTTTTGGCGGTGCCTCTGGTCGTTGTCGTGCTGGCGGTTTTGGTCCTGATCCAGCGGAGACGGTCCCGGCAGGTGAAGTCGCTGAGGCGGCGTAGGTGGCCATTCTGATCGGGTCGCCTCTCTGGTTGTACATAAAGTATAAGTTTATGTGCTCAAGTAAATGCGAGCGTAAGCGAGCATTTTCTTGCAGGTGCGGGACCCCTCGTGCTGGTGGAAAAGACGGCACCTCCGCCGCAGAGGAAAAGATATAACCTATGGTGGCCCCCAGTTTCGCCGTGCCGGAAAGGCTATGCTATTATTCCGATCGTGCTTGCGGGGGTTGCCAAGTGGTCAAAGGCGCAGGGCTTAGGACCCTGTCTCGTAGGAGTTCGCGGGTTCGACTCCCGTCCCCCGCACTTATTTGGGCCTTATGCTATCGATTTTGGGTTACTAACGAACCGCTTTAATGGAATTATATGCTGGTATTTTGGTCTGAAAATAGGTCCTCATGGCTGTCCATTTTCATCGTCATGGGTGGCCCCTGGGCCATGGGCGTTTCTTGTCGGCATCCTCTTTGGTAAATCAGCCACTAGAAATTGGGTCTTCAAGACAGAGGCGACAAAACTTGTTCTGTTTGCAGATACAATTCCCATTCCGGACCCCCCTCCAAAATCGCCAATAATTATGGGATCCAAACTTTCCTTGGAGTGAAGGACCACTACATGTATAACAAAGAACACATT
>JAUWQF010000097.1 GCA_030611205.1 Methanothrix sp.
ACCAGGATTGCAAAGGCAACATTGCCGCCCAGCGATGGGGTGTGAAATGCTTGAGCGGAGTGCGGTGAAAGTCGCACGCTCCGTTCTTAGAAGGGGGCATAGAAGTAATTCTATGTCCCTATTCTACTACTTTATGTACAATCAAAGAAGTATTAGAGAAGGAGAAGGGATGAAAAAAATGCCGATTCGTAAGATCGCTGTGATAAGCCGCAGATATCACCATATCAACCGCTATCGTGAGATCGCCGCAATTTTAGTAAAGTACGGTTTTGGAGATATATTAGCGAAGCTGGAATTACAAAAGCATCTCGAATTCGGGAAGGGCTTTATATTGGGGAAAGCTGCCGCGGAAATAGCTGCTCTTTCTCATTGGGAACGGGTGCGAATGGCTCTGGAGGAACTTGGGCCGACTTTCGTCAAATTCGGTCAGATTGTGAGCACCAGACCGGACATGATCCCACAAGAACTTATCACCGAGCTGGAAAGACTCCAAGATACCGTACCTCCTTTTTCTGCGGAAGATGGCAAGCGGATTATCGAAGAGGAATTGGGTGAGTCCGTGGACAGCATTTTCAAGAACTTTACGGATACACCCATCGCCGCTGCTTCTATTGCACAGGTCTACAAAGCGGTGTTGCCCGATGGTGAAGAAGTAGCAATCAAGGTTCAGCGCCCTGAGATTGACCGAATCATAAAGGTGGATCTGGAGATAATGCTCCACGTAGCCACGCTCACCGAGAAACATCTGAAGGAACTGGAGCATATACATCCTGTGGAAATTGTGGAGGAATTCGCACGGGTAATCGAGAAGGAGCAGGACTTCAGAATCGAGGCAGCGCATATCGAGCGTTTTGCGAGAATTTTTCAGACTGATCCGACAATTCACGTACCCAGCGTCCATCGCGAACTCTCCACAGGCAAAGTCCTTACGATGGAGTTTATCGGCGGGATGAAGGTCTCGGATATTACAAAAGCAGAATTGCAAGTTCGATACTCCGGCACGGATCCAAAAGTCGTGGCATCACGGGGTGCGACCCTTATTTTGAAGCAGATATTTGAGCACGGCTTTTTCCACGCTGACCCCCATCCAGGGAACATCAGGGTATTGAAGGATAATGTCATCTGTTTCCTCGACTATGGAATGATGGGATCTCTGTCAGTACGTCATCGAGAGGACCTGGCTGACGTGCTCATTGGGATTATAAATGACGACGAGAGTAAAGTTGCGAAAGCAATCTTGAAATTGACCGAGCCCGGATATAGGCAAATAGTGGATCGTGGGACGTTAGAATCAGATATTGCAGAACTTATCGAAGTTTATGCTTACTGTACACTTGAAGAACTCGAAATAGGATCTCTGCTATACAGTATTATGAACATAGTCGCGGGACATCACCTGAAAGTACCTCGGGACTTCTACCTGCTCGCGAAAGCGCTGGTAACCATAGAAAGCGTGGGCAGAAAACTGGACCCCAAATTCAATGCGGCGAAACATGCAAAACCGTTTGCCGAAAGAGCCATCCTGAAACGCATGGGTCCCCGAAGGTTAATCGAAGACTTCTCTACCTCCGCCATTGAAGCAAGCTCGCTGATGCGGGACTTGCCAGCCGAGGCACGAGACATATTAACACTACTAAAGGAGGGCGAAGCAAAGATCAGGTTGGAACACGATGGTTTTGATCAGATGCTCAAAACCTTAGACCAGGCTGTCAACCGTGCGGTCTTTGCAATTGTTTTAGCTTCTCTTGTTATAGGTTCTGCTCTTATTGTTCTCTCCGATGTTCCGCCTAGATGGCACGAAATATCGGTTATCGGCATCATCGGGTTTCTCGTAGCAGGGATGATAGGTTTTTGGTTGCTATTTTCCATTCTGCGGCATGAAAAGATGTGAAAGCGCCTCTTTTGACCGGCAATGAAGAGTGTGATTTCAATAGACCCGTGCTACCATTACCATCGGTGATCTAAAACATCAACCAGATCCTAGATCACTGCCCATGATATCCAAACACTTCAAGACAGAATATGCCGCTCTGCTGACCCCCGCACTTCTCTTTTCGGAGTCAGTTCCAACGCAATACAAATTTTTTATCGGTGTTCTCACATCCCCAAAGCCAGAGTTAATACCCCAAGACGCCTTTTCTGGGATTAACTCTTGATGATGTATCATATCTATATGTTTTTCTATGTGGGGGAAGACATCAACTATTGCATCGAACGCTTTTTTCTTCATTGTTGATGCATTATATTCGTCAGGTAATATAAACACGAAACCGGCAAGCTGCTTTCCCTTGGGTGCTAATGTATGATCATAGTTTGAGGTTGGAACAACCCAAGCGTATGGCTCTGAGTCAATCCACATCTCTGAACCATAGTTTTTAAAGATGTTTTTTGTTAGACCAAGCCAGATTGTTAATGAATTAACTTTCTTAATCGATACTAGATTTTTGGTATACTCCTCAGGTAAACCATCAATTAGATCTGGTAAGTCTGAAGCAAATCCTGAGTAGATCGCTGTACTGCAATCATAACTGTTCTCCTTAGTAATCACCTTTTCAACTCTCTCATCATCGCATTGAATCTTTAGTACATCTTCATTCGTTCTAATTTCCACCTTGTTTTTAGGAAAAGATGCTAAAATTGAACTAACTATAGATTGAAGACCCCCTCTGGGATATCCTTGATCCGTGGCACCCTCTGTGATAAGTAGATCATATAATCTTCCCATATAGGGTATGGAATTTGGTTTGTGGCTTTTATTATCTATGAATCTCGATATGGGCGTGTTTTTCATAGAGGCGCCAACCATGAAGTAACAAAGCCACTCTAAAAACCTATTCGTTCTAGTTGATATATTTGCTGGGATAACTTCATAGAGGGGGATAGTTGATAGATCTTTACCTGCACTTGACATATATAATACATCAAATAATGATCTCATCAGCAGTAACCTATCGGTTATAGGGAGGAGATTGAATGTTAGCCAGGCGTTAATGTTCCATGGGAATTGTTTTATATCACTATCGGTTCTCACATAATACTTTCCAAAAGGAACAAACTGAGGGATAATATCAAAATATCTATTCATTAATTCTCTAAGAGGTCCGCTCTCCAGCCTTGTTATGGCATGCGGCCCGGTATCTACACGATACCCATCGACTTCATAAGACCTACAAACGCCGCCGATATAATTTTCTTTTTCCAGAACCAATACATTTTTACCTTCTTTCGAAAGTGCCAGAGCAGACAATAAGCCGCTGATTCCAGCACCTATTACGACTACGTCATACCTTCCCATAATAGTACCTAATATTAATATACATATTTATAAATTTCTTAGATTTACACCCTTTTTTCATTGTACTGTGCCGTTCTCTTCCAATGAACGCCGGTCCGGCGGAATCTGCCATAAGGCCTCGGCAAGGTCTTGGAACATCGAGACTATGTTTATCCCTTCGGTACATATCGCCGAGACCTTGCTGAGATCCGAGCCGGAACAGACGATGATCTGAGAAGACAACCCGTCTGCGAGGAGGAGACCGGTCTGTGGCGCCTTCCAGGGATAGAACCTGACCTCGGCGCCGGGTATCTCCTCGGCTATGATACTTGCCTCGTCCTCGCTCGCACAGACTATCCTGATCTCGACCCCCCTTTTCAGCGCATCCTGGAGCGCAGGCTTGAGATCTCGATATGCTCTGTACCGATCTTCCAGCGCCCGAAGAACGGGGTATGCCACGATATAGATCTCCTCGCGGGCAGCGTTTATCAGCTCCAGGATCTTGTCATGGGTGTTCTTGGCCCCACGGCTCATCCATATAAACTCGTCGTATTCCCCCTCCACGTCTTCGGCGCCGTAGAGTTCCTCCAGTGAGACGAAGGCCTCTCTTGATTCCAGGAGGAACGTGCCCAGGAGTTTATCCAGGGCATCCGAAGGGGATACCACCTTGTACCGCATGGGCTTGGAATGCTGAACCTCGACGATTCCTCTCTTCTCCAGCTTGGCAATAGCGCCGTACACGGCTGACCTCGGGATCCCGGAGATGAGATGAATCTCCGAGGCTATGCCTGTCTTGATCTTGGCCAACGCGGTGTATACCCTTGCTTCGTACTCTGTGAGCCCGATATCCTGGAGCGCTTTGACTACGCCCTTTTCTACCATGATAATTCCTATTCATACCACAATCTTTATATGTCTTTTCATTGATACCGACCTAGTTGTTATGTCCCTAACTACAGTAGATAAAAAGGTCCCTTCATTATGTCCCATCTGCCATAAGGTCATAGAAGCGCACCTGTTCGAGGAGGACGGCGCCGTAAAATTGGTGAAAAGTTGCCAGGAAGATGGAGAGTTCGAAGATACCTACTGGTCAGACGCGAACCTCTACAGAAAGTTCGATCAATACGAGATCGACGGCGATGGGATGGATAACCCCAATACACATTCAGAGCATAATTGTCCCTTCAACTGCGGACTATGTCAAAACCACAAAACAGGCACGCTTTTGGCCATCATCGACCTGACGAACCGGTGCAACCTGAAGTGTCCGGTCTGCTTTGCAAATGCAGAGGTGACCGGCCATCTCTATGAGCCCTCCCTGGATATGATCAGAGAGATGATGCAGAACCTGCGGGACGAACAACCCGTACCCTGTCCGGCGGTCCAGTTCTCCGGAGGCGAGCCCACGCTGCGAAAAGACCTTCCCCAGATAACCGCCATGGCCCGGGATATGGGTTTTTCCCAGATCCAGATAGCCACAAACGGCATAAAACTGGCAAGCAGCCTCGAGTTATGCCGAGCTCTCGTACGGAACGGTATGCACACAATCTACCTCCAGTTCGACGGAGTCACCCCGGAACCCTATATAAGTCTGCGGGGCCGCGATATACTCTCCATCAAGATGAAAGTCCTGGAGAACTGCAGAAGATCGGGCCTCACCAGCGTGGTCCTGGTTCCGACCCTGGAGTGGGGGGTCAACGACGACCAGATGGGCGATATGGTGAGGTTCGCGGTCCAGAACCTGGACGTGGTAAAAGGTGTAAACGTGCAGCCGATCTCCTTTGCCGGAAGGATAGATCAAGAAGAGAGGTCCAAGAGGAGGATCACGATCCCCGACTTTCTGGCCCTCCTGGAGGAACAGACGGATAACCAGATAACCCGAGAGGACTTTTATCCCATTCCTTTTGTGGCTCCCGTATCTTATCTGATCGAAGCAGAGACGGGCCTGCCCCAGGTGCTCTTCTCCGTCCACCCTCACTGCGGGGCGGCAACCTACATATTTCATCACCAGGGCAAGCTGATCCCCATCAACCGTTTTGTGGACGTGATGGGGTTCTACGAGCTGATCAAGGACGTCATCGCCGACTTCAACGGATCGCGCCTGGACAGGCTGAAGATGAACGGCAAGATAATCAAAGAGCTGCCCAGGCTGATCGACGAGAGCAAGGCCCCTGACGACCTCCATGTTACGAAGATGATCCTGAACGTGCTCAAATGCGGAACTCGCGAATCCCTCAAAGAGTTTCACAACAAGACCCTCTTCTTAGGGGCGATGCACTTTCAGGATCTCTACAACATCGACCTGGAGCGGGTGCAACGGTGTGGAATACATTATGCCACACCGGATGGCAGGATCATACCCTTCTGCACCTACAACACCCTCCACCGCCAGGAAATCGAGGACCAGTACTCTGTGGATATGAAACCTTCATGAGTTGTGAGATGCCAGCTGCAGGTCTGGAACACGCAACTTGAAGAACGTATCGATTACCTCATTCCATATGGGGCATGCTATGATATGTATATAAAATGTTTATATTCCACTTGAAACATTCATGATAAACGGTTAGATGGGATACATGTGACAATGTCAAGGTATGTACAATGGATACCGCCCAAACCGTCACCTTCACAGGAAAGCGCCGGCAGGCCTCAGCCTGAGCACGACCAGCTCTTCGAAAAAGTACTTCTCCCTCGCCACCACCATCGCCTCCAGACCCTCGTTCCGTGCCTTCTCTTCTATCTCGGAAAGGCCGCTCAATGTAGAGACCAGGAGGAGCGCCCGGCCCCCGGGCGCCAGGTGGTCTCTCAGGTCCTCCAGGAACGGGTTTATGGTCTCCCTGCCCGAGACGCCACCGTCGAAGGCGAGGTTGAGCCATCCTTCCAGCTTATCTTGGGGCCCGGTGGGCAGGTAAGGGGGGTTGAAGAGTATCAGGTCGAACCTGGCCCCTATCCCCCTGAACTGATCGGCACGCACCGTTTCAACCCCCATCTTCCGGGCCATCCGAAGGGCGTGGGGGTTTATGTCCGTGGCAATAACCCGACGCGCCTTAGAAGTTAGCTCGCGGGATATCAGACCCCTGCCGCATCCCATCTCCAAGACGCTGTCGGCGGGCCTGACCTCTTCCAGGGCGGTCTTCAGAAGGAGAAAGGTATCCTCGGCAGGCTCGTAGACCAGGTCCAGGTCCGTCTCCATCTTCGCCTCCACCTCCGCCTCCGCCTCCGCCTCCATGGACCCCATACCGGCTACGCCGTCTCCGCCTTCATCAGCCAGAGGTCCTGGCCTCCCGACCCCGAAGGTTCGGTCCAGCCGATCAAGACGTAGCCGCCATCTTTCGTCTCCTGGAACGACCTGGCCAGGTCGAAGCCGGGCCCGCCGAAGGTCTTGTCCCAGACGGCCTCCCCGTTTTGGTCGACCTTTATCAGCCAGGCGTCCTGGTCGCCGGCGCCCTTGGACCCTGTGTAGCCCGCGATGATGTAACCGTCTGTCGTCTTCTGAATGGACCAGCCGCCATCGTCGTCGGCTCCGCCGAAGGTCTTATCCCACCTCTGCCCACCATCGATATCGGTCTCGATCAGCCAGAGGTCTCTGGACCCCGATCCGCGGGACTCTGTGAACCCGGTGACTATGTAGCCGTCTTCCGTCTCCAGGACCGAGCAGCCTGCCTCATCGTCCCCCTTGCCGAAGGTCTTATCCCATACCGTCTCCCCGTCGGGATCGATCTTTATCAGCCAGAGGTCCTGGCCACCCGATCCGTAAGATTCTGTGGTCCCCACGATGATGTAACCTCCGTCTCTCGTCTTCAGGACATCGGTGACCTGGTCGTCTCTGGTCGCCCCGAAGGCCTTATCCCAGTCCTTGTTGCCGTCGATATCGGTCTTTATGACCCAGCCGTCCATCCCGCCCGACCCATAAGACTCGGTGACCCCGACGACGACGTAGCCGCCTCCACTTGCTTCTATGAGAGATACACCCCAGTCGTCGTCCGGCCCTCCGAAGGTCTTCGACCACCCCTCGTCGCCATCGAGATCAGTCTTTATCAGCCACACGTCTTTGTTACCGGAACCTGGCATCTCCGTCGTGCCCGCGATGACATAACCGTCATCGATCTCCAATACGGACCAGCCCAGGTCGTCGCCCGGTCCACCGAAAGTCTTCTCCCAGTCCTGCTTGCCATCGGCGTCGGTCTTTACCATCCAGAGGTCTCTTTTGCCCGCCCCCTTGGAGCAAGTGTAGCCGACGAGGATGTAACCATTGTCCCCGACCTCGCAGAGGGATAGACCTCGATCGTCTCCCGCCCCGCCGAGGGTCTTCGACCACACCTCTTCGGGTGCCTGGCCGGCGGCCGTCCAGGGCCAGGAGGATAGGAACACTGCCAAAAAGACCGCTATCAGGATCACTGTTTTCCCGTTCGACGGCCTTGGCCTATTGATATCGCTTTCTCTCGACATGCAGATCAATTCCCGATATGGATCTATGGATATCTATCGAATATCAGAAAGAGGAGCAGGATGACAACGAGAAGCGCCCATATGAGCGGGCTCGTATCCCGGTCCTCTTCATCCGGGTCCTCTTCATCCGGGTCGTCGGCACCTGGGGGGAGGGCCTCGCGGGTCGGTTGTTCGTCCGCCGCGGGCAGATCACTGATCTCATCTGCCCCCTCCACGGTTATTCTCAGGGGCGACGAATCTGCCGAGCAGGTGACGCCGTCGTCGTTGCGGTAGCATACTGTCGTTGCAGGAACCTCGAACCTGCCCGCCCTCTTGCAGGAGATGGTGTACTCCAAAGTGGCGGTCTCCTCCGGGAGCAGGACCCAGGACCCCTGAGTCTCACCTGCCCGTAGCTCCGCCCACCCGGGGACGGTCTCTTCCATAGATACCTTCGTCCTCCGGTTTCCGACGTTCTTCGCCTCTACGGTCACCACGATCGCCTCGCCTGCCCGGACCTTGGCACAGCTGGCTCTCTTCTTGGTCTCCACCAGAGGGCCGATTACGTCGATGACCGGGCTCTCCGAGAGGACCTTGTAAGATACACCCTCCAGGGAATAGA
>JAUWQF010000039.1 GCA_030611205.1 Methanothrix sp.
CTAAGGTTCATGACTATAATCTGGCAGAGGTGGTTGGTCGCTGCAATGTGTTCTTTGTTATACATGTAGTGGTCCTTCACTCCAAGGAAAGTTTGGATCCCATAATTATTGGCGATTTTGGAGGGGGGTCCGGAATGGGAAAAATACCTTCTACCCGTAATCCATTCCTCATTGATATTCATCGGCTATCTCGCCAACCCGCGTCTTGAGCGATATCTCTTGTCTTGAGCGATCTCTCTTTGTACCCATTTCGATAAGCTTTCCTTGCATCGATTCGCTGATAAGGTTCGGCTCCAGGCTAAGGGAGCGGGGCCGCCACAGATGCTCCGCATACGCTTCGCGTCGGAGAGCTGGTGACTGACTGGGCCGCACCATATGGCCTAATTGGCCTAATCATAATTACAGAAAATTCGTTACGCTACCCTTGAAGCGGATACAAACTTCGGACGATTTGATATTTCCAAAAAAAAAATCAACTTCTTGAAAAGGCACTACCCACCAGAACAGTTTCCGACCACAGAGCCTATCGGATGCTGCGAAGACACGCTGCCCTATTCTTCGCAGCGCCGTTGAGGTCGAACCCCAGCGTCCTCAGGATCTCTGGCGTCTTCCCCTGGCCGTGGAGCAGAACCTCTACCAGGTCCGAGGGCTCGTCGATGTCACACCCGCACCGGTAAGACTCGTAGACCCCCACGGACATTCCCAGATCCTGCGCCACCTGCAGGTGCCTGAGGTAGCTCAGACCGTAATAGCAGACCCTGAAACCGGGATCCCTGACCAGGATCAGGTTGGTGCCTCCACCACGTCCCGGCACTATCACCACATCGCCGGAGGTCCGGACCAGCTCTTCCACGTCCCGGGCCCTGATGAGAGGCAGATCGGCCATGGCGATCAGCAGGTCGGCAGGCCAGTTCATCTTCACCTTCCAGCATTCTATGAATTGGTTCAGAGCAGGATCGAGTTCCTGGCGGCAGACGACCACCTTTGCGGGCAGGGAGGTATCCGCCTCGGAAAGAGGATCTCTGGAGAGGACCACCACATCGCCTACGGCAGAGACCGCCTCCACCACATCTCCCAGCATGGTCAAGGCCAGGCGTCTTCGTTCTTCTGCTGTGAGGATGGTTGCGAGCCTGCTCTTGGCGTTCTCCAGCCTGAAGGGTACGATCACCAGGAGGGGTCTCATGGCTGGCGATCTCCAAGACGGGCCCTTATCACGTCCATCTCCCTGGGCCGGAACAGTCTGCCTCCCTCCTTTGGATAATCGAGGCCGCGAAATATCACCACAGGGGTCCCGTCGCCCCCTTCGCCCATCAGGAAGTTGGCCATGGCCGCGATCTCGTCTACGATCGCCTCCTGAGTGATCTCCAGCGCCCGGCCTTCCAGATCAAACTCGCCCCTCCAGTCGCGGACCGCCCCTATCCCGGCCCAGCCGATCGCCACCCCGGCCACCCCGCAGCGGAAGGGTCTGCCGCAGGTGTCGGTGACGATCACCGCGCAGTCTTCGGCCAGAGAGGCCCTGATATTCTCGGCGCTGGCCATGGGGTCCTCGGGCAGCAGCAATATCTGGCCCGGTCCCGCGTTGGAGTTATCGATCCCGGCGTTAACCCCGACGTGGCCGAACTTGGTGACGGTCAGAAGGAACGGGATCTCTATCAGGATCTCTCTCGATTCTTCCAAGACCGCCTGGACGAACCTGGGATCTCTCCCCTGTTGTTTGGCAAGGCGGAGGGCGGCAGGTCCGGGCCGGTACCTGGCAAGACCCCTGGCCCGGCCCTCCGATTTGGATACTATCGTAGAAGCGATGCAGACCAGATCATCATCCTGCAGGGCGAAGCGCTCCACTATCATCGAGGCTAAGTCGTCGCCCTCTTTCACCAGGGGCATGCCCTTGACGACCTGGCCGGATATGATGTCCATGGGTTACTTGAACCGCTCCTCGTAAGGCTTGGTGCTGAGGTAGTAGAGGCGGGCCTGTACCAGCAGGTCCAGAAGGTAGGAGTAGTTCTCGGCTACGATGGTCAGCCTATCGTCGCTCTGTTCCTCCCACTCGATCGCGCTGTAGCTCTCTGCAAAGGGTTTCCAGAAACCTGCTGGAGAAAACTCCATGTGGTACTTGTGCTTGTCCGTGAACTCCAGGTTGATCTCCTCCCTCATGGTCTCCCCTAGCTCGAACTCTTCCTCTCCACCAGCTCGGCAAAGGCCAAAGTCCCACTTATCTTGTTGATCTTGGCCCGGACGATCTCGCCCTTGACGGTATTAGGAATAAAGATCAGGTACTTATCCATCTTGGCTATCCCGTCGCCTTTGTTCCCCACCGACTCGACCCGCAGCTCGTAGGTCTCGCCCTCCTCGAGTACGTCCTTGGGTATGGCCGCCCTGGCTTTCCTCTTCCTCACCGGCCGGTGAGCGCCACAGGCTTCGCACTTCATCATCAGGACCCGGTCGCTCTTGACGAGCACGGTGTCTGGCCGGTGACATTCGGAACAGATCACGTACTCCTGGACGTAAGAGTCGATGTGACGTTCCAGAGACTCCGGGGAGAACCTTCCTTGGAAGACGGCGTGCTGTCCTTCAATCTTTCCCGCGGTACCCATCTCCTGGAGCATGAACTTCATCAGATGGTCTGAGTCTCTGTTCAAGGAGTCGGCTATGCTGGAGAAGTTCTCCAGCACCGTAGTCTTGCCCTCGTAAAAGACCTTTGCAGGGGGGATGGTGAACCTGTCCTCGGTGCCTTTGGACGCGGGCATCATCTTCATCGCCCGCTCCAGGCCGCTCATATAATCTTCCATCGAAACAACACCAAAAACAAAACTATCTGATCAGATCCTGCCCCTTACTTATGACGATCTTGATGGGGGTGGGCAGCTTATGACCCGCTCTCTTCAGGCCGAGCTTGGCATGGTCTGCGTTCTGGGCAGAGGTGCTGACGGTGAAGATCTTCTGGTCGGCGGCCATCCGGGCGGCGGTTCCCACTATCTTCCCGAAGGCATGGCGCATCCCGCTGGAGACCCTGTCGGCACCGGCTCCTGTGGCCTGCTTGTTCTCTCTGATTACGTGGTGGGGATAAACCCTGAGCTTCAGATGGAAGTTCGTCCGCCCCACAGTCTTCACGAGGTAACGGTTGGCGGTGATCCTGGCGGCTTCCAGGGCGGTGTGCCTGATCTGGCAAGGCTCTTTTACTATAAGGTCCAGACTCACCGGAAAATCTGCGGTGAGGTTGCCCATGTCGTAATGGACGACCTTACTTCCTGGAACGCCACCCATGTACTTCTTACGGGTATAGGGGCGTTCCAACCTCCTGTACATACTTGCTGGTTTACGTGCCAAAAACAAATTCCTCCAGATAATCGTGATCCCTGGTTACTATATCTATCGAGTTTATAAGGCTTCCTTAGACGGTGGCCGGTGTAGAGACGGCGATCTCTCCTGCAATGGGCCTCTTGACCAAGGTGGCCACGTCCTCCCCGGAAAAGTTGGCCAAGATCCACATCAGCTTTACCAGGGCGACCTCGGGGAGCGTGTCTTCTCCCTCGATGGCTCCTGCCGCCAGCATGTCCCTGCCGGTGTCATAGACCCGATCACATATCCTTCCCCGGATACACTGTGAGGTTATCACCACCGGTATGTCGGCATCGGTGGCGGTTCTTATGGAATCCACCCAGTCGGAGGCGACGTGGCCTAGGCCCGTCCCTTCGATGACTATGCCTTTGTAGCCGGACCGGACGTAATAGTCCAGGATATCGGAAGAAGCTCCCGGGAAGTACTTGACCAGGGCGCACCTATGCTCTAGCCGATCGAAGAGTTCCAGATCCATCTCGCCCCTGTGCCGGTAAGTCCCGAAGGTCTCGATACGGCGAGACAAATAGTCTACCTTGCCTATCGGATGCTGGTTTATGCTCTGGAAGGCGTCTCGCCGGGAGGTGTGCATCTTGCGCACCCTGGTCCCTCTGTGTATCAGGCAGAAGTCGTCGTTGGTGGTACCGTGCATCACCACGCAGACCTCGGCGATATCGCTTACCGCCACCGTGGCAGCACAGATCGCGTTCATGGTGCTGTCGCTGCTGGGCCGATCAGAACTCCTCTGCGAACCCACCACGACCACAGGAACCGGGGTCCGGAGCATGAAGGATAAGGCGGCGGCGGTATAGGTCATGGTATCGGTCCCATGGGTCACGATCACCCCGTCGACGCCCTCGCGGATCTCCGAGGCGACGGACCGGGCCAGCTCCTGCCAGTACTCGACCTTCATGTTCTCGCTGAGGATGTTGTAGATCACCTTTCCCTCGTAGTTGGCGATCTCCTCCAGCTCGGGGATGGAGGACATTATATCTTCTGCAGAGAACTGGCTGGTCACCGCGCCTGTCCGGTAATCGACCTTGCTGGCGATGGTACCGCCTGTCGACAAGATGGATACGTTGGGCAGGCCTTCTCGCCGCCTCAGCGGCGGGGCGGGCGGCAGCTTTAGGGCATGCCCCTTCTCCAGGAGCTTCACGGTGGCGCCCTCTCTTTTTATGCCCACGTTGTAGCCGCTGTCCTGCTTTATCACGATGCGATCGCTCACAGAGGGCATGAGGACGCCCTCGTACCTAACCTCGGCCTTAAAAACCGCTACCCGGTCTCCCAGTTCCAGCATCATTGATCACCAGGTCGTCTAACTCCGGCCCCTATCTATCCGGGAGTGCTCAAAAACGTTGCCCCACGAGTGGCCGGTGTCATGGGCCTGCCCATGGAGCTCTCGATGCCCGGGCGGCACGGCTTCTTCCACCCTGGCCAGGGTTCTTTGTCTCCTCCTTGGTCAGATCGTACCACCAGGGGACGTGCCTCTTCAACCATGCCAACACCTCCAGTTCCGGTGAGGTATCATCTAATACCAGGGTATATTTCTATGCCCATCGAACTCTCACATTTACCGAGTATCTGCTGACATGAAATATATTGAATATATTATCACAAGACAGGATTATAGTAAATTCTATGTTATTATTAAATATAGTATTTTTGTAGTTCATATTAATAGAATATTGTGTCACAAAATAATGTAACAATAATTAGATCTATTAATCAAAATCAACAAATTAAATATATATTATTTTAGGTCGCGGGTTAATATTAAACATGAATTAGTATAATTGCGCCATCAATTTCGGGTCTGGGTGAGGGCAGTCTTTGCTAAAGAGAAGCCACCCAGGCCAACAAGAGATCCAACGTGTCGGGGCAAAGTTGTTCTTATACATTATAGGTATAGATGTTATACCCGCGGTTTTTGTCGTGTTTTGGTAACCCGTGTGTTCCATAAACTATGTGAATACACCCATTCCGTCGCCTACAACCACCATTCACGGGGTGAAAACCTCTTTTAGAATACATATCATATCCCGGCATCATTTGTACATACATACTATCAGAATAACAACCACCCCGTGATTTAATATGATATATTTTATACACATGAAATCCACCTGAATATCCAGTACTATCTGGTGTGAATTTATAGTTATAAAATTGTCCATATACTACAACTATAATTTCATGTGATAATAAATATTGTGAATGTATATCTATTTTAGAGTATATTATTTGTACTGAATCTGATATTATTTAATAAATCAAAATTCATAACATGTTGATATATGATATAATGTGCGATATAATCATTCAAACATATAATAAACTTCAATTTGGATATTATTACTATGATCTATATCTATGATTTAAACAAATTTTAAAATAAGATAATATTTCACATGTATTAATGTATATTTCCATAATTAATCCATGGGTCGATAAAGTGAGAGTTCGTGGTTGCATGAGATCCGGTTAGATATCACCATCGCAATAGAAGTAAGACCAAACGTTCATGATCCATAGGGCCATCCATGGGGACGAGAATGAGTATTACTATAGAATCTGAGTTTATTACGCCCTTTTAGCGCCAGAACGTAGTCCAGAGATCGTTTCACCAGGAGAAACACGGGCATAAGGATTTATATCCAAGACGCAATCAGTGAGAACGTGGCGGGCCTCATCAGACGATTTTCAGAGGATTACAAATGGGCCTACCTCGATCTTCTGGCCGTCGTGGTAGGCATAGCAGGCGGTGTAGGTGCCATAGTATTCCGGAACGTCATCGAGTTCATCAACACCCTCTTCTTCTCGGGCATGCTCCCCCATGCACCGAGCCCCTACTTTGTGATCCTGCTGCCCGTAATCGGCGGGCTGATCGTAGGCCCGATAGTGTACATCCTGGTGCCCGAGGCGAAGGGACACGGCGTGCCCCAGATAATGGAGAGCCTCTACCGGGGGGGTGGTCAGATCAGAAAACGGGTAGGCTTCATACTGATCTGCTCCTCGGCCATAACCATAGGAAGCGGTGGCAGCGCCGGTAGGGAAGGACCCATCGCCCAGATAGGCGCCTCCTTCGGTTCCCTCGTAGGGCAGATATGCAGACTGGGCCCAAGAGACCTGAAGCTGCTGACCGTCTGCGGTGTGGCCGCGGGCGTAGCCGGAACCTTCAACGCCCCCATGGGCGGCGCCATATTCGGGATGGAGGTCGTCTCCAGGAGGTTCTCGCCTTACGATGCCGTGCCCATACTGCTGGCAGCGGTAGTCGGCACCGCGGTAGCAGGCGGACTGATCAGCCCCACCCCCGCTTTCGTGAACCCGGAGTTCGTCTTCACCACCCACGACCTGGCCATCTGCTTCATCCTGGGACCCCTCTTTGGGGTGCTGGCCTTCCTCTGGGTGAAGACCTTCTACCTGTTCGAGGACGGCTTTGATGCGCTCAAAGTACCAAAGATCCTCAAGCCTGCCATAGGAGGGATAGTCGCCGGGATAAGCGGGTATTACTTCTTCGAGTACGGGATAATGGGCGTGGGTTACGACGGCATAAATAAGGTCTTCGAGATGGCATCCGCACCGGGTTCGGAGAGTCTCCTGATCCTGCTCATCGGTCTGGGCGTCCTCAAGATCCTGGCCACGTCGTTCACCGTGGGATCCGGTGGGAGCGGTGGGGTCTTCGCTCCCTCTCTGTACATAGGAGCCATGTTCGGGGTGGCCTTCGGGCTGATCCTAGTACGGCTCCTTCCAGAGATAGCCATCGACCCCGCAGCTTACGGGCTGCTGGGCATGGGGGCCTTCTTCGCAGGGGCGGCCAGGGCCCCTCTAACCTGTATAGTGATGATACCTGAGATGGCCAGCAACTACAGCAGACTCCCGCCCCTGATAATATCCTGCATCTTGAGCTACGCCGTGGCTCAGATCCTCCTCAGAGGAGGCTCGCTGTACACCCTCAAGCTGATGAGGAAGGGGATCTACCTGGACCAGCCCCAACCGGTGCTCAGCCAGATGCCGATAAGCGAAGTCATGGAGCACAAGGTGATAACCGTGAGCCCCAAAACGTCGGTCTTCGACGTCAGAGAGAAGATCGTGAGGTACAATCACACCGGCTTCCCGGTGATAGACGAAGGCAGACTGGAAGGTATGATCACCTTCGACGACATCAGAAACGTGCCTCTGGACGTTCAGAAGAAGACCCCGGCTGGGGATATGGCCACCAAGAACGTGATCACCGTCCACCCCGATCAGTCCACCAAGTACGCGATGGACCTCATGTACCAGAACGGGATCGGAAGGCTCCCTGTCGTGAGCAGAGACGACCCTGGGAAGGTGGTGGGGATAATAACCCGGACAGACGCCATAAGAGCCTACGAGATGGCGGTCGAGCGGTGAGATCCTCCCTAAACCCAGACCACCTCTACCTCGTCGGCTGCCCCCTCGGTGGACGTGGTGTTGCCAACAACGCAAGTGAGAGACCCCTAAACCCAGACCCCCTCTACCTCGTCGGTCCTGTACCCTGGCCTCACCTTCGACTCGGCCAGAGAGATCGTCACCCCGCTCTTCAGCATCAGCAACCCAGTATAGGCGATCATGGACCCGTTGTCCCCCATGAACCTCTTCTCAGGCACGTAGAACCTCGCGCCCCGCTCCTCGCACATGATATCGAGCATCTCCTGGAGGCGCCGGTTGGCGCCCACGCCACCTGCCAGGAGGACCTCGTTCTTCTCGGCATGGGCCATGGCCCGCTCCGTCACCTCAACCAACATCGCGAAGGCTGTCTCTTGCAATGAACTGCATACATCGGTCAGGTCATGCTTCCTGAGCGCCTCGGCAGCCGCGGTGCTCAGCCCGGTGAAGGAGAAGTCCATGCCCTTCACCACGTAAGGCAGGGGAACGTACTCACCTGCCTCCCGAGCCATCTCCTCGATCTTGGGTCCTCCGGGATGAGGCAGTCCTGCTCGCCTGGCGAACTTGTCGAGGGCGTTCCCCACGCTGATGTCCAGGGTCTCCCCGAAGATCCTGTACCTCCCCCGGCGCAGGGCCAGAACCTGAGAGTTGCCCCCGCTTACGTAGAGGATCACAGGATCTCTGGCCCCGGTCTTCCACTTGCCCACCTCGATGTGGGCCACACAATGATTCACCCCCATCAAGGGGACGCCGTACCTGAGCGATAACGCCCTGGCCGCGGTGGCTACCGTCCTCAGACAGGGACCCAGACCCGGACCCTGAGAGAAGGCCACACCGTCTATGGAGAGGTCCTTGTCCTTCGCCATGTCCAGAACCGCCTTCACCACCGGAAGCATATGCTCGGCATGATGCTGGGCAGCCTCCCTAGGATGAATCCCCCCCCTGGCAGGGACGTAGGTGGCGTTCTCCTCGGCCACTACGTTGTCTTCGTCCACCAGAGCTGCGCTCAGGTTCCAGGCGGTGCCTTCCAGTCCCAGTACGTTCATCTTTCACCTCGATCACATAGCAGATCAGAGACCTATGTCGCGTCTGTACCTGATCCCGTTGAACCTGATCTTCTTGATGTTCTCGTAGGCCTTAGCCCTGGCCTGCTCCAAAGAACCGCCCCTACCCACCAGGGTGAGAACCCTGCCTCCCGTGGTGTAGAGCCGTTCCTTCCCCTGGGCATCGGTCCTCAGGGCGGTGCCGTTGTGGTAGACCAAAACATTGGGATCGACCTTATCCAGGCCTCTGATGGGCATGTTGGTGTAATGAGATCCTGGATACCCTGGCCGCTCCTCCTGAGCGCCGCTGGTCACCGGTTTCACCACTCGGCCGCTGATGGCGCAGATTCCCATACAGTAGTCGGGAGACCACTCCAGCTCCATCGCGTCCAGCTCCTTATCCAGGACGGCTCGGGAGAGATCGTACATGTCCGTCTCCAGCCGGGGCAGGATCATCTCCGTCTCCGGGTCGCCCAGCCTCACGTTGATCTCCAGAACCCGGGGCACCTTCTTTCCATCCTCCTCGGAGACCATCAACCCGAAGTAGATCATCCCGGAGTAGTCCACACCGGTCAGCTCTTTGAACCTGGTGACCGTGGGTGTGGCTATCGTCGTCATGATGGTCTCGGTCAGCTCCTCGTCCAACCAGGGATGGGGTGAGTATCCTCCCATGCCCCCGGTGTTGGGGTTGTTATCCAGGTTGGGGTTACCGGAGAGCTTGTTGAAGAGGCGTATGGCCACCGTCTCATCGGGGGCGAAGGCCCTCTTGTAGTCCATGGCCGACTCCAAGGGCAGGACGGTCTTGCCATCGGTCATGGCGAAGAACATCAGCTCTCTTCCCCGCAACCTCTCCTCCACCACGATCCTTCGCCCCGCCTCCCCGAATAGCCTCGGCGCCACCATAATCCGGTTGACGGACGAGAGCGCCTCCTCTTCCGAGCCACAAACGATCGAACCCTTGCCCGCTGCCAGACCCTCGGCCTTAACCACGAGGTTCTCGTCCGGGTTATTGCCGTAGTACTGGGATACGTATTCCTTAGCCTCTTTTTGGTCGGAGAAGTTCCGGTAAGCGGGCACAGGGACACCTATGCTCTTCAGGAAGTCTTTGGCGTCGCACTTGCTCCCCTCCAGGATGGTAGCCTCTTTCCGGGGACCCACTATGGAGAGGTCCTCCTCGTGAAAGCTGTTCACGATACCCTCGGAGAGGAGACCCTCGGGACCCACGAAGGTCAGGTCGATCTCCCTCTTCTTGGCGAAGGCGATCATCGCCGGGATCTCCTTAACGGACTTGCCGCCTTCGGCGGCCATGCTACACTTCTCCATGAACGTGCTGCCCGCGTTCCCCGGGGCGACATAGACCGCTTCCACCTGCGGGCTCCTGGCGAAGGCATGGGCTATGGCGTTACCTCTGCCTCCTGCATCAACAACCAGAACCTTTGCACCATACATGTGATCTCACACCGATTTTGAGTGGATTTATCCTATAGATAAGCATATTTACCCAATCGAAAAGCCGGGCGCACAGCCCGGTATCGAGCCTGGTCTTCGGGACGGTGTGGAAGCGATGGTATATTAAGGGCGCCAGACCCACCCATCCCTCTGGAAACATCTGCCACGGCCTGCAATCATCGTTCTGACCAGAAGACCTCTGCACCTGATCCGGACCAAGTATCAAAGGGCGTGGATGATAAAATGTTACATATTATATACAGTAAAAAAAATAGTTGGGGAGACAGTTATGAACTCGAAAGAGCGGTTGATGGAGATCATTAGCGATAAAAACGTCGAGTTTCTGAGGTTGCAGTTCACCGACATCCAGGGCATCGTAAAGAGCGTGGCCATCCCCGTTACCAGGCTGGGAAAGGCCCTAGACAGCGGGATAGCTTTCGACGGATCTTCCATCGAGGGCTTCGCCAGGATCCACGAATCTGACATGATCCTGCGTCCGGATATCTCCACATTCACTCTTCTTCCCTGGAGGGCCAAGAAGGACAAGAACGTGGCCCGGTTGATCTGCGACGTCTGCAAACCAAATGGAGATCCTTTCGTGGGAGACCCCAGGCATGTCCTGCGGAAGGCCTTGAAACAGGCTGATGATATGGGCTACACCATGAACGTTGGACCGGAGCTGGAGTTCTTCCTATTCAACAGAGAGGACGGGGGGGCCACAACCACGCCCCATGACTTCGGCGGGTACTTTGACCTGGGGATCGTCGACCTGGCGGAAGACATCAGGAGAGAGATAACGATCTCCCTCATCGAGATGGGGTTCACCGTCGAGGCATCCCATCATGAGGTAGCCCGGGGCCAGCACGAGATCGACTTCACCTATGGAGAAGCCCTGAAGACCGCCGACAGCGTCGTCACCTTCAAGTACGTTACCAAGACCATCGCCATGAGGAACGGGCTCGCTGCGACATTCATGCCGAAGCCCATCTTCGGCGAGGCCGGGTCGGGGATGCACGTCAACATATCCCTCTTCAAGGGCGACCAGAACGCCTTCTACGATCCAGAGGGACCCATGGAGCTGAGCGATCTGGCCAGGTACTTTGCAGGCGGGCTGCTGGAACATGCCTGCGCCCTGACAGCGGTGACGAACCCACTAATAAACTCCTACAAGCGACTGGTATCGGGGTTCGAGGCCCCCGTCTACGTGAGCTGGTCCGGGCCCAACAGGTCTTCTTTGATAAGGGTGCCCAGCGGCAGAGGCCGGAGTACGCGTCTGGAACTTAGATCGCCCGATCCTTCCTGCAGCCCCTATCTCGCCTTTACGGCGATTTTGGCCGCGGGTCTGGACGGGGTCAGGAGAAAGATCGATCCCGGTGATCCGGTGGACGTGAACATATACGATCTCTCTGATGAAGAGCGCGCGGCGCGGGGGATAGAGGTCCTGCCGTCAAACCTGCGCGATGCTCTGGATCTCCTGGAGGGGGATAAGGTGATCAGAGACGCCCTGGGTGAGCATCTCTACACCAACTTCGTGAGGCTGGGGCGGCTCGAATGGGACGCGTACAACAAGCAGGTTCATCCCTGGGAGATCGAGCGATACATAAACATAATCTGAGAAGATCCGCCGCCCGGCTGGCCGATCGGCCTCACTCGGTGCCGAAACATATATAACTAGCATCGGCAATGGTGGGTGCGGGCCGGTAGCTTAGTCAGGTAGAGCGACAGGCTCTTAACCTGTAGGTCGGGGGTTCAAATCCCTCTCGGCCCGCTTTGATGGGGCTGTGGCCTAGTCAGGTATGGCGACGGGCTCCAGCGGTATATTGATGATGAGCAACGGGTCTGCTGAGGTTTCTCGACGGAGAAGCTGTTGATGATCCGTTGGAGCACTGAGATCCACTCTCAGTATCGGAGAGACCCGTCGATCGTGCGTTCGAATCGCACCAGCCCCATTCATTTTTTATGACGCAGACCTTAAATATGCAGTTGTGCGATTAAGCCCGGGGTGCGAGATGTACAACGATATCCTAACCATGTGCTGGTCCATCAGAGAAGTCAACAAGAACCTCGGTGACAGAGACACCATGACAGATTACTCGGTCGGCTACCTCAAGAAAGCCTGCTCAGATCTATCCACGATACTGACCTCAGGTGGAGCGGACCTCGAAGAGGAGATCGAGGTGGTGGACAGAACGGGGGAGACAAAGCGCTTCACCCTGCGCGAGGTCGCCGAGATGCTCAGCGACGCAAAGAAGATAATCGAGTTCAACCTGATCGATCACGTCGACCAATGGGCCAGGAACAGGTCGGAAGATACCAGCTAGAAGAACAGAAGTTGGTCCCATGCTCCACTGCCGAAAGGTCGAGTGGACTCTCAGAGCCTCAGGACTCATAGGGCTCATCACCGGATCAGCCAGAATTTTTTCTTCATCGGCTCTGGGATAGCGCGGCGCCTCAAGAACCTGACGCCGCTGTCCTTCTCTTTTCCCAGAAGGTATAAAACGGTTCTCCAAAGACCGGTGAGTGAGGCATGCACCGCTGGATCGGTCGGGGTGGAAGAAATATGGTAATAGTCGGCGCGCACGTATCCATAGCAGGTTCCATAGACAAGGCGGTGGAGAGAGCTCAGGCACTGGGCTGCGACACCTTCCAGATATTCACCAGGAACCCCAGAGGATGGAGGTACAAGGAGCTCTCCGAAGAGGTGGCGGAGGAGTTCAAGAGGAAGGTGAAGAGCTCGGGCATGATATCTCCCGTGGACCACATGCCTTACCTGCCCAACCTGGCCTCGCCCAAGGAGGAGACCTACAGGAAGTCCATAGACGCCCTGGCCGTAGAACTGGATAGGTGCGGCGTCCTGGGGATATCCCACCTGGTGACCCACCTCGGAAGCCATCTGGGCGCGGGCAAGGAGGTGGGGTTCGAGAGGATCGCAGAGGCCGTCAGGAACGCCTTCTCCCGGGTGGATAACGACGTCATGATCCTCCTGGAGACCACTGCGGATACCAAGAACAGCATGGGCGGGTCTTTCCAGGACCTGCGACAGGTTATGGACGTGGTGGACCAAGAAGACCGATTAGGGGTCTGTCTGGATACCTGCCACGTCTTCGCCGCGGGTTACGAGCTGAGGACCAAGACGGGTTTGAGGGAGACGATGGACCTCTTCGACCAGATCATCGGGCTAGATCGGCTGAGGCTGGTCCACCTGAACGACTCCCGGGGCGGTCTGGGCTCCAGACTGGACCGGCACCAGCACATCGGTCTGGGAGAGATCGGAGAGGCCGGGTTCGGGGTGATCCTCGCCGATCCGGAGATTAGAAGAAGACCCTTGATATTGGAGACCCCTGTAGACGAGACGAGAGACGTCAGGGGGAACATCAGGGTGGTGAGAGAGCTTGCCGGAGAGGGGCTAAGATGAGATGCGTCCAAGACCCCGCCGGACCGGATGACGCCTCAGAGATGCAGAGCAGGGGTTTGCAAGCTGCGGGACAGTTGCAACCCGTAAACAGAGGATAGTACCGGTTCAGGTAACGTAGTTCAGCATCTTCATCAGTTCGTCCACGGAGATGGGCTTCATCAGGTATGATACGGCGCCCAGGTCGTAGCTCTTCTGGATGTCTTGGACCATCTCAGAGCCGGTCAGCATGACCACGGGTATGCAGCTAAACCTATGATCCGCCTTCAGCTTCCTCAGAAGATCGAGCCCGCTCAGGTCGGGCAACCCGATATCCAGGAGTATCAGGTCGGGGAGGGGCGATCCGGCATCCGCCAGCTTCTCTAGAGCGTCGAGCGTTTCCCGGCCGTCTGCGGTCACGTGGAGGTTTCTGTCAAGGTCGTTCTTCTTCAAGTCCCTAATCGTCAGATCGACGTCATCGGGGTTGTCTTCCACGAGCATAATTTTTACTTTTCGTGCATCCATCTTCGTCCAACCATTCGAAGTTCATGATAATCGCCGATAGCTTACGGCGCCACGTGTACGAGTCACAGGTTGCACGTCTACAAGCAAAAATACTTTTCCCCTCGAAATATCTGGGCAACACGTCTGAATGAGCATCATACAAAATGATTTAATTCAGTCGTATGCTCTTCATAGTGGTATCTTCTCCGGTGCGCTGCCCCTGGAAAGGAGGACTACCCTGCTAATAGGAACCTGGCCGACGAGTCTGTATCCCAGTCTGGCAGAGAGGTCTTCCGCGAACTCCATCACCTCGGAATGCTTGGGCATGGACTCCCTGGATAGTCGGTTCCGGGAGCTGCCCAGGTGCATGTAGGCCTTTAGCTCCACGAAGTCTGGCTCGGCCATATCGAGAAGCCTGGTGTAGCCCTCAGGATCCTTCATGTTCATACCTTTGGTCAGGGTAAGCCGGACCACGGTCCTGGCAGGAGACCCTTTCACCTGTACCAGGCTCTCCAGGAACTTGTCCCAGAGGTTGACCGGGGGGTTGGAGATCCGGAGATAGGTCTCTTCGTCGGGGGCGTTGAGGCTGAGGTAGAGCTGGGTCGGTCTCACCTTTTCGATCACCTCGGGTCTGGTCCCGTTGGTTACCAAGAAGGCGGTCATGCCCCGTCTCTTGATCTCCACGATGAGCTCGTCCAGCATGGGGTAGAGGGTGGGCTCGCCCATCAGAGATACGGCTACATGAGCCGGTCTCTTCGCCTCATCCAGTCGCTTCATATCGGTGGTGGGAGATCCACCGTATCCAGAGATTAGCCTCTGCTGTTCTCTGAGGACGCCATCCAGAAGCTCGCAAGGCTCGATCCAGTCTCCACCGATCGAGGGCATGTCATCGATGGGCCTCCAGCAGTGGAGACAACGGTGGTTGCAGAGCAAGGTAGGAGTCATCTGGACACACCTGTGGCTGGCGATCCCGTAGAAGTGGTTCTTGTAACACTGGTCTCCGCCGCGTATGCTTCGTTTCAGCCAGAGGCAGGGCTTGACCGCGCCGTGAGCCACAAAATGGTAGCCCTGTTTCTCCAGCTTGTTCTTTATCTGAGGGGGAAAATAATCCATGTCTGAGAACAGAAGGTATATGGGCAGGTATATAGTTATCCGAAACGATGGTTAGCGAGGAGAAGCAGATAACACAAAAAAAAAGCTTTTTATACTTAAGATAGATCACAGCTACGGGAGGGTACAAAATGCTCGACAGAAGATTTCGTAAGCTCGCATTGGGAATGGCAATCCTGTTCGTTCTATTCTCTCTGGGTCTCGTCCAGGCATCTACTATCAAGATCTGCGATTGCAGGGCATGTGGCTGCCAGTACTTGAGCATCCAGGAGGGCGTAGATCATGCCATCCCAGGAGATATCGTCTTGGTGAGGGGCGGTATCTACCACGAGAACGTCAACGTGAACAAATCCATAACCCTGCGCGGCCAGATAAAAGGAGGTAGTCTGCCCCTCGTGGACGCAGGCGGTTCGGGGAGCGGGATTACGGTGAGCGCAGACGGCGTCATTATAGAGGATATAAGGGTCATCAACGCCGGCAACTCCACCGGAGATGCGGGGATCAAGGTGATCTCGGATAACAATACCATCACAGACAACGAGGTCAGCAAGAACGACTGGGCCGGGATCTTCATCGACTCGTCCCGGAACAACACCGTCGTTACGAACGTGGTCAGAGGCAACCCCTATGGGATCTATCTTCTGGACGCCAGCGACAACCACCTCAGTCAGAACGAGCTATTCGAGAACGCGGTCTCCGACGCCTTCGATAACGGCACCAACGTGTGGGATGACTGGACCTGGATCGACTATTACGGAGACTTCAACTGTACCGAAGACTAGATCGGTGACGCGGAGCCCGGCGTCTCGGGCGGGCCGAGCGTTGGCGGCGGCCTCTAACCCCGTTAGATGGCGAGGGTCTCTTAATTTATTTTTGTACATAAAGTATAACTTTATGTGCTCAAGTAAATGTGAGCGTAAGCGAACATTTTCTTGTTGTACATGACTTTCGGTGATTACCATTTTATCGACAGGTTAGATTAGACAATATACTCAGGCACCTAAACCACTGTTGGGGGACTTCACTATGCAGGAACTACCCGAGACATGGGGCATACTGTAATCAAACACGGGAATATAACCGCCGAGTACGCAGAGGGGCGCGGAGGGGAAATATAGTCATGAACCTTAGACTTGATACTTAATGGAGCATCTCAAAGAAGTCATCTGCATGTTCCGCGAACAAAAAGAGCAAGATCGTGGTCGATCGCGGCCAGATCGTCAAAATCGGAGGGTAAAACAGCGAATGAACGCGAATGAACGCGAATGAACGCGAATGAACGCGAATGAACGCGAACAAGTAAATCCTCCCTTCGGTCGGATTTACTTGAGCACACAAAATTATACTTTATGTACAATTAAAAGAAAATATTAGCGTTCATTAGCGTTCATTAGCGGTTGAAATAAGGAGAGAGTATGTGTCTAGCTTCTTCAGAATCACTCGCTTGATACTGGTTTTAATCAATAGATGCATGACGACTAAGAACTTGGCCCAAATCAAAAATTGTCGAGAAACGGTTCGCTCACACTCACATTAAAGGGTATGTGATACTATGTG
>JAUWQF010000154.1 GCA_030611205.1 Methanothrix sp.
CGGTGGTGGTCGCAATACACAGCCCGGAAGAGACGACCGCAGGCTACACCCCGGCGCCCTTCTTCGTCTGTACGCCCTCGAGTTCCCCGCAGCCTCCGCCCATCATCTCATCCTTCCCTGCGGCCGAAATACCAGGCCCACGTGCGATCCGGCGTTTCACCCCGGCGTCGGTCGTCGGCAGGGTCAGTGTCGAGACTCGGGCGCCTGGAAAGCCTTCGGTTGGACGCTCAAATCTACTCATCTCCGCCCGGGTCTTCGCACACACCCCGGAGCTGATCCAGCGCCGACTGGAGGCTCTTGGGCCAAGACCTCGGGGCTCGGACAGGTTCTCCGAGTCTTCCAGGCTCTCGTCCTTATTTTGGTGCAACGTACAGAACATAGCCAGAAAAGGTTATATCATAACAAGGAAGGAAGGATGCTATAAGGTCGAAGAGGTGGTCGTAATATGGAGGATATCCGAGAAAAGGAAATTGTGAGAATAATCTCAGAGGACGATTACAGCGGAGATCTTCCCCGCGAACTGCGCGATCATGTCCGAGATAGCATACATCACAACAAGGGGCTGATGGCTCGGCTAGCCAAGATGTAGCTGCTCTGATTTCGAATGTCTGTAGCTCTTCTCTCTCAACCATTTTTCTATATCCTCGATCTTGTTGGTACATTCATAGCTGGCAATTTTGATCAACAATAATATTATTTTATCCTGATCTTCGTGTATGTAGTATCCATCGGCCCTCAAGATCGTGTCTGCCAGATAGAAGGTAGTCCTCTTCTGACCATCCCAAAAAGGATGCCGGTCGGCCAGATATAACGCCCAGGCAGCTCTCCTGAAGACGTCCTCCTCTTCGTTGATTAGCTCCACCAGATGATCAAGTATGCCCCTATCCCTGACGCTCTGGACCTCCAGGTCAGGGCCCAAAAGGTCATGGAACTCTATGACCATCTTTGCGGTGATCTTGTAACGAGTCATGATGGCTGGGATCGTTTCGCTTAGATCGGCTCCGTCTGCACAAGGCAGGTCTTGGTGCGGAAATATTGCGAGTGTCTCATATATAAAGCATTTACATTCCACGGAGGGCTATTGGATAGTAGTTATGTGACAATGCTCGGTTGGAGGTCGACGAGGTGGCGTCCAAAAGCCTGGTAACCGCTCGCAAAGCCTGAACATGGCGAAGACGCCTCTAAAACAAGACCAACTTTACGAATATTTAGTAAGATCCTCCCTGGCTGAAAAGCCGTGCCCTCGTCGAAGCCGAGGGGCAATCCACAGCCTGCAAGAGATGACCGCATGCTACACCCCGGCGTCCTTCTTCGTCTGCACGTCCTCGAGCTCCCCGCAGCCTTTCCCCATCACTCCATTATTCCCTGCGGCCGAAATACCAGGCTCATGGGTGGGGAGTACAAAAATGAGTGGGATCTCTACCCGGAATGGGATACAAAATTTTGAGAACCCCCGTGAGAGCATTCTGGATAGCCATAGCATACTGTCCATGACACATCTTGGACCACGGGCATTTGACAGCATCGGTGGAGAAGTAGTTTCAACCACAGCGTTTATTATTGAGAATGTACTGAATTCTGAGTATAAAGGGGCTTATATCCGTCTTGTGAATGGCAGTTGCGAAGCGGAAAAAAGATGCATGGCTGCGTGAAGCAGTGATGCAGGCCAGAAATGTTGAAACAAATTAAATGGAGTCCCAATGACCATCCCAACCTCTCAACTCATCACCATGCCAGAGGGCAAGACGCTGGAGTTTAAGCGTGATATGTCCTCTCCTAGGAATATTCTTAAAACACTTGTAGCGTTTGCCAACACTGCTGGCGGGCGTTTGCTGATCGGGATCGAGGATGATTCCAGAGTGGTTGGAGGTGTTGAGGATCCGCTGGATGAAGAAGAACGTCTGTGCAGCCTTATTGCAGATAGTATCGAGCCGCGTCTGGTGCCCGATGTGGAGCTAATCTCCTTTGAGGATAAGACCGTGTTGAGGGTGGAGGTGTATCCAAGCGGATCGCGACCTCACTGGTTAAGAAAAAAAGGACCTGTGGAGGGTGTTTATGTCAGGCTGGGTTCCACGAACAGGAAGGCTGATCGGGAGCTCATTGCAGAACTTAAACGTGGTGTTGAGGGACAGTCCTTTGATGAACAGATTCTTCCCGACAGGACTGTGGATGACCTGGATTTTGACGCTGCAACGGCTTGCTTTGAAAGGCATCGGAAACTGGTAAAAAATGACCTGGAATCTTTACGCCTTGTTGCCAAACGTCAAGGACATCAGGTTCCTACGGTGGGCGGTATGTTGCTGTTCGGCAAGGACCGTGATATGGTCTTTCCGGATGCATGGATACAATGCGGGCGGTTCATCGGTAAGGACAAGGCAGATATCTTCGATCATATCGATATCCATGAGCACCTGCCTGTGGCTGTTGAAAGGGTTATGGAGTTTCTCAAGAAACATGCCATGCGTGGTGCCGACTTTTCCGAACTTCGGCGCAGGGACGTCTGGAGCATTCCTCTCACAATCCTGCGTGAAGCGGTGGTGAATGCCATTGTCCACGCAGACTATTCACAAAGAGGTGCTCCCGTCAGAATCGCCTTTTTTGATGACCGCATTGAGATAGAGAACCCTGGCATCCTGCTTCCGGGTATGACCGTTGAGGATATGCTGCAGGGCGTCTCCAGGATACGTAACCGCGTGATTGCCCGTGTTTTCCGGGAACTTGATCTTATTGAACAGTGGGGCAGTGGTGTCCCTCGCATGTTTAAGGAAGCAGAGGCTCTCGGACTTCCCCAACCGGAGATAATTGAAATCGGGATGCGGGTGAGGTTCATTGTCTATCTGGCAGAGTCACTTAAAACTGAAACACAAACCCACGCCACGGCTGAAGTTGAATCACGGCTAAAGTCACGGCTAAAGTCACGGCTAAAGTCGCAACTTGCAGCTAAAGTACTTATTCTCCTGACCGAAGGTGAAGCAAGCAAAGCTGAATTTGCTCTTGAATTAGGTCATAAGACTGTATCAGGGGAACTCCACAAACAAGTCAAGAACCTTCTGGAACTTGATTATATTGAAATGACAATCCCTGACAAGCCCCGCAGCAGCAAGCAGAAATACCGCTTGACGGCTAAAGGTAAGGCATTTTTAGACAAAGTGGGTGGGGGAGGCGAGGAATGAGAACGATGTACCTATTATCTTTTGAAGAACTCCACGAAGCGGCACCACTGGAGCAGGAACAGCTTACATCTTAAAGGGGCCATGTAGGGCCACAATGGGGCCAAAAGCGCCAAAACATATAAAATCCACACACATGTCGAAAAAATGCAAGACATAGAAAGGACGACCCGGAGCACACTTAAAAAGTTCGAAGTTCCGGGCAAATATGAGACCAGAAAGATATGACCGCAGGCCACACCCCGGCGCCCTTCTTCGTCCGTACGCCCTCAAACTTCCCGCAGCCTTTGCCCATCACCTTATCCTTCCCTGCTGCCGAAATACCAGGCCCACGCACGATCCGGCGCCGCATCCCGGAGCCGAAGGCTCCGGCGCGCTCTGGCAGGCCCGGCCGAAGCCTCGAAAGAAAAGTATAGGTAGTAGTAAGGCTGACTCGAGTAAGGCATAGATCTGGCGAATAGGCCCCCTGCCAAGCAGGGCCATCCGGTCCAGACGGATGGATCATGGGACGGAGAACGTTCCATGTTTAAACCAGTGTTTTCGAGAGGTTAGGTGGTGTGCAAAACCCCGGGAGGCGCTCGAAACGCCTCTGCATGTCGAAAATGCCCCTCATGAACACCCAACTCTCTGAACATTTAGTAAGAAGTTGAACAACCTCTCGAAAATCGGCTTTTTTTCGGCATCAGTAAAGGCCGAAAAATGGCGGCTCTCTCTCCATGGCTGAAAAGTCGTGGCCCCATTAAAG
>JAUWQF010000125.1 GCA_030611205.1 Methanothrix sp.
GATAAACCATTATCAAGCGAGTGATTCTGAGGGCGCTAAACACATACTCACTCCTTATTTCAACCGCTAATGAACGCTAATGAACGCTAATATTTTCTTTTAATTCGCGTTCATTCGCGTTCATTCGCGGTTTTACCCTCCGATTTTGACGATCTAGCCGCGCTCGACCACGATCTTGCTCTTTTTGTTTTTGTACATAAAGTATAACTTTATGTGCACAAGTAAATGTGAGCGTAAGCGAACATTTTCTTGACGGAACGTGCATATGACTTCTTTGAGATGCTCCATTAAGTATCAAGTCTAAGGTTCATGACTATAATGACCCTGGTTCGCCAGGGAACACTCTGGTCGGAAATTATTGCCATTTTTAGGAGGGGGTCCGGAATATGAAATATAGCCCGTATCGAGATCCAGTTTTCCGAACCATGTTGCAACTTTCATCTAACCTCATCTCCTTTTAGAAGACCTGAGCCGGGTCGACCATCAGACCCCGGGAAGGTAAAGTTTTATCTATAATGAAGGTATTGTTAAAGCTACCTCTCAACAAAAAAACTAGAGGTCGAACAATATGAAAGAGAGTATTAGTCAGATAGAGGCTCGCCTTCGTGAGCAGGGCGTAGAGGTCGCACCAGAAGAGATCGAGAGCCGCCTCAGGCTTCTCGTGGAGACCTTTGCAGT
Source organism: Methanothrix sp. (assembly GCA_030611205.1). GTDB lineage: Archaea > Halobacteriota > Methanosarcinia > Methanotrichales > Methanotrichaceae > UBA204. Next base: position 679 of record JAUWQF010000125.1, read on the forward strand.
TCCTCAGAACGAGGCGACGCGCAGTGTAGTGAACTATTTTCTCAAGGAACATGGAATAACTCCCGTCAGTGTCTTCTCCAAGAAGAGCGAAGAGGTCAGGGTTAAGGATATCAGCGCTTCCAATTGCTGGGTAGACCTGAAGGTCAAGGTGATCCAGCTCTGGGATCCCACCAGCGACGCCATATCCCAGACTGGCTTGGTCGGCGACGGTACCGGGGTTATCAAGTTCGTGAAGTGGACCAAGGCCGGTCTTCCCGACCTGGCCGAAGGCCAGAGCTACCTCCTCAAGAACGTGGTCACCGACGTCTTCCAGGATAAGTTCAGCGTGAAACTGAACCGGACGAGCGAGATTTCAGAGCTGGAGGAGGAGATCGAGGTATCGGATATCGCTTCTGCCGCTTCTGTAGAGGAGATGAAGATCTCGGAGATAGCAGAGCCGGAACGGTGGATCGACCTGAAGGCCAAGGTGGTCCAGCTCTGGGATCCCACCAGCGACGCCATATCCCAGACTGGCCTGATCGGCGACGATACCGGGGTCATCAAGTTTGTGAAGTGGGTCAAATCCGATCTTCCCGACCTGGCCGAAGGCCAGAGCTACCTCTTCAAGAACGTGGTCACCGACGTCTTCCAAGATAAGTTCAGCGTGAAACTGAACCGGACCAGCGAGATTTCAGAGCTGGATGAGGAGATCGAGGTATCGGATATCGCTTCTGCCGCGTCCGTAGAGGAGATGAAGATCTCGGAGATAGCAGAGCCGGAACGGTGGATCGACCTGAAGGCCAAGGTGGTCCAGCTCTGGGATCCCACCAGCGATGCCATATCCCAGATCGGCCTGGTCGGCGACGATACCGGGGTCATCAAGTTCGTGAAGTGGACCAAGTCCGACCTTCCTGAGCTGGCCGAAGGCCAGAGCTATCTCTTCAAGAACGTGGTCACCGACGTCTTCCAAGATAGGTTCAGCGTGAAGCTGAACCGGACCAGCGAGATTTCAGAGCTGGAAGAGGAGATCGAGGTCAGTCCTCAGATAGCCCAGTTCTCCGGCGCGATGGTAGACATCCAGAAGGGATCGGGCCTGATCAAGCGCTGTCCCGTCTGCAGGAGGGCCCTGGCTAAAGGGGTCTGCGGAGAGCACGGCAGGGTCGAAGGGACCTACGACCTGCGCATAAAGGCAGTGATGGACGACGGCAACCAGGTCCAAGAAGCACTCATCAACAGGGAAACCACGGAGCGGCTGATGGGGATTACCTTAGACGAAGCAAAAGAGATGGCCATGGAAGCACTGGATCATGAGATAGTCATGGGCTTGATCGAAGAACGGCTTATGGGAAGGTACTACAAGGTCACCGGACCCCAGATCGAGCGGTACATCCTTGTAGAGACGGTAGACCCCCTTCCACCGGTGACCGATGATGAGGTGGCGGAGCTGATGCGAGAAGCAGAGGGGGTGATCTGAGATGAGCGAGTTCACCAGAGAGGTGGCAGGAAGGATATTCTCCCAAGAGCTTCGCGACTCCGACCTAACGATCAGGGAGCACGAGGACCAGTACGCTCCCCTCTACTTGATCACCCCAACAGGGGCCAGATGTAACCGGGTATTCGTGGTGGGCACCCTGACGGAGAGGGATAATGTGGGTGCCGAGACCGACTACTGGCGGGGCAGGATTGTTGACCCCACAGGCAGCATCCTGGTCTACGCGGGCCAGTACCAGCCCGATGCGGCACAGGCACTGGCGGAGGCTGAGTTACCTTCCTTCGTGGCGGTGGTGGGAAAGCCCAGCGTATACGAGCCCGAGGACGGGACCCGTCTGATCTCCATCAGGGTAGAGTCGGTCCAGAGGGTGGACGCTGCCACCCGAGACCGGTGGATCGTGGATACGGCCAGGCGCACCTTGGAGCGGCTGAATAACTTCGAGCCCTCTATCAAAGAGGGGCCCGATGCTTTTTCCGACGGGAAGCAGCTCATGGACGAGCCCTCCGAGGAGCTCTCTGATGCTGCCAAGGCGCAGCTCTACTACGATACGGACCTGGAGCGGTACCAGCAGATGGTCGTCACCGCTTTGCAATCTCTGAAGGAAAGGCCTGAAGATGTCATCGAGGGCGGCGAGGAAGTCTCCGATATTCCCAGGGGCGAAGGTTACGGTTCCGAGGATGAGGGTGATGATGATTTCCTCGGCGGCAGGTTCGGCGGCAAGAAAACGGACGAAGGCCTGGACTTCGGAGAGGAGATCAACTACAAGAAGACCTGAAAGACTTATATAATTGCTGGGGCTTATAATAGGTGGTGATCGAAGAATGGTGATAGGTGTAACGATGGTCAAGGTGGTACCAGGACAGGAGAGAGCCGTCTTCAACGCCCTTCAGGACAAGGAGGGCATCAAAGACGTTTATCACGTATTTGGCGAGTACGACTTTGTGGTTGTCCTGGAGGTGGAGGGGCTCAGCGTGCTCAACCGGTTGGTGGACTCCATCCGGGAAATAACTCACGTGACATCGACGCAGACCGTTGTGGGGGCCGAGCTCTAGCCCCCTCTTTTCCCTCATCATGGAGATAGCAGAAGAGCTGGCCAAACAGCAGAGGGCCATCTCTGTAGCAGAATTTTTCGAGAAGAACCGCCAGATCCTGGGGTTCGACTCTGCACCTCGATCTCTCATAACCACTGTAAAGGAAGCTGTGGACAACGCCCTGGACGCCTGTGAAGAGATGGGCGTCCTCCCCGACATCTTCGTCCAGATAAGCAGGAGAGGCGAATTCTTCCATGTGGTGGTCGAGGATAACGGTCCGGGGATCGTGGCGGCGGAGGTACCCCGGGTCTTCGCCAAGCTTCTCTACGGGTCCAGGTTCCACGTCCTCAAGCAGAGCAGAGGCCAGCAGGGCATCGGTATATCGGCTGGGGTTCTCTACTCCCAGCTTACCACGGGCAAGCCTACGAGGGTGATCTCCAAGATCGGTCCGGGGCATAAGGCCTGCCGTTTCCAGCTGATGATAAATACTGCCACCAACGAACCTGAGATCCTGGAAAGCGCCGTTCAAGATTGGGACCGGCCTCACGGGACCAGGATCGAGATGGAGTTGGAGGGGTCTTATGTCAGGTCCAGGAGGCAGTCGATCTACGGCTACCTGAAGAACGTAGCCATCGTGAACCCTCATGCCAGGATCACCCTGAAAGAGCCGGACGGGAACGTAGAGACCTTCGAGAGGGCCACGGAGAAGCTGCCCAAGCCCGCCTACGAGATCCAGCCGCACCCCCGCGGGCTGGAGCTGGGCGGTCTGATCAAGATGCTGCGGTATACCGAGAAGAGAAAGCTCTCCAGCTTCCTCAAGGGTACCTTCTCCAGCATCGGGACGATCACCGCCCAGGAACTCTGCGACCTGGCGGAGCTCGATCCCGACCGGCCTCCTTCGGAGCTGACCCATCGAGAGGCTCAGCGGCTCTCGGAGGCGTTTCGAAAGGTGAGACTCAAGTCGCCGCCCACAGACTGTCTCTCGCCCATAGGCGAAGAGCTGATCAGGATGGGGCTGGACAAGGAGTATCGGGTGGACTTCGTGGCCACTTCTACCAGGTCCGTCTCCGTCTACTTGGGCAACCCCTTCCTGGTAGAGGTGGGGCTGGCCTACGGCGGCGAGCTGAAGAGCGACGGAAAGGTAGGAGTGCTCAGGTTCGCCAACCGGGTTCCTCTTCTCTACCAGCAGGGAGGCTGTGGCATAACCCATGCCATAGAGAACGTATCCTGGCGGACCTATTCGTTGAGCCAGCCCGGCGGCGGGATCCCCACAGGTCCTGCGGGAATCCTGGTTCACGTGGCCTCCACAAACATACCTTTCACATCTGAATCCAAGGACGCCATCGCCGACGTCCCGGAGATCGTCTCCGAGGTGGAGCTAGGACTGAAAGACGTAGGCAGAAAGCTGAGGCGGCACCTGTCCCGACAGAACGCCCTATCGGCACGCCGGGAGAAGGAGGAGATCATAAGGACGCTCCTGCCCAGGATCGCGGAGAAGCTCGCCGACCTTCTGGACAGGGAGAAGCCGGATATCAATCCGGTGGTGGCCAAGATCATGGGCAGCCTCCTGGTGAAGAGAAGCCTGGTTTTGGAGAACGGTCAGACCCTGGTGACCATCGCGGTGGCCAACTATACCGAGTCTGCCAAGTCTTTCCGGCTGCACGAGACCCTTCCTCTGGAGGCGACCTCGGTCGATCCTTCTGCCAGGGTGGTGCCCATCGGCGATGATTACGACCATCTCTGGGACATATCTCTGAAGCCCGGTGAGGCACGAAGGCTGAGCTACGCCCTTCCTGCCGAGGAGGCCCGCTTCTCCGATCTGGTGGTAGAAGGTCAGCCTTCGGACGTGGTCGCCGGGGCGAGGACGGTGGAAACTTGAGAGATCCCGAGAAGGCGCAAGAGAGGCTTCTGAGCATGGTGGAATCGCTTTACGACCAGTTCCAGGAGGGGATAGTGCCCTATCTGGCTCTGCCCAGCAGGACCAAGAACAATATCGAGTACGACAAGGACGGCGAGGTCTGGGTATACGGCGACCAGAAGAGCATGCGCAGCGTCAAGACCATCCGGGGGGCGAAGAGCCTTCTTCGGACCGCTCATCTGGTGGAGCTCCTGATCAAGGAGCACCTCCGGCATAACAGAGGTTCCACCTTGAGGGAGATCTACTATATATCCGAGAACTGGGACCTGGCCAAGTTCAGCGAACAGGGGGAGAGCGACCGGCTGGTAGAAGATCTGGAGATCGTGACCGCCCTCCAGCGGGAGGACTTCCACGTTCGGCCGGAGGAAGACGGGGCTATGGTCTTCGGGCCGCTGGAGATCACGGAGCAGACCCGGCGGGGGGAGAGGGATATCCACTGCCAGGAGGATGTGGGGGAGGCAGGTTACCAGATACCCTTCAACGTGGACAACATCCGGTTCAAGGGGCATGACGCCAGGCTGGTTATGGCCATAGAGACCGGCGGGATGTACGCCCGGCTGATCGAGAACGGGTTCGACCAGGAGTATGACGTCATACTGGTCCATCTCAAGGGCCAGCCCGCCAGGTCCACCCGGCGCATGATCAGGCGTATCAGCCTGGAGTTGGGCCTGCCGGTGGCGGTATTCACCGACGGAGATCCCTGGAGCTACAGGATATTCGCCAGCGTGGCTTACGGATCGATCAAGAGCGCCCATCTTTCCGACTACCTGGTCACGCCTTCGGCGCAGTTCTTAGGGGTCCAGCCTACGGACATTGTGGACTACGATCTATCGACGGACAAGCTGACGGATCAGGACCTGCATGCTCTGAGGAGCGAGCTTACGGATCCCAGGTTCGAGACCGATTACTGGAAGAAGCAGATCAAGCTCCAGCTGGATCTGAAGAAGAAGGCCGAGCAGCAGGCCTTTGCGGGGAAGGGTCTGGACTTCGTGACTAAGGAGTATCTTCCCAATAGGTTGGCGGAGATGGGGTTGATATAGGTGCGGAGGACTGGGGCATCGGGTGAGTAATACATGACTTTCGGCGATTACCATGTTATCGACAGGTTAGATTAGACAATATTAATCTACCAAAACATGAAGATATTATGAGAAAGTTAGAATCGGCACTAAGCGCCCCTCCAACTAACTGCATGGGAATGAAATACTTAATCGGGTGCAGTACAATTTCAAGCTTGTCCGATTTAATA
>JAUWQF010000085.1 GCA_030611205.1 Methanothrix sp.
TTCCATCAATGATCTGAATGCCAAGGTTTTGGCCTTTGTCGAGTACTTCAACCAGACAATGGCAAAGCCGTTCAAATGGACTTATCGAGGGAGGGCACTTACAGCCTAAAATTAGGCTTATTTAAGCCCAGATGTACTAGAACCTCGGTGTACTCCCAGACGATTTCTTTATCCGGGGTCACCTCAATGACGCAGGCAACATTACCTTCCATGTAAGCTGAACTGGGGATCAGGATATTGCCGTTGGCGAGTCTCCGGACGCCACTAAGGCCGAGGGCTTTTGGCTCTTCACCATAGTAGTACTCCCAGACGATCTCCCCATCCGAGGTTACCTCGATGACGCGCCGATTGCCCGTGTCAGCGATCAGGGTATCGCCGTTTTCCAGCCTCTGGGCTTCCATAGGAATCACAACATCGGTGTACTCCCAGACGATTTCCCCCTCCGGTGTGACCTCGATAACACGATTATTAACGTGTTCGGTGATCAGGGTATTGCCATTTTCGAGCCGGTGGGGATTCGCGGGTGACATACACTTACACTGCCAGACTATCGGGTCTTGCACCTTTTCCCCAAGCTCCTTTACCTGCTCATCAAGTTCGAATTGAATATCTTCAATCTCAACGAGGATGTCCTGCAGCTTCAGTGCATTGGCATCCTCCGGGTCGGCAGAGAGAGCCTGGTCGGCAAGCTCGCTCATCCCACTAACGGCTGCCGGAAGTTCACCCCATAGGGAGTTCACCTGCCCATAAAGTTCTTTCACCACCAGCTCCCGTATTTCTTCCTTGTTCTTTTGAGGCTCTCCTGCGAGTCCCTCAAGCTCCTTGACATTGTCATAGATGGCGACTGCAAAACCTTCAATTCTGTGAAACTGGGTGTGTATCGCACCTCCAAGATCGCCGGGAACGTTGTGTGCTGGCTTAGTCATGCGCTTTACGAGCTTCTTGATCTCTTTCGCATTATCGGTAAGATCCTCGATGTCCTCCTGGTATTCTGAAGCTATCTCACCCGTCACCACCTCGAAAACCTCGGACGCCTCCATACTCAGGATATTATTTACCGCTTCATCGAACTTTTGCTTAAAAGCCGCTTTTTTCGCCTCGGCGGGCTCCTCCTCGTGCCATCCCTTCAGGAATCCTTTCACCTCGTACCTCAGGTCAAAGAAATCCTCCGGGATGACGCCTTCCTTCATCTGCATTTCAACGGTAGCGCCGCTATCCTTGCGGACAAAGGTATAGACGAAGTTATCTCCAAGCGTCAGGTGCTTGGGGTCGCCGGTTTTCACATAGGTGACATTCTCCGGCCCCAGCAGGTATTCGAAGACCTCCTTGTGTCCTTTGCCCGGGTGTTGGTAGGTTACCGCAAGCTGCCCTTTCGTAGGGATTTCCTCGCCCCACAGCTCGGAGATGGCGACCTGGGCGACCCTGAAGGCGGTTGCACCACAGACACACAGATGCCCGTGAGCTTCAATCGCGACCTCTTCTGCCGAAAGCACCAGCATCGTACCCTGCTCATCGTACATCCGGATGTATTGCTCCGGCACCTCTACAGGTTTAATAGCCGATCCGGGGATAGCCACCCCGACGACCTCGGCGAGCTCCTGGGCCTGTTCCGTAAAGTGCTCTACTACGCCTTCGGCTTCGTGGAAGGCATCATGCATGGCATCGGCATACTCCATATGCGAGTTTGGTGTGGTAAAGAGAACCTGATGCATCAGATCATGTTTGGCCTCCATAACTGCATAATACTCCTCCAGGTCCTCCACAACCTCAGCCAGGGCATCCTCGATCTCAGCCTTGTTGGCCTCGGGGTCCTTTGCCAGGTCATCAAGCTCTTCTGCATGCACCTGGATCTGCCCGGCGATCTGCCACAGATCATGCGAAGCTACGTGAACTGCTTCGGCTTTGTCTCGCAGGGCGTCGTCTAGATCCTCGTCATCGGCGATCTTTTCGGTGTTGTCATGTATGGCCTTTGAAACATTTACGAGATTGTGTGCATCTTCGTCGAGTGCCCCCACAAGTTCTTGAATATCTGCCGCGGTAGTTTCCTCCTTGGCAGAATCGGCAACTCCAATTCCTGTGCATAGCACAAGAGCGCCCAGTAACAGGAGCCCTATTACCACCGCAACAGAACTCACTCTTTTTATTTCTTTCATTTCTTCACCTCAGCATTATATGATTTTTTTTTTGCACATCGGTACTGTCATCATCTTACAAGATTCAGGGTGCAGCGACCTCAATCACGCGGTTCTCGCCGAAGACAGCGATCAGAGTGTTGCCGTTTTCCAGCCGCTCCATACCGGCAGGAGTGCCAAGCGCACCATAGATCCAGACGATCTCCTTCTCAGGGGTCACCTCGATGATGCGTCCATCACACTGGACGCAGATCAGGGTATTGCCGTTGGCAAGTCGGAGAACAGGATACACACAGGTTAACCCTTCACTATATTCCCAGATTGTTTCCTTATCCGGGGTGACCTCTCTGACATGAACACTCTTGCCTTCGAATATGCCGGCGTTGTCAGCGATCAGCGTATTGCCATTTGCTAGTCTTTGGCCAAGAGAGGGACCTAGAAACTCCATAGCAGAACCGCCATACTCCCAGACGGTTTCCTTATCTGGGGTGACCTCGATGATGCGAGCACGAGAAGCGGGATCTTGCATATTCCCCTGATCGACGATCAGAATATTGCCGTTTTCAACTGTTCGAACCCCATAGAGGGCGGTTAGTTCCTGTTCATTACCCAGGTACTCCCAGACCATCTCTTTATCAGGGGTAACCTCAATGACGCGCTTATTGCCTTTGTCAGCGATCATGGTGTTGCCGTTCTCCAACCTTTCGGAGGCGGTCGGATAAACGACCTCGTTGTACTCCCAGACGTTTTCCCCATCAGGGTCTACCTAGATAACGCGATCAGCAAAGGCTTCGTTGATGAGGGTATTACCGTTGGCAAGTCGGTGTGGGTTCAAGGGCCCCATGCAGGAGTATTCCCAGACGATTGGGTCTTGCACCTTTGCTCCAAGCTCCTTCACTTGCTCACGGATTTCGTCTTGGGCATCTTCAATCTCATAAAGAATGGCCTCACACTTCAGTGCATTGGCATCCTCTGGATCTGCTACGAGAGCCTGATCGATTAGCTCGCTCATCACACCAACGACCTTCGCAAGCCCACCTCCGAATTCCCCCTCTCCACCTAGCTGTTCCCAGAGGTCTACTACCACCAGCTCTCGTATCTCCCCTTTGTTCTTTTCAGGCTCTTCTGCAAGTTCCTCAAGTTCCTCTACACTGTCATAGATCGCAAGCGCAAATCCTTCACACCGGTGGAACTGCGGGTGTATGCCAGCCCCAGCATCTCCGGGAATGCCGTGTGCTGGCTTAGTCATGCGCTTTACGAGCTTCTTGAGCTCTTTCGCATTGGTGGCAAGCTCCTCGATGTCCTCCTGGTATTCTCCAGCCGTCTCGTCCCCAATTGCCTCTTGAATATCTGCCGCGGTAGTTTCCTCCTTGGCAGAATCGGCAACTCCGACTCCCGTGCATAGCAGAAGAGCACCCAGTAACAGGAGCCCTATTACTACCGCAACAGAACTCACTCTTTTCATTTCTTTCATTTCCGCTCTCACCATTGTATTATATGCTCGTGCATCTGTCCTACTCACGTCGGCATTCGCAGCTACATAGGAGGGTTAGTTGTTAGGTATACAGAAAACAATCCCTAAAAAAGTTCGATTTTTGACGTGAAGCCGAAAAAAAGCTGAGATTTTTCACGCATGCTAGGCGAGAAAATTTTCCATATGGTCACACCCCCCCGTATACAATATTATATATCATATGCAATAAAAAGATAATGGACCGATGCCCCACATCTGCCCCTGCTTATCCAGGCCGAACCGCATCCGGGAGGCATTACGGCATGCAGGAGGGCGCCATTTCAGCATCCAACACCCCTGATACAGCCTCCTGGTCAGGTCTAGAACTCTGCCTGTTCATTTCTTTCGACGCTGTGAACTCGATCCAACGAGCGATGTTTGGATGTGGATCGAGATCTTCGGGATACCCATAGAAACCCTTCCTGTTGTAGGTGTAGTTCAGGCCTTCGAGTTTTTGAGAGACCAGGTTATCAACATAGTCAGATCCGAGGCTGTTCGTCGTGACCACGACCACAGGGCCGGTCTCAGAGGGATGAACATGGCAGCCTGCCGGTCGAAGGCAGAACCGAAAAGTGAAGTTATCCGGTCGTAGTTAGCGCCGCTGAAGATCCCCTGGAAGACGTTTCTCTTTCCATTTAAAGCCGGAACTACCCCCGGGTGGGGCGCTGAAAAAAGATGGAGGGAACGACGCCGAGGACCAGCGCCTTTCCTGATCATTTATACGAGGGTCGTGTTCCCGGATGTGGTCTCGTTGGAGTCTATAGTCACGTTCCCCTCGTATCCCTTCTCCCTGAGCATCTCTAAGAGCTCTTCTATGGTTAGCTCGGGTTCTTCTTCTACGACAGGCTGCTCGCCTTCCAAAGAGACCTTTACCTTATCAGAAGTATATTGCTCCTGGGTCAGGTTGCTCCACCCTGACTTGTCCCAGGCCACCTGGCGGCAGGTGCAGTTGAAGATCTCCTCTTCGCCCCATTTCTTGTTTTCGTCATCTATGCCACCGTAGCCGCCGAAGCAGCAGGTTAGCCAGTCATCCTCGTCATCTTTCGGGTACGCCTTACTGGCGGTGACTTTCATATTCTTCTTGATCTTGAAGCTGCCCACATAGTTCTCGTCGATCTCTATCAAGGGCTTCTTCCAGCCGTACTCCTCGTTGGTCATAAGCTCTCCGACATGCACCACACCTTCGGTCACATCTTCATCGATCCTCATCTCGACAAGCCCTTGCCCCTTGGCATCTTTTTTGTGCCCTTTGCAGTCGAGGTTGACTTCTATATCCTTAACGAACCCCTCAGCGTACTCGATCTGGTGGTGCATGGAGGTTCCTACCTCCTTTTGGTAGTTCTTGCCGCAGGTCTTCTCCTTCAGCTTGGAGTTGTAGACCACCGGATATCGCTCGTAGTACCCTGTCCCGTAGGCGAAGCTCCGCGGCGCATAACTCATCTCGTTCTGCTCCTTGAGGGTTATGTTGCCGCACTTAGATGAATCCGATTCCCATCCAGTCCCTGTAAAGTATTTGTAGCGGTGGGATTTCTGGCTGGAGTTTATCAGGGTTGCCATGTCCATGCTCCCGCTGCCGTGCATGTAGTTCTGGAGCTGGAGGGTTTCGGTGTTCACCTCTTGCTTTACCATCACAAACCCGTCGCCGGATACGTCCTGCGCGAACTGATGCTCGTGCTTTTTGTAATACCCATCCGGGTTCTCGGCGGCCCAGCAAGGAGCCGCCAGCAAAAGCAACATCAATATAACTGTACCTGCATCTCTTATACCGATCATCTTCAACTACAACCTAAATTATTCGTAGTTTACACCCGTCCAATGTTCTTCTTCGGCCGCCCCGCCAGCAGCAGTTCTTCGGGTCTAATCCTGTGTCATCTTCATCTCGTTAGGTGATTAAATAACTAATCCTAATAATGATAGGTTTCAAGGATATAATCTAAAAATTTGAGGGTTTATAGACGTAATTGGTCACACTATGGCCGCTCATCTCAATTTTTAGTTAACTGTTCAGATTATTATCGAATATACCTCGCATAAAAATCCCCAAGACACAACGCCGAAACACGTCTATTTTCATTTTTCGCGTGCGAGCTGTGGCACATGAGCATTTCAGATGAGAGTCAAACAGAGCCGTAGATGGGGATGGAGTCGTGTCGGCTACATGGAGGAAAGTTGCTCGGGAGGTCCCGGCTGTGTTTTGCCCTCTATCCAGCGGCTCTGATATGCGCGTTGTATGCCCTTAGGTGGATATATAACATCCCCTAAAACTAATAGGACAGAGCGGGATAACCTAAAAAGAGCCTGGAGACGGTGCGATAGCCCGATCACAACTTGGAAAGGTCGCCATGCATCGGGCCGATCCGTCAGACGGTCCGCCCCGCTACTCCAACATCCTTGCCATCCGGTCCAGCGCCTCCTTCAACCTCTCTTGGGACGTGGCATAAGATATGCGTACGTGGTCCGATCCGTCTGGACCGAAAGCCGATCCGGGAGTGACCGCCACCATTACATCGCTCAGCAGCTTACCGGAGAACTCATCCCCTCCGCCGTATTCGGATACATCCGGAAAGACATAGAAGGCGCCCCCCGGAAGGGCGCACTTTATACCGATATCCCTCAGCCCGGATATCAGCAAATCTCTCCGCGCCCTGAACTCGTCCACCATCAAGCCGATTTCGTCCTGAGGTCCTCTAAGAGCCTCCACCCCCGCCCACTGGACAAAGGTGGTGGCATGTGAGACCGAATGAGACAGGATGCGACCGATCCACCGCATGATCTCCGGCGGGGCGGTGACGTACCCGAGGCGCCATCCTGTCATTGCGTAACACTTGGAGAAGCCGTTGACGGTCACGGTCCGATCTTCCATCCCCGGGAAGGCGCCTATGCTGAAATGTATCCCCTCGTAGATTATCTTCTCGTAGATCTCGTCCGAGATGACGAACAGGTCGTGGTCCACGGCCAGGTCCCTTACCTCCTCCAGCACCCGGCGGCCGAAGACCGCGCCCGTGGGGTTGGAGGGAGAGTTCACCAGGATGAGCCGCGTCTTCTCCGTTATCGCCCCCGCGAGATCAGAGGGCATGAAATCATCGTCCACCGGAGCCCATCTGACCCGTCCCCCTGCGAAATTCACGCAGGGCTCGTAACTGACCCAGGAAGGGCCGATGAGGACGCACTCTTCACCTTCGTTCAGGAGGGCCTGGAGGGCGACGAAGATGGCCATCTTCGCGCCCGGGGTCACCGCCACGTCGTCCGGCGAGACCTCGATGCTGTTTTCGTCGTACAGCTTTTCTGCTATGGCCTCCCTAAGTTCCGGTATGCCACTGGCGGGGACGTAATGGGTATCCCCTCTCTCGAGGGACTTGATCGCCGCCTCGCAGATGTTCCGGGGGGTGTCGAAATCCGGCTCACCCACGCCCATATCTATCACATCCAGGCCGGCGGCTTTGAGCTTCTTGGCCATGGCTGAGATCTTCATGGTGGTGGACTCGGGGATGGAGGCAAGTCTAGAAGAGACCAAATCTAATCATCCTCCAGGCTCTTGAGCAGCTTCACCGCTGCCTCGACCGCTCGTTTGGCATAGTCGACGCGTCTGTGGGCATCGGTCCGGGACATCTTGGGTCCGGAGATGCCCAGGGTTACAGGCTTGCCAAACTCTAGAGATAGGTCCATCAGCTTTCTCGAAGCTTGCTGGGCCACGATCTCGTCATGACCCGTATCCCCCTGGATAACACAACCTATGGTCACTACAGCATCCACATCGTCCTGGAGAAGGAGCTTATTCACCGCCAGGGGCATATCATAAACGCCGGGAACCATCAGGGTGCGGACGACCTCTGCACCAAGAAACTCCGCGTGTTCTCTGCCCAGGATCTCCATCTGGTAGGTAATATCCCGGTTGAACTCCGCGATCACAAACCCAAGTCTTATCATAGAATTAACACCACCGGAGAGGTAGCACCTTTAGAGTTGGGCAGCTTTTCCGCTAATAAATCCGTCGATCGGACCTTGTCTTTGGGTCACATCAAAATACATTTATCCCTTGGCAGCCACGCGATGGTGTGGATGGCTTATGAGTTGGATCTACGTTAATGGGAAGTTTGTTCCCGCGGAGAAGGCGGCGATTTCGATATACGACCACGGACTACTCTACGGCGACGGCGTCTTTGAGGGGATCAGGGCCTACAACGGCAGAGTCTTCAGGCTGGAGGACCATGTCAAGAGGCTCTACGACTCCGCGAAGGCCATAATGCTGGAGATACCCCTATCTCAGGAGGAGATGTGCTCTGCCATCCTGGAGACTTTGCGGAAGAACGAGTTATCCGACGCCTACATCCGTCCTCTGGTGACGAGAGGAGTTGGCGATCTGGGTCTCGATCCCCGGAAGTGCACCAAACCCACGGTCTTGATAATCACCCAAAAGTGGGACGCCATGTACGGCGACCTCTACGAGGTGGGTCTGACCGCGGTCACGGTCGCCGTCAGGAGGAACTCTCCGGCGGCGCTTCCCCCCAACATCAAGTCTCTCAACTACCTGAACAACGTCCTGGCCAAGATCGAGGCCAACGTGAAGGGAGGAGACGAGGCCATCTTCCTGGACGCCGAAGGAACGGTCTCCGAGGGCAGCGGTGACAACATATTCGTCGTCAAGGACGGCGGGATATTCACCCCCCCCACCCTGAACAACCTCAAAGGCATAACCAGAAAGGCGATGATAGAGGTGGCCGAGGCCGAGGGGTACACCGTCCGGGAGGTGGCTCTGGGGCTCTTCGATCTCTACACTGCCGACGAGCTCATCGTTACAGGCACCGCTGCCGAAGTCGCTCCGGTCACCATGATCGACGGCAGGACCATCGGCGACGGCAAACCTGGTCCCATCACCAAGGTGCTGATAGAGGGCGTCAGGGTGCTGACCCTGACCACGGGGACGCCCATCTGAGTCCTCTTCATTCTGAGATCGCCATCACAGTCACAGAGACCTTTCTGTGCCTCGGACCGTCCAGCTCCACGAAGAGGACCTTCTGCCAGGTCCCGAGAACCAGGGAGCCCTCGCGAACCGGTATGACCTGGCTGTTTCCCAAAAGCGCTGCCTGGAGATGGGCATGAGCGTTGTCGTCGATCCGGTTGTGGAGGTAGCCTTCGCTGGGGGGTGCCAAAGAGGCCATGCGGCTCAGCAGATCCTGGGTCAGGCCGCTTTCCGCCTCGTTGATCACGATGCTCGTGGTGGTGTGGTTGGTGTAGACCAGGCAGATACCCTCTTCGATCCCGCTCTCCTTGATCGCTTCTTCGACCATAGGGGTAATGTCCACCACCTGGGTGGGCTTCTCGGTGTTGATATCTATCAATAGGGTCACCGAGAATATAACAGGCGAGCCGAGGATTTAAGCCGAACGGGGGCTGGACGGGATGGGACGGGCCGAATCGAGGCCGCCCGCTATAAAAGGAGGATGTCACCGTGTTCATAAGAGACGTACGAAGATGCGAGCGTCTTGCCGCTCCGGACGGTACAGACCTCTGCGAGCTTATCCATCCGTACAGGGAATATGAAGACCTGAAGATGGCGTACAGCCTAGCCCACGCGGTCTTGAGGCCGGGCGAGAGATCGAGACCTCACCGGCTAGAGAGATCTTCGGAGGTCTATTACATATTGGAGGGAGAAGGTACGATCCACGTCGGCAGCGAGTCTGCCGGGGTTTATCCAGGCCATGCGGTCTACATCCCGCCGGGCTCGGTCCAGTACATCGAGAACGGAGGCGACGAAAACTTGAGCTTCTTGTGTATCGTCTCTCCGCCGTGGCGACCGGAAGAAGAAGAAGAAGAAGAAGATACATTGTGATCAGAATCCGTCGTAGTCTCTCATGCCAGCCCGGCGCGGGTCCCGGTTCCG
>JAUWQF010000111.1 GCA_030611205.1 Methanothrix sp.
ACAACAGCCCGTTACCGGACTGGGTGCAAGGTTCAGTTCTGAGGTGGTGGCTAGCCTTTCCTCAAGCTGGATTTTCACCAGCTGGACATTACAAGCTTAGCTCGGCGCACAACTTTATGTGCTCAAGTAAATCCGACCGAAGGGAGGATTTACTTGTTCGCGTTCATTCGCGTTCATTCGCGTTCATTCGCGTTCATTCGCGGTTTTACCCTCCGACTTTGACGATCTGGCCGCGCTCGACCACGATCTTGCTCTTTTTGTTCTTGTACATAAAGTATAACTTTATGTGCACAAGTAAATGTGAGCATAAGCGAACATTTTCTTGGCGGAACATGCAGATGACTTCTTTGAGATGCTCCATTAAGTATCAAGTCTAAGGTTCATGACTATATGCCAGCCGAAGAGCAAAGTTTATTTAATCACCTGCACTAGTAGAAGGCTTAAATAAAACAGCTATATAGGATCTAACTATCATGGAGCTCGATAAACTTCGTTTTGGTACGGAACTGCTAAAACGCGGATTTGCGAAGATGCAGAAGGGAGGGGTCATCATGGACGTCACCACCTCGGAACAGGCGATCATCGCCGAGGAGGCGGGCGCCGTGGCGGTCATGGCCCTCCAGGCAGTACCGGCCGACATCAGAAAGATGGGAGGCGTGGCCAGGATGGCCGATCCCAAGATCATCCAGGAGATCATCGATTCGGTCACCGTACCGGTCATGGCCAAGGTCAGGATAGGGCACTTCGTGGAAGCCCAGATCCTGGAGGCGATCGGGGTGGACATGATCGATGAGTCGGAGGTGCTCACTCCTGTGGACGAATTCCACGTAATCAAGTCCAAGTTCACCGTGCCCTTCGTCTGCGGTGCCAGGAGCCTGGGCGAGGCCCTGAGGCGGATAAAGGAGGGCGCGGCCATGATCAGGACGAAAGGCGAGGCAGGAACCGGCGACGTGAGTGAGGCCGTCCGGCACATGAACCTGATCATGGGCCAGATCAGGACCCTGGAAGGCATGAACGAGGCCGAGCTGATGATGACCGCCCGGGATATCCAGGCCGATTATGCCCTGGTCTGCGAATGTGCAGAGATGCAGAGACTTCCCGTGGTGAACTTTGCCGCAGGCGGTATAGCGACCCCGGCAGACGCTGCTATGATGATGCAGATGAAAGCCGACGGTGTCTTCGTCGGGTCGGGGATATTCAAGTCGGAGAACCCGTCCGTCATGGCTAGGGCCATCGTGGATGCGGTGAACAACTACGACGATCCGACGAAGCTCTTCGAGATCTCCAAGGGACTGGGCGATCCCATGAAGGGCATCGATATAGGCACCATCCCGGAAGAGGAAAAACTCCAAGCCAGGGGTTGGTAGATTCAAGATAGGGGTGATCGGCTTCCAGGGAGCCGTCTCCGAGCACGTCTCGGCCATGGAACGGGCTCTTGCGGGAAGAGGGTCGGTGGTAGAGGTGCGCAGGTCAGGGGTCGTGCCCGACTGTGATGGGCTAGTTCTGCCCGGAGGGGAGAGCACCACCATTAGCAGACATCTAGACAGAACCGGCACCGGTGAAGAGATCAAGCACGCAGCCGGATCAGGTGTTCCGATCATGGCCACCTGTGCCGGCCTGGTCATAATCTCCAGCGAGGTAGAACGAGAGACGAGGTTCGAGCCCCTGGGTCTGCTGGACGTCAAGGTCAAGAGGAATGCCTTCGGGTCCCAGAGAGAATCCTTCGAGGCCGACCTCGACGTGGCCGGGTTCCAGAGCCCTTATCACGCAGTCTTCATCAGAGCTCCGGCGATAACCGATAGGTCGGATACAGTCGAGGTCTTGGCCGAGGTCGACGGCCTGGCGGTGGCCGTCAGGGAGGAGAACCTGATCGGCCTAGCCTTCCATCCTGAGCTCACCACCGACCTTCGGTTTCACGATATATTTCTGGATCTGGTCAGAGAGGGATGATAATGTTAGGATTGGATGAAGATCTTGTGAAGAGAAGCTCCGAGGAGATGCAGGAGAATATGGAGACCTTCCTGGTCGATTCGGAACGGCTCAGGAATGAAGCGGCAGACCTCCTAAGACGTTCGGATGAGGTTCGCAACAGGTCCGTAGAGATGCGCAACCAGGACGCCGATCTGGCCGAAGACCTCTGGATGGAATCTGAGAGGCTGCGTGACCAGAGCAAGGAGGCGATGAGATTATCCGTAGACAACAAGGTAAAGGCAGGAGATATAAAACACCGGATCAAGATCCACGATCTGATCGAGAACGTGATCGACGAGGCAGATGAGGTCTGGAAAGGCGCTCTACGAGCCCGACGGCTCTAGTCCCTGAACGTTATCTTCTTCTGGGTCTCAAAGCTGCCATCCAGCTTCTGGTCGGTCTTTATCTTCTTGCCGAACTTGGAGTACGTCGTCTTTGTTCCCCACATACCCTCGAAAGATTGCTGAGAATCGAAGGAGATGGTGTTCTCGGACCGGTTGACGTTTCGTATCATCCCCACTTCGCACTTCTCCATACGACTGGTGTTGAAACGCTCAGATACGCTGGCTCCCATGCCACCGTGAAACGTAGGCGAGGCCATCGTCTTGGACCCCTTGAGCTGGCCGTCGTCAAACACCAGGAGCCTGCTGCTGTTGAAGTTCACCTGAGGGTTACCCTTGCTGATCTCCTTCTGGGACGCTATCTCTATCGATCCGTATCCCGATAGATCCTCTCTGAAGCGGATAGCAGTCTCACGAAACTCGTTTTTGATGCTGACGTCGCCTCTTCCAATGATAGTGGTGCACTCGGTGTAGAACATCGCCTTTTTCGATGGACCCTCCTCGACCTCCACATGGTGAGTATATTCTCCGGTGCTCGGTGGCTGTGTTGGTGCCGTCTCGACGGTCACAGGTTTGATCTCGTTCCAGAAGAGGGTGTAGGGACCATCCTCGCTCCATCCCTTCCCGTCACTGACGGAGACTGTGAAGATTACGTAGGTCCCGGCAGGCTGACCGGGGATCTCGCAGCTCCAGTAGCCGTCTCTGAGCGTGCCTTCTACCAGGGTCATCTCGATGGGAGGGTTCTGGTCGACGTCGAGCAGATCCTGTCTGCTGATGGACTTCCGGGCTATGCCCCAGAGCAGGGTCGCAGAGTCCACGCCCTTGTCGTCTTCTGCATGTACGGACACCGTTACCGGCGATCCCGCGGTCGGCTCGGGTGGCAAGGCGTATACGTCGATTATGTTCGGCAGCCTGTCTATCTTCGTGGTCTCGAAGCTCTCGATTACCGCCTCGATCTTGATATCTTTGGTCGCCCGCCCTGTCCTGATATCCTCGACCGTCTCGATCTCGGTCTTCTCGTCCAGATATCCGAACGTGGTGTTCTTGTTATCTATCGAGCTTCCGGCAGATGCTGGATAGCTCGTTCTCTCCGGCAGGGCTACCCTCACGGTCCTGGGCGATGCTCTCGTGGCCGGCGCTGTGCGGGTCATCCTCTCGACCGTAGCGAGCACTTCTTCGTCAGCAACCGAAGGCACGGCGGCTGCCGGAGCCCGATATCCCGGCCCGTCATCCGATGGTGGGACGTTGAGCTGGGTAGACGCTGGTATCAGATTATCCGTCTCTGATGTCTTTGGCTTGATCATCTCCGCCATGCTGCTCAGACGATCAGCCAGGCCGGACAGCTCCTCTTTCTCGGTCTGGATATTGGATTTCTCGTTGTCGAGTTTCTCCTTAAGAGTGCTGGTGCGATTCGTACCATGCCCTCCTAGATCCGTACCGTCTCCGGTCGAGGGCGATAGTTCGTCTCTCTCTGGCTGGCTTGGTCCCACCTCCCTGGACGATGCTTTCGTGGTCGGCGGATTTGCGGATATCGTCGTATCGCCCGTCGAGATCTCTTCTTCGTCACCGGTCGGTGGCTCGACGACGGGCGAGATAGACCCTGTCTCCGTCTCGTACCCAGGCGGGAGAGCATCGGACGACGATATCACAGATGAGACCTGG
The DNA here is from genome assembly GCA_030611205.1 of Methanothrix sp. Taxonomy (GTDB): domain Archaea; phylum Halobacteriota; class Methanosarcinia; order Methanotrichales; family Methanotrichaceae; genus UBA204. The sequence goes on from JAUWQF010000111.1 coordinate 3,975, forward strand.
TTCTCCACCGTCTCTGGCCTTTTCAGCTTGATATTCTCCACCATCCCCCTCAAGCGGTTTATCAGGCTGGTTATGCCGTCTCTATCGATGGGACGATCGGCATCGAGGCTGCGTCGTTCTCGATCTCCCAACGTGGGGTCCAGCCTGTCGAACTCGGCAGCATCCATCTCGGTCTCCAGATCGTCTAGCCTGGTGTCCAGCTTGTCCAGCTCATCGAACCCGGTGTCCAGATCGTCTAGCTTGATGTCCAGCTCATCGAACTTGATGGATCCTCCCAAGTATGATGACGAAGGTTTTCGTCCGCCGGTGCGTAGCTGCTTTAGGATTACCCTTTTGATCAACAACTGCCCGGTGGAGTCGATGCAGGCCACCTCTATCACCCTTATCTCCTCCAGACCGGGGACCTCGCTCATGATCAGGCTTTGAGCCTCGCCCGGAGAGAGCTCGGTGAGGATCCCCAGGACCGCCCCACTTTCGTCTCTGAGGGTCACCCGTCTTAGAGGATCATCGCCCTTATTTTTCAGCTTGTACTCGACAGTGACGATCCGGCCAGAGGACGCAGAGGTCGCGATGGCCGTAGCAGAGATGGCAGGATGGATCACGGATATGTCTACCCTTTCCTGGTCCGAGACGTGCCTGCCGTCATCGGTGGTCCCCGTAGCCTTCAGGCTCATCGAAATATCCTCAGAAACGACCACGGTCTTCGAATAGAACCTGGACTCTTCCGGACCCAGCTCGGCCACCTGCACGTTCCAACCGGGACCCTGAACCTCTACATCTCGGAGGGGTCGAGTGAGATGGTTTGTGACGGTCACCTTGACCTTCGACCGCCCCCCGGCGCGGACTACCTGGGGATCGGCAGAGGCTCTGAGCTCGATATCCGGGTGCGCGGACAGTATCTCCAGCCGACTGCCCTCACCGATAGCCTTTCCCGTAGAATCTCGGTCGCGGCCCGCTGCTAGGGGGGACGTTACCTGGATCGATGCGCCCTCCCGGCATATCAGTTTGCCTTCGGCGCTGGCAGATACCCACAGATGGACGGGTTCTCTGAGGATCGGCGTGGTTCTGGTGAGTATGATGGCCTCGCCTGGAGAAAGCTGGTTGAGGAGGCCGATCTGGCCGAAGTTGTCGTTGATTGATACTTCATAGAAGGGTCTGTGGCCGCAGTTTTCTAGGCGGATCTTGTAACTGAGAGGTTCACCGTACCGGATGCACCCACTTTCTAGGTCCAGACCGAGCTTTGCCTCCTCTCCAGAACCCAAGACGCAGGGGATTGTGAAGGGATCTGACGAGGCAAAGCTAGAGGATAATGAAACTGAGAGGAGCAGAACCACAAGACAAGCTAGGTATAACACATGAACTCTCTTGCCCATCCTATAGGAACATCTCGGACGGTATCCCTTCATTCTACCCCCCCTGGGATAGTCATTTTATTATCGTTTCTCTATAAAAGGCTTTCGGAAGAATAGGCCGGTAGCGTCATGGGCGAGGCTGCTTGCGAACACTAGTACATAATATTCAAAGTGTATAGAAACACTCTTATCTATAGGCACGCCTATGGCCATCTGGTCTTGGATGTACTCACTTATGGACCCGGTACCGGCCTTCCTGATAGCGATAATCCTGGTCGGCCTTCTGGTGGCGAGGCTCGGGCTCCACCCCTTTCTGGGTCTCTTAACCTCGGCCTTGGTATACGGTCTGCTCACCGGCATGGGACCGGAGGTGATCGGTCATGTGACCACGGGGTTGGCCCGTTTCTTCTCTGCCCTGGCCATAATAATATTCTCAGGATCGGTGATCGCCGAGTACCTCAGGAGGAGCCGGTCGGTGGATCGGATCGTTGCAGACCTGTTGGGCCTGGTTGGCCAAAAAAGGGGTCTGATGGCTTCTGGTCTTTCAGGTTACCTGGTATCGTTGCCGGTGATGTGCTGCATAACCTCCTATCTGATCCTGGAGCCCGTGGCAAAAGAGATGGGAAGGCGGACCGATAGATCAAAGGCGAGGTTCCAGTACATGGTCGCGGCGGCCTCGGTCATCTCCTACAACCTGATCTACCCCTCGCCGGTGATGGTTGCCCTCACCGGTGCCCTGGATGTGAGACCCGTCGATACGCTGAAGCTGGCCATTCCTCTATCCCTTCTGCTCCTGGTCGCAGCCCACTTTTATCTGAGCCGCCTGCCTCTCATCGAGGCCGGGATCGCACCTGGACCCCCGGCCAACCTGCCCTCCAGACTCAGGGCCTGGCTTCCTCTGGTCCTGCCCATGGCCTTGATCCTGGCCGGGCTAGTCACTGAAGCGGCCCGGTTCGTGGGGAACCCCAACGTAGCCCTCCTCCTGGGCGCGCTGGTCTCGGTGGTCCTGGCCCGGAAAAAAGAGATCGTCAAGGCCGCCACCAGGCGGGCAGGGGTCATCATATTCGATCTCTGCGGAGCCGGGGCCTTCGGTTACGTGATCGCCCAGAGCGACCTGGGAGCGGCACTGCAAGGATCGCTGGGCGGATGGGTTCCTCTGTTCGCGATACCCTTCATCCTGGCGGCGCTGGTCCAGCTGGCCCAGGGGTCGAGGCTGGTTACGGTGGTGATAGCGGCAGAGGTGATGAGAGGGTATCCCCTCGACGGACTGACCCTGATCCTCCTGATATCTGCCGGTGCCTTCACGTTCTCCTATCTGAGCGATCCCTACTTCTGGCTGATAAAAGATACGACAGGATCCAGCCTGAGAGAGGTCGTTTTTGGCTACACGGCGCCCCTCACCCTCTGTGGCCTGATCGTGCTCGCGGCGGCTGCGCTGCGCTGGTTCTTTCTGGTAGTACATGAAGTATAACTTTATATGCTCAAGTAAATGTGAGCGTAAGCGAACATTTTCTTGTAGTACCTGAAGTATAACTTTATGTTCTCAAGTAAATCCAACAGAAGGGAGGATTTTCTCGGCTGATCTCGTTCTCCGATTTAACGCAAAGGCGCAAAGGGTGGTATCATTGATTAGGCCATTTAGCCCCCTCCTAAAAAGATATATAAATATGCTGCACAAAAAACGTTGTGGCTTGGGAAGAGGTGATATGGATGAATCGAGTTCGTTCTGAATCAGAGAGGCTCAAT
>JAUWQF010000089.1 GCA_030611205.1 Methanothrix sp.
TTTCCATCAATGATCTGAATGCCAAGGTTTTGGCCTTTGTCGAGTACTTCAACCAGACAATGGCAAAGCCGTTCAAATGGACTTATCGAGGAAGGGCACTTACAGCCTAAAATTAGGCTTATTTAAGCCCAGGTGTACTAGATATACCCACTCATCGGCCAGCGCCTCCCTAGTGAAGTTGGTAGCATCCCGGCCCGCCTGGCAGGCTCCGCGCCATCTCGAGAAAATTGATGAGGGGAGTAGCTAGCGGATAACGTGAACTCACACCCCTATCCGGGCTTACGTTGTAATTAGATATATAAAAGCTTTTTTGATGAATATGTATCGATAATAACGCATTCAATGTCCGGCAGATCTACAATATTATTTGGGGCTGCGTATGTGTCACTTGCAAACGTCTTAGGGATGGAAGACCCGATGAAACCCAAACCTTTTTGTGGATAACAGTCGCCATATCTGATATATGGTGATGTTAAATGAAACTTCGCAAGCCTGCTAAAAATCTAACAGAACGACTTATTGCAATGGCATGTCAGGATCTCGAAGCATCGGCAGTTCTTTATGAAAAGAAGCATTACCCCCAAGCAGTATTCCTACTCCAACAAGCCGTTGAAAAGAGCACTAAATCATTTGGTTTATATTTTTCGATTATTGCAGAAAGCGATGTTAAGGGCAATATCGGTCACTTGAGCGTGAAAATCTTTGAAAAATCAATGAAAAAATTCAACAAAAGTGTCATTAATATCAAAGAAGCTAGCGAGGAAGTTCCAAGATTAGGGCATATAATAGCGATACTCGGAAATCTTGATCCTGCAATCGCTGAAATTGACACTACGAAACAACTGGAGATCTTACGTGAATGTTCAAAGAATCCAAAGAGATATAGAGACCTCTCATTGGAATATCTTGAAGATATTCTCAATGACATAAAAGAAGTCGAAGAGGATGTGGATATAATGAAGAAGGTGGCGATGCTAAATGTGGAAATCCCCGATGATATTACCTCTCACATAATAAATGAATATGTGGATTTGATGTATCTACTCTCTACCTCGCCTAATCACAAACTTGAAGTGGAAAAAGCGAAAGAGGATTTATACAGTCTTTTTGCCGATAAAGGCTCCTTGCAGATATTTGCTGTTATATTAAACGAATTAAACAGTGTTTCGATATATCTTTTATCTCTCTCCATCATCCTGCAGCCTCATGCAATAGCTGCACGATATCCAGATAATGGGTTCAATCCAATTAAATTCTACACCCCTAATAGACCCCTCATCCAAAAACTCCCTGATCTTATCGAAATTACCAAACGAGCGGTTAAACGACTCAATAATACAATGAGCAGGATAGCTTTGAAGGACCAGCCTTCGTAAGCGTATTCGCCTTCAGAGACCTTCCTTTGGAATCGATGTACTACAGAAAGCAACACCGGTAGGAACCCCAAAGTGCCAGGTCGGTTCATAGTTGTCATAGTTGCGATTCTTCCTACCCTTTTTTCTCTTTTCCTTTTTTGCTTCCACTACAAGGGTTACCAGAAACACAACTATCGCAACTATGCCATAAGCTGCGGTATTCTTCCTATCATGGTCTTGGATTTCCGGGCTCACAGCGTCAAGTACTGCTCATACCTCTCCCGCTTCGTTTTATCACTCACATGCGCATACCTGAGAGTAGTTCTGATATCTCGGTGCCGCAACACTTCTTTCACAATTAGTATGTCACAACCGTTGGCAATCATCAATGTAGCAGGGGTATGTCTAGAGAAAACGTGGACAGCACCAGGTTTCGTTATAGCCGCCTTCTCCTTATATGCAATGAACATTCGATGGACGCCGTTTTTGTTCCATAGGTTCAGGTGATCGGTGTAGAAGAGCGGTGTCCTGTCGCCTATCTGCACTTGCGGTCTTATCTTTAAAATGCATCCCTCATACCCAACTTCAGGATATCGACACCAGACCTTCGCAGAGAAAACGGGATAGATTTTTATAGATTTGATTGAAGAAGTAGAGCATGATATGCTCAGCCTGAGATTCCACGGGAGGGGCGGTCAGGGCGCCAAGGTGGCCAGCAGGATTCTGGGAACGGCCGCATTTCTGGAGGGCTTCTACGTCCAGGACTTTCCCCTTTATGGGGCCGAAAGGAGGGGAGCGCCGATAACCGCCTTCGCCCACATATCAGAGGACCCCATAATGGAACGAGGGGTGATATCTGATCCTGACATGGTGGTCGTCATGGACGAGACGCTTCTTCAGGACACCAGGGCGAAGCCGCTTTCCGGACTCAGGAAGAACGGGGTTATCTTGATAAACACGTCTCGAACCCCCGAGGAGGTGACGGCCGACCACGGTGTAGAGGCGCAAGTTGTGACCCTGGACATGACCAAGATGTCCCTGACGATGCTGGGGGAACCGATCCTCAGCACTCCGGCCGGGGCTGCCGCTGCCAGAATCGTCGGCATCGGCGAGGAATCTCTTAAGGAGGCGGTGGAGAATGTGCTGGCTGGAATCCTGTCCGAAGGAGAGGAGCTGGATGAGAACGTGAAGCTGGCTTTGAGCGTTTTTTTGGCCGTCACGCCCCTCGATATAACGACCGTCGAGGCTCTGCCCGAGGCGAGCCCGGTCATCATCGTTCCCTTCGAGCCGGCTCATATATCGAGCCCGACGATAAACGCCCTCGGTAACTCGCCCTTGAGAAAAACCGGAAACTGGCGGGTTTTCAGGCCGGTCTGGAACCGCGAAGTCTGCACCAAATGCATGGCCTGCCTGGCAAGATGTCCCGATGGCTGCATCTCCCTGGACGAAGAGGGCTTTCCTTGTGTCGACTACGAAAACTGCAAAGGCTGCCTGATCTGCGTTCGGGTGTGTCCTGCTGAGGGTATAGAGAGGGTGAGAGAGGCCCAGGTCCTCTGAAGAGGTGATCAGATGACAAGAGAGATGCTTACCGGAAATGCGGCGGCCGCTTGGGGTGTAAGGCTAGCAGAGGTCGATTACGTCCCTGTCTACCCGATAACGCCTCAGACCGAGATCATCGAGACCCTGGCCGAGTGGATCTCCGATGGAATGATGGATGCCAGGCTAGTGACGATGGACTCTGAGCACTCTATGATCACAGCCGCGGGCGCGGCTTCTGCAACAGGGGCCAGGGCATTCACAGCCACCTCGAGCCAGGGCCTCCTCTACGGTTTCGAGATGATTTATACCGTGGCAGGGTGGCGTGTTCCTCTGGTGATGGTCAACGTTTCTAGAGGCTTATCTTCGCCATTAACCCTGGAGCCTGATCACAACGACGTTCTCGCTATAAGAGACTCGGGTTTCCTCCAGATCCACTGTGAGACGTGCCAGGAGGTCTTGGACTCGATAATTCTTGCTTACAGGCTGGCCGAGGACGAGCGGGTCCTCCTCCCTGTCATGGTGAACATGGACGGATTCTACCTATCCTTCACCAGGGAGCCCGTGGAGATCCCGAACCCGGAGGAGGTCAGGGAGTTTCTGCCCCCTTACAGGCCAAAACACGCCTTCTTTATGGCGAGCCAGCCCATGGCCCAGGGGGTCGCCGTCCTCGGCGGATCTGCCTACTCCTACTTCAAGTACCAGATGCACCTGGCCAGCCTGAAGGCGCTGGAAGTTTATGGAGAGATTTGCGCGGAGTTCGAGAGGGAGTTCCGTCGGGGATACGGCCCGGTGGAAGGTTACATGCTGGAGGATGCCGAGTACGCCCTCGTCATGGTCGGCTCCTTCTCCACTTTGGGCAAGAAGGCGGTGAAACGGGCCAGGGATAGGGGAATCAGGGCAGGTCTCCTGAAGTTGAGGCTGCTTAGGCCTTTTCCCGAAGCCGATCTCAGGAGGGCTCTTGAGGGAAAGAGGGCTGTCGCGGTCCTGGACCAGAACATCAGCGTCGGCAAAGGCGGCATCCTGTATTCGGAGGTTGCAAGCTGCCTCTGCAATTCCAAGAAAAGGCCGGTCCTATTATCCTTCATCGGCGGTCTCGGCGGGAAGAACATCAGCCCTCACGAGTTTGAGTTCCTTTTTGAGAAGATGATCGAGGCCTTCGAGCAGGGAACTTTGAACGGGCCTCATCTTCTCTATACTGAACAGGAATGGGAGGAGATGTCCCTTTTGAAGAGAACGGCTGAAAAGGAGGGGGCGGCGTGAAAGAGGAGCCGATCAAGTCCTTCAGGGATATTCCTGGAGAGGAAGTCCTCTGTTCGGGAACGCCAGCTTGCGCAGGATGTGGGGGTCTTTTGACCCTGAGGCACTGTCTGAAAGCCCTCGGGGATAGGGTAGTCATAGTGAACGCTGCCAGCTGTTTCACCCTTCTTGCCATCTACCCCCTCAACCCCTTCAAGAACTCTTGGCTCTATACAGCCATGGCTTCCGCCCCGGCCGGAGCTCAGGGGGTGAGAGACGCTCTAGACGTGCTGATCGAGAAGGGAAAGCTCGATTCGGAAGAGGACCTGAAGGTGGTCGTCTTGACCGGGGACGGCTCTGCCTATGACATGGGCCTCTCCTCGACCTCGGGAGCCCTCTACAGGAACCTTGACTTCTACTACATCTGCTACGACAACGAGGCCTACGGGAACACCGGCTTTCAAGAATCTGGAGCCACGCCCCTGGGATCTAAGACCGCCACCACGCCTCCTGGAGAGAGGCATCCCATAGGTTCGGAACTTCCCAAAAAGGACCTCTTCGAGATCTGGAAGAGCCACAGACCTCCTTACCTTGCCACCATCTCACCGGCCTACCCCATCGACCTTATAAACAAGTTCAAAAGAGCTGGGCAGTACAGGGGCCCCAAGCTTTTCATATCTCTCGTGCCCTGCCCCCCCGGATGGGGCACCGACCCTTCGAGATCTGTGGATCTGGCAAAGCTTGCGGTAGAAACTGGGGTTTGGGCCCTGAAGGAGGCCGTTCGGGGTGAAGTTGGGCACACTGTGGTTCCGAAGAGGTTCAAGCCCGTCGAGGAGTATCTCAGAGGCCAGGGGAGGTTCGCCCACCTCTTCAGGCCGGTCAGGCAGGAGGAGACCCTGAGGGAGATCCAGGAGAGAGTTGATGAGTACTGGAGACTACATAAACTTCTTCTTTGAGCCTGAGTCCGTCGCCGTAGTGGGGGCCTCGCCCGTGAAGGGGAAGCCCTCAAGGATCATATTGGACAACCTGAGGAGGATCGGGTTCGAAGGCGCCGTATATCCCGTAAACCCCAGGTACGCCTCCATCGACGGGCTCAGGTGCTACCCTTCAATGACCGACGTCGAGGAGCCGATCGACCTGGCGGTAATAGTCCTCCCGGCTCCCGAGGTTCCAGGAATCTTGCGGGAATCCTCAGACAAGTTCAAGGGCGCCATCGTGGTCAGCGGGGGTTTCAAAGAGATCGGCGATGACGGAAAGAGGCTCGAAGAGGATCTGAGAGATCTCGTCAGGGAGAAGGGGTTCAGGCTGCTGGGCCCAAACTGCCTCGGAATATACGACACGCTTTCCAGGATGGACACATTCTTCGTCCCCAGGGAGAGGATGAGACGACCCTCAAAAGGAGGAATATCGGTCCTCACCCAGAGCGGCTCTTTTGCGGTGATGCTCATGGACTACCTGGCCTCAGAGGGGATCGGCGTAGCGAGGGTCGTCAGCTACGGCAACAGGGCCGACGTCGGGGAGAGCGATTGTCTCAGGTTCCTGGCCGAGGACGAGGCGACGAAGGCGGTGATCCTTTACATGGAGTCCGTGGATCGAGGAAGGGACTTCTTAGAGGCCGCTTCGCTCTGTGCAGCCAGGAAGCCTCTCGTCGTCCTGAAGGTCGGGAGAAGAAAGGCCGGTGTCCAGGCTGTCAGGTCCCATACTGGGGCCGTCAGCGGGAAACATGAGGTGTACCAAGCCGCCTTCAAAAAAGTGGGCGCCGTTGAGATGGAGGGCTATGAGGGGCTGAGGGACGCCTGCAAGATCCTCAACGCTTATGTGCCCGTTCTTGGTAGTAGGATTCTGATAGTGACCGACGGTGGTGGGGTTGGGGCTAGCATGGCCGACGCCTGCGAAGATGCGGGCATGGAGGTGAAAAGGCTCTCGGAGAGGGCGAGATATCTCCTGAGGTCGAAGCTTCCTCCCTTCTCTTCTCTGGAAAACCCCATAGACCTCACAGGAAGCGCGACAGACGAAGATTACGTCGCCGCCCTGGATCTGGGCCTGAAGGACGGCTACGAACTTGCCATAGCGACGGTGATCTGGGGCGCGCCGGAGATCACGCCCGGCCTCGTGGACGAAATTGAGAAGGTCAAGGAAGAACATCGAAAGCCGATAGTGGTATGCAGCCCAGGTGGAAAATTCTCCAAAGATATGTCTTTGGCCTTCGAGAGGAAGGGCATCCCGGCGTTTTCCTCCCCGGAAAGCGCCGTGAGGGCGGCATCGGTTCTGGTCAGATCCAAAGTTCGAGATAGGGGTCCCCGGGCACCGGAACCGGTGAGGCGACCTGAAGATCTCAGGAAAAGAGATCAGGCCAGAGATCTCGCTGGGGAAATCGTCAGCAGGGCTCGATCTATGGGAAGGCGGTCTCTCCTCGAATCGGAGGCGAAGTCTCTTGCTTCGGCCTGGGGGATCGAGGTTCCAAGATCAGCGTTCATCACCGATCCTGAGGCCTTCGACTTCGACTTCGACGCCGAGGGGCTCGAGCCGCCTCTCGTCCTCAAGGCGGTTTCCCCGGACCTGTTTCATAAGGTCGATGTGGGCGGCGTGGTCACAGGTATCAGAAGCTCGGCGGAGCTGAGATCGGCTGCAGGGGAGATGAGGAGACGGCTGGAGGTGAGAGCCCCTCATGCGAAGATCGAGGGGTTCTTAATCGAGGAGACCGTATCAGGGGCCGAGTTTTTGGTGGGTGGGGTCAGAGAACCCAAGTTCGGCCCGGTCATCGTCTTTGGCCTCGGTGGTTTCATGGTGGAGCTGATCAGGGATATTACCTTCAGGCTCGCGCCCCTTGACGAGAAGGAGGCCCTGGTGATGATGAGAGAGGTCAAAAGCTACCCCCTCTTGAGAGGGTTTAGGGGTATCGAACCTGCAAATCTAAAAAAGTTGTCCTGCATCATTGTTACCCTTTCGGACATTTTGATGGAAATGGAGATGATCGAGGAGATCGAGATAAACCCTCTCATGGTCAAGGGTGACGGGATCAAGGCGGCAGATGTCAGGGTTCTTCTGAGAGAATAGGTCTGGACGATTTTTTTGCATGCACGCAAGCGACCGTCCTTGAATGGGAAAATATTTCAAGCAATGGTATAATGTCCTCCCAGATGACTGGGGGCGAATGATGAGAGACCTTTTCGATTTTGCAGATGACCTCGGACCGACCAAGATCATCCACGTCTACGAGCCGTCGGTCGGCCTGAAGGGTGTCCTGGTGGTGGATAACGTGGCCAGAGGGCCTTCCATCGGAGGGCTCCGGATGGCTCCCGACGTGAGTACTGAAGAGTGCGTCAGGCTGGCCAGGGCGATGACCCTGAAGAACGCGGCTGCAGATCTGCCTCATGGAGGTGGTAAGTCCGTGATTTACGGGGACCCTAAGATGCCCAAAAAAGAGAAAGAGGCCAGGATCCGGGCCATGGCCAGCGCTCTGAGGAACGTCGAGGAGTACATCTTCGGCCCGGACATGGGGACCGATGAGGAGTGTATGGCCTGGGTCAGGGACGAAATAGGCAGGGCTGTGGGCCTGCCCCGCGAGGTCGGCGGAATACCTCTGGATGAGATCGGAGCCACGGGATGGGGTCTCTGCCACTCGACTGAGGTGGCTCTCGAATACTGCGATTTTGAGCTGGAGGGTGCGAGGGTTGCGGTTCAGGGCTTCGGTGCTGTCGGGATACATTCGGCTCGTTTTCTCTCTGAAAGGGGTGCGGTACTGGTTGGAGCGGCCGATTCCTGCGGAACCGTTCACGATCCAGAAGGGCTAGATATCAAGGCGTTGGTCGATCTGAAGAGGGCCAAAAAGAGCGTGGTAGACTATTCCGAAGGGGTGAAGCAGGATCGGGAGGCGATCATAGACGTGGAGTGTGATATCTGGATCCCGGCAGCCAGACCGGACGTGATAGATGAGAGGAACGTGAGCAGACTCAGAACGAAGCTGGTGATGCAGGGGGCCAACATCCCAATAACCGCGGAGGCGGAGAAGATCCTTCATGAGAGGGGCGTCCTCTCGGTTCCGGACATCATAGCCAACGCCGGCGGGGTGATATGCGCGGCCATGGAATACCGGGGTGCGTCTCCTTCTGCAGCTTTTGAGGTCATCGAGACGAAGATACGCCAGAACACCAGTGAGGTCCTGGAGGCGGTCTATGGAAAGAATAAGCTGCCCAGGGAGGCGGCTGTGGACCTGGCAGTGGGAAGGCTTAGAAGGTGCATGAGTTACCGCAGGTGGTCGCTCTTCTCCTCCGCGCCCGGTTTCCTTTAACAGGTGCCGTTCGTGACAGGAAGCTGAATACCTGCCACCAAATCGCATTTTTCACACCAGTGGGCTCATTTCGATTGGGTGGGCCCGTCTCCCCCTGGGCTTACCGACAAACAACTTATCGAATTTTAGCTCCCTTCGTATGTGCATCTCTCGGCAATACTGAATAATTCCAATTAGGATGCAATGAATGCGGTTGTATTTCTAGTTGCGCCATATCATCATCCGAGAATTTAAATCCCCTTATATATTCCCTTCCATCCAAACGTGCTGCCACGGTTAACCCTTTTTTTGTTGTCGTGCCACTAATCAGTTTGATAACAGTTTCATAACTAACCAAAGGTTGTCCCCGCCAATTCATACTAATGAATGAGAACATACAATGCTCTATTTTATTCCATTTACTGGTTCCTGGGGGGTAGTGGCAAACCGTTATTGGTATCCCTATCTGATCTGATAATTCTTGTAAAAATATTTTCCA
>JAUWQF010000019.1 GCA_030611205.1 Methanothrix sp.
TATACAACAAAAGGTAGGGAGGTTCTCCTGAAGAGCCGGATGAGGGAAAACCTCAAGTCCGGTTCTGTGAGGGGGCTCATAGTAACCCCGGAGCTATTACTCCAAAAAGGGGTGGCTATGAGTTCTACTCGACATACTTTATTGTACTACGAGAAAGGGCGCCACGTCGAGTACGGGAGAAGAACGACCGACCTGACCGGGGTATTCTCCATCGAGATGATTATCAAGCTGGCCTCCAACGATACCCGCAGCAAGAGCGCAGACTGGCTGCCCTCCATCTGAAGCCTTATCCTCTCTCCTGTTCGGTCCGTCTCTGGCGGCCGATCGCTGCGCTGAGGTGGGCTCCGAAGAGGACGATCAGGCCGCTGAGGTAGATCCAGAGCATCAGGACCACCACCGTTGCCATCGAGCCGTAGATCAGCTGATGTCTGGCCAGCTCGCTTCCCAGATACCAGGTGAAGCCTATCTTGCTCACGCCCCATGCAGAGGCGGCGACCAGAGCGCCCCATCCTGCATCCGACCATCTGACTTCGGTATTGGGCACCCACCGATAAAGGCTGAAGGTGCTCAGAAGCATGAGCATCCACGGCGTCAGCCAGGAGAGCAGCCTCCATGAGTGAGTGTCATGGACGGTGACGCCGCCCAGGAACGGCAGCTCGAACTGGCCCAGCACGCTGAAGAGCACCGCAGATAGGATAGAGATAAACAGCAGTCCGGCCAGAACCCCCCCCGCCATGGCCAGGCCCACCAGGCGCCATTCCAGGAAGTTGCCAGCGTCCTGCCAGGCGCGGTTGATGTTCCGGGCGAGCACGGTGAATACCCCGGTCGCAGCCCAGAGGAGGCCGATGGCGGCCACGATCCCCACGGGTCTTCGCAGCTCCAGAACCTGCTGGATGTTCTCTCTGACCAGCTCTTGGGCCGGTGGCACGGTCTCGCCTACGAAGGTGAGCACCTGCTGCTGGATACTTTCTACGTTCAGAAAGACGCTCCCCACCGCCGTCAGGATGAGAAGCAGAGGGAAAAATGAGAAGAGGGTGTAGTAGGCGATAGCAGCGGCAGCCTCCGTGGCCCGGGCAGCGTTGAAGCTCCGAAAGGCGGCGATGAGGATGGCTGTCGGCGAATCGTGGGCAAGACGATCGAGGCCGAGGCGAAGGCGCCCCGCTCGGCTCTGGATGTCGTTTTTTGGGGCATCGGACGCCGCGCTCACAGTATCCCCTTCACCTTATCGTAAGAGAATATGGGCCCTTCTTGGCAGACATGATAAGGTCCCAGGGTGCAGTGCTCGCAGGTCCCCATCCCGCACTTCATATGCCTTTCTAGAGATATGAAGATGTCAGGATCCTGGAACCCCCGGTCCTCCAGATCCGCGGCCACGGCGTTGATCATCATCGGTGGACCACAAAGAGCCGCCGAGCCCGGCTTCGGGTTCAGCTCTTCTAAGAGGGTGGTGACCAGACCGACGTTCCCCTTCCAGCTGGAGTCGGTCACATCCACGGTGATCCCATCCCCACCACGATCCCCGCTCGCTGCCAGCCCCCGTACTCGCTGGTGAAGTAGAGGTCCTGAGAGGTCCGGGCTCCATAAGCCACGGTCACCTCCCCGAACTCCTCTCTCTTGTCCACGATGTAGTCGATGAGGGAGCGCAGGGTGGCGAACCCCGATTCACCCCCGGTTATGAGCACGTCTCTCTTCATCTTCTCCACGGGAAAGCCGTTCCCGAAGGGTCCTCTTATCCCCCTCACGTCGCCGATCCGGCAGCTCAAGATCCCCCTGGTGATCCTTCCAGCCTCCTTCACACAGATCTGAAGCGGCTCTCTCGTGGGCGATGAAGCGATGGATATGGGGCATTCGCCCAGCCCGAAGACGGAGACCATCAGGAACTGACCAGGCTTGTAGACCAAGCTGCGATCGTCATCTAGGATGCGGAGCGATATCAGATAGGTGTTCGAAGACTCCACGTCGATATCTATTACCTCTGCCTGGAGGGGCAAGTAGCTGCTCATATGCCCACCTCCTTTAAGAGCCCTTTCCGGTCGATGGGTCCCAGACAGACCCGGGAACATCTGCCGCATCCTACGCATCCCACCAGTCCAGTTCTCTCCGGCAGGTAGACGAACTTGTTCTTGTACCAGTTGCGGAGCCGCTCGCCCTGGCTCATCCGGGGGTTGATGTCGTTGGCCATGCGGGCGAACCCGGAGAATATACAGGAGTCCCGGCACCTGAGCCTCTCACCGTCGGGGACGCCCCTGTCCACGACGTTGAAACAGTGACATACGGGACAGACGAAGGAACAGCCCCCGCAACGGAGACACCTCTCCCCAATCTCCTCCCAGGGGGCCTCCTCTATCGCCTCTTCGATCAAGGGTATCGAGATCTGAGGTCCCAATCTCCTCACCGCCTCTTCGGCCATATCCAGCTTCATCTTCTTCTCTGCCAGATGATGGGGCCGGGCCTCGGTGAATAGGTCTGCGTAGTCTCGTAGGACGAGGGTGCCTGCTGGCGATCCAGGTTCGACCAGATAACCGTCCTCGACCTCGGTGAATAGAAGGTCGTACCCCTCCTCAGATCCGGGACCGATCCCGAGCTGGGCGCAGAAGCAACCCTCACCAGGGGTGATACAGTTCAGGACCGCGATCACCGTGGACCTCCGTCTATCGACGTAAAGATGATCCGATCCGAATATCCTGTCCAGCACCTCTACGGCCTTGAGGTCGCAGGGCCTCATGCCAAAGATCATCCTGGGGCGGGGCTCCTCTTCTTCGAAAGTGTACCTACCGCTGTACTGGACGTACCTGAACAGGACCTCTTCTTGAGGCAAGAAGAACTCCACCGGGGAGGCGAGTGGGTTCTCGCTGTCCAGAGCCAGCTTTTCTCCGGACCAGGTAACGAAGACGGGCTCGCCTTCCATCATCACCGGCGCGATCAGCTCCAGCTTCTTGCTCAGATCGTTCAGGAAAAGGACCAGTCCGTCTCTGGGAAGCAGAAAAGACCTCATCGATCAGACCCTCGTTATTCTCACAGGAGTCCGCTTCAAAGCGGGTATCTTCGATCTCGGATCCAGCCGCTGAGAGGTGAGCAGGTTGGCAGGTGCCTCTCGGAAGTGGAAAGGCATGAA
Source organism: Methanothrix sp. (assembly GCA_030611205.1). Taxonomy (GTDB): domain Archaea; phylum Halobacteriota; class Methanosarcinia; order Methanotrichales; family Methanotrichaceae; genus UBA204. The sequence continues at coordinate 3,116 of JAUWQF010000019.1, forward strand.
GACCGTTTTGGGAGGGACGTCCGGGATGATCTCGGCCTCCACGGTGAGGCGATGATCCTTGGACTCCACAACCACCATCCGGCCGCAGCCGATGCATATCTTCTCCGCATCCCGGGGGTTTATCTCTATCTTGGGTCGCGGTTTTTCCCTCTCCAGCAGAGGGGTCCTCCGGGTCATAGTTCCGGTGTGGAAGTGGAAGAGGCAGCGACCGGTGATCAGGACGAAGGGATACTCTTCGTCTCTTTTCAGGTCCTGGTGAGCCGTGGGATGGAACCGGGCACGTCCGATGGAAAACGAGTCCTGGTGCAGGATCTCGGTTGCGGGATGACCGGAGTCGGGGCAGGGCCAGAAGATGCCGCCTGCGCCCAGCCTCGGGTAGCCTATCCCGCCGTAGATGGGAACTAGCCTGGCGATCTCTTCCATGACCTCTTCCGGCCTTGAGTAACCGGACTCCAACCCCAGCCGGTTCATCAGTTCCACCGCCACCTCTCCCTCGGACCGGGACCCGCCCACCGGGTCGATAGCCTTCCGGACTCGCTGGACCCTCCGCTCGGTGGATGTGAAGGTCCCGTCCTTCTCCGCGAAAGATGCCACCGGGAGGACCACGTCTGCCAGGGCGGTGGTCTCGGTGGGGAATATCTCCGCGACCGCCAGGAACTCCAGAGACTTCCTCACCCGGTCCTGGTCGGGGTAGCTCAGCATGGGGTTCTCGCCGGAGATGTAGATGCCTCTGACCCGTCCCTCTTCGGCGGCCTCCATGATCTCCATCGCGGTCAGCCCGGGCCGGTGGGGCAGGCTCGCCCCCCAGGCTTTCTCGAACTTCTCTCGAACGCCAGCGTCGCTTACGGGCTGGTACCCCGGGTAGAGGTCCGGCAGAGCGCCCATATCGCAGGCTCCCTGGACGTTCTGGTGACCCCGGAGGGGGTATATGCCTGTCCCCTCCCTGCCCAGGTTCCCGGTGACGAGAGCCAGGTTGGCCAGGGCCAGGACGTTTTCCGTGCCGTTGGCATGCTGGGTGGTGCCCATGGCATAGACTATCGATCCCCGCTCTGCAGAGCCGAAGGCCACCGCCGCTCTCCGGAGATCAACGGCGGGTATGCCCGAGATCTTCTCTACCAGCTCAGGGGTGTACCCGGATACGGCTTCTTCCAGGAGTCCGAACCCTTCGGTCCTCTTCTCGATGAACTCCTGGTCGAAGAGCCCCTCGTCGATGATGACCTTGACCATGCCGTTCGTCCAGGCGACATCGCTGCCCACCTCGGGCACGAGGTGCAGGTCGGCCAGCCTGGCGATCCCGGTGGTTCTGGGATCGACCACGATCAGCTTCGCTCCCCGGGACTTAGCCTCCATGATGCACGATGCTGCCAGCGGGTGTTGCTCTGTTGTGTTCGACCCGGTGACCAAAACGACATCTGCTGAGATCAGGCTCCTGTGGGGGTTCGTCATAGCGCCGCTTCCCAGGGCGGCGCTGAGCCCCGTCACCGAGGGGGCGTGACAGAGCCTGGCCACGTGATCCACGTTGTTCGTCTTCAGGACAGCCCTGGCCAGCTTCATCAACAGGTAGTTCTCTTCGTTCGTCCCCTTCGCAGAGGTGAGGACGGCGAGCGAGTCGGGACCAAAGGTCTCCATTATCTCCTTCATCCGTCGGCTCACCAGAGATAGTGCGTCCTCCCAGGTCGCCTTGATCTGTCTGTCGTCATCTCTGATCAAAGGAGACCTCAGCCGGTCCGGATGGTGGATGAAATCGTGGGCCAGCCAGCCCTTCACACACAGCCGTCCCCTGCTCAGGGGATGGGATGTGGAGGGGCTCGATCCCACGACCTGGCCGTCCTCGACATGGAGGAACATACCACAGCCGCAGCCGCAATAGGGGCAGGTGGTGAGAATCTTCTCCAAGCGGATCGCTCCATTATATGACGAAGGTCGAGAGGTATTATACGTTTGGGTGCGATGGAACGGTGGGCGCCCGGGGGCGGTTGCGAAGCGAAATAAGGGCTGTAATCTTCAGATCTCTATGACCCTACCGGCTCCTCCCTCCAGGTACTTCTCCGGGTAACGAGACCAGATCTGAGATATCCGGGCGGTGCAGTGGGTGGGACAAACCAGCTCCAGATCTTCGATCTTCTCCAGATCGCTGAAGCCGTGGAGCCCTCCTATCAGAGCCCTCACCTTCCCGAACCGGGAAGCGGCATCCAGGATCGTTCCCACGCCGGGGTGGGAGCACCCCACGATCACGACAAGCCCCCGGTCAGTCTCGACCACCAGGGACTGCTCTTCGTTCCTCAGCTCGCCGGTGGAGAAGATCCGGGGGTGGATCTCCACCGATCCCCTCACCCTGATCACCTCCACTCCCTGCAAAACGGGAGCGGACCGGGGGAGGATTACTCGAACGGGGTTGATCCGGATGAAGTCGGCCAGCCCGCCCATATGATCGTGGTGGGCGTGGGAGATGAAGACCTCCTCGACTGACCGGGGATCCACGCCCAGGGCGCCCATGTTCTCCAGAAGGATCGCACCTTTGGCACCTGTATCGAAGAGGATCGTTATTCCTTCGGCCTCTACCAGGGCAGAGAAACCCCAGTCTGCTCTCAGGTTCTCTCGATGAGCCGTGTTATCGTAGATTATAGTGATCTTCATCTAAACCAACTTTAGCATCTCCCTGCCTTGCCTCAAGAGGCGCTGTACTCCAAGAGCCGGTAATACACATCATCTCCCGGGAACCTGGCCGACACCCAGACCTCACCTCCGATGGGGACGACCACGCCCTCGAAGAAGCCGTCTTCCTCGTCCAGATGCGTCCATCTCCTATCGTTGATAACGGCGACGTCCTCGGCACCGGGAACCTCCAGCCTGAAGCTCTGAGCGACCCCTGACCTCAGACGCCCCGCCATCGGGCTGTAGAGATGGACGTCATGCAGATGAAAGGTCCCGTAGGTCACCGGAAACCCGGCCTGATATTCTCCGTCGGCCTCGATGCTGTAGTTCAAGACCCATCCATACGCACCAGGGTCGTTTTTATCTTTCGCGTACACCCCGAGGGTGTAACTGCCAGGCCTGGGAAAGGCCACATGTACCACATATTTATCGTCTTTTCTCTGGACGAGGGTGAAGCGATCGAGGAGTTCTTTGCCGTCGGCGTCCAGGAGCTCGGCGATGATCATGACGTCTCCGGGAACAGATAGGCTGACGTTGACCCGGTCTTTGGCCATGATGATGCCCTCGGGATGGCTCTCGATCTCCAGACCGTGCTCCTGGAAGGCTTCGCCTATCACCGGGAACCCGGACATGCTTACCGTGCCCGGCCCGGCCTCGATACCGTAGTCCAGGGCCCAGCTGTACGGACCCGGATTTTCCCTGAACTTAGAATATATCCTGAGGGTATAGTTCCCTGGTCCGGGAAAGGCTACATGTATCACATATTCGCCGTCTTCTCTCCGGATGAGGGTGAAACGGTCGGGAAGTTCGTTGACGTCCTCGTCGAGAAGTTCGGCGATGATCAGAACGTCTCCGGGGACGAACAGGCCGATTTTGACCTGGTCCTTGGTCGAAATAACGCCCTCAGGATGGCTCAGGATCTTCATATCGCTTCTGAAAAAGGGAGGTTTCACGTAAACGAGGTCCTCGTATTCCTCTTTGGAAAGGGGCCTTTCGAGGAGCTGCCACCGAGGGTCGTCTGGAAGGTGAGTGTAGATGAACTCCTCGGGCGGGGTCAGGAAGTAATAATCGTCAAACTGGCGGACAAACCCCGCGACCTCGTCGATGTGACCCGCCCCCCAGGTGGGATCCACCAGGCGCCAACGGTCGTCTATCTTGACCGCGTTCCAGGCATGGTCTGAGGTCCTGCCGGTGTCCGAGAAGGGCGTGTAGCTGTACCCCTTCCCGTGGCCGTCGATCCTCACCGACTCCAACCCTGCAGCGTCGCAGAGGCTCTCAAAAAGCTGGCTGTACCCGGCGCAGACCGCTTTTTTATCGTTGAGGACTGTCTTGGAGCCTGAGCGCGTTTTGTAACTCCCGGAGAAGTAACTCTCGACGTCGTAATCGATATTGGCCGTGATCCAGCGATATACGGCCCGCGCCTTCTCCTCATCATCCCGGGCCGGTATCATCAGATAGGCGGCCAGGCTTTCCACCGACTCTTCTGCCCATCCTGGCGCGCCCAGGGCGTGCTCATCGATCCGGTGGTAACGGTCTACGTACCTCCATCCCGGCACGATATCTGTCCCATCCTCGGATAGCCTGCACCAGACGCGGTTATCGTTCATAACGTCGTCCAGAGCAGGGGTAGCGTCTACCTTCCTGCCGGGTCGACCACCTGAGGCCCCGTCGTCCCGGTCCCATCCTGTCCACAGGGTGATCGCCTCGTTTTTGTCCTCCAGCCACCGGTCGCGGCTTTTCACCAGGTAGAAACCCTTTGCGGGGACGACCGACCCCTGGGGAAGGGTGTGGGCGGTCCCGCTGCTGGTGGATATGATCCATCCTCCTATCTTCACATCCTCCTTGCCGGGGTTGAAGAACTCAACCCATTCTTCGCCCAGGTCGTCGCCCGGGGGGTTGAGCTCCACCCGGCAGATGACCACCACGCAGGGGGTCGCCGCCTCGACGGGCACTGCCACGGCCAGCGTCAGGGCCAGCATCAAGACCACGATCGAAGACCGTTTCATCTTATCCTATCCTATCCTATTCTTTCCACATGAAGGGTATTCAGCAGACGGTCGGTCATGATCCAGTTGTAGGTTGACTCTATATCGCACCTCGTATTTCCGAGACCGCCTTCGAGGGACGGTGTCTGTCCGATCCAGTAGCTCGCCTGGTAGATTATCTGGTGGTCTTTGTCTTCACCGGTGCCCAAAACGCCCCTCTGGCCGTCGATCATCCTCTCGGATACCTCGATATCCCCGTACCCTCCCATCCGGAGGGAGTTCTCCAGCAGCAGCTTATCCGACTCGATGTTTACCGCTCTGGCGTCATCATAGTCGGTTATGCGGATAACCGCTGCCTTATTGCCGCTCTTAAGTCCTACCTGGTAAGCCGTGTAGCCTCTGCGATCGTAGGCCGTGCCCCTCTCAGCATCCTCGATCACGACCGTATATCCCGTCTCTCCGAGGTCGAAGGATAGGTTATACGGCCCTGCGGTCAGCGTGGCGGCCGGCTCGGGAGCGGGCCTCTCCAGATGGATGGATGTCAGGAGTTTCTTCGTCGCCTCCCACGGAGAGCTGGACGCTATGCGACAGGAGCTCTGTCCCAGGTACCCACCGGGAGCGAGGTACCTGTCCAGCCAGTAGGCAGCCTGGAAGACATCTTTGCCAGAAAGATCCTCGAAAGTGGTCACGAACCCCGAGTGCCTGTCTATCAGCTCTTCACGGGTATCGACGATCAGGTAGTGAGCCAGCCTTAGAGGAGCCTTTCTGGTCATATCCCTGGTGATCTTGTTGTCCGCCGGTACCGGGCTGTGGTAGTCGGTTACGTTTATCACTATCCAACCGTCGTCGTGGTCTATGATGATCGAATAGTCGACGTAATCGATGCCGGCGTAAGTCTTGCTCGGTATGGGTTCTTGAGCCTGGACGGTATGGTTGGTCATCGAGTCCGGGTCGAAAGATAGGTGATACGGCCCCAGCTCCATAATCACCGGTGCTGCCGAAACCGTAGAGGCCAGCAGAACCGCCAGCAGGGCAAAAGTAATTGTCTTTCTCATCTCTAATCCTCCCCTCGATGCATCTTCAGATCGCAATTCATTAATAATTTTTCCTGGGTGCCCCGTATTCCAGAGCTTCAGCCCCCCTCCCCGGGCAGACGGTGGAGATGATCTGGTCGACCTCCGATAGCGACTCCGACGAAGTGAGGCACGACCTGGATGGAGAGAACGAACTGACCTTTGAAGGATAGCCAGACCGGAGTTGATTATAAAGATCTTCGGACTGGGGGTTGAGGGCTCTCTCAGAGGTCCGTAGGGGTTCCTGTATGAAAAGCTTATTAACGATGGACCAAGTGTAGGCGATGGCAGTGGGGGAACAAAACCCTGCCAAGCATAATAACGGGACAAGTAAATGTTCGATTACGTTCACATTTACTTGAGCGCATAAAGTTATACTTTATGTACTAAAACAAAGATATGGAGGCATAAGTTTGAAAAAGAGATTTGCACTGGTTGCAATCATCATAACGATGCTCCTCTCCGGACTTTCCTTGGCAGAAGACACTGTTCAAAATTTGAACACTTCATCGCCTTTGGAAACCGAGACAAGCATCGACCCATTGGCAAAAGACGCTGGACAGAACCCGGAAGTATCGCCGTCTCCGGAGAATGAGACCACACCCGACCTCGCGACGACGGAGGATGCCACAGAGATCTTGAGCCTGGAAGGCAGCTGGATCTTCAGCCTCGAAGATGCCCAGATATTCATGGTCGTCTATCAGTCTGGTGAGGCCCTTTTCGGAGCCGCCAAGTCTGAAGATCCCGAGCCCTGGAACGCCATGGTGAGGGGATCGATATTCGGAGACGAGGTCGAGATGGATATCCTCTCTATCCAGAATGCAGCACTGGTATCTATGAATATCATGGGAACTGCATCCGAGTACGAGATCACCGGCAGCTTCGTCCGGTCCGACAGCAACGGCAACTTTGCCGGTGGCGACGTCACGATCATCCAGATCAGCCCGGATACCTCGGGATACGAGCCTGTCGAGGTGGCCGAACAACAGAAAACCGAGACGTCTGACGAGGTGACCAACGTCACGGATGAAACAGAGACGGGATCGAGCCAAGAAGATGGCTTCACAGACGTTAGATCGATGGCTCACGACGTCTTCTACACCAATCCCATCCGACTGATACCGATCGGTATGAATTGAAAGGATCCGACATCGTCAACCGGGCGATGTCGCACCTAGAATTTATTTTGACCATTGTCTCATTCACCGAAAAAATTTAATCTAATCCCGGTCATTACTCCATTATGAAACGGATACTATTACTCTTGCTCCTGGCGCTCTCGGCAGGCCAGGTCGGCGCATCGGTCTACTTCAAGATAGTCGAAGCCCCGACGAGCTATGTAGAACCCGACGGAAGTTCCAACTTCACCGTCACCGTCCAGAACCTGGGCAGCAAGAGTACCTATGCCGGTCTTATTTTCAGGAACGTGCCAGAGGGGATAGCCGTAGTGGGTCCTCGTTGCACCAAATGGGTCGACTCCGGAACCACCAAGGTATTCGATTGTATGCTCAGGATCGAGGCAGAAAATGTATCGCCGGGCAAATATAGTTTCGAGATTGGGATCGCCGCCGCCGGTGCGCCGTCCAGCTGGCATCAGGTCGAGGTGATAGTGGCCGACTCTGTGACAGAGACGATCCCGGAACCATCCGAAGCCAAACCGGCACCCCCCGTGCATGAAGAAACCGAGGGCGAGGAAGGTGTACCCGAAGAAACCACCATTCCTGGTCTCGGCGCCCTACCTGCAGCGGCAGCCTTGCTGATCGCCGGAAGGGGCAAGCGCGGTCGGTGTTAGCTCTCTTCCAGATCCCAGCCCAGCTTCTCCTTTATTATCACGCGGCTCATCACCGGAGGTATGGCCCCCGCCTCGGTGCAATTATGTCGAGGCTCTATACGGTGACGTTAGCCATCTCCGGATAGACCGCCAGATAGTTGCACATCTCAACGTGACCAAGGTGCTGGTCGGCATCGCCAAGAAGAAGATCGGGACCATCGTCCGACCGGTCTACGTAAGCGCGACGGTGACCGTAGGCGAGTTCGAGGGCGAGAGATCTGCGCCTGGGTGGCAGCCTCCTGACTGGGGGTGGGGGTTCGACTCGGGCTGTGAAGAGTGGAGCGATCTCAGCTGTTCAGCCTCTCCAACCCGAACGACTCCTCCAGCACATCAGGGTTGAGCCTGCCGCAGACAAAGGTGCGCCTGGACTTCAGGTCGTTCATCACGACCTTGGCAGGAGCGAAGACGTTGTGATCCACCTTGAAGAAGTCGAAGCCGCACTCCTTGAAGGTCTTGTAGAAGGGCGCGCCATAGTCTCTAGAGGCCTCCGACGGCATCGCCTTGAGATACTGCACCAGCTCCTCGACCGGCTCATACTCCACGGTGTAATAGGTCTCGCCACCGTAGATTATGGCGTCGTTGGTGGCACCCATGCACATGGTGGCATCGCCGACCACGGGCGCTATGGGCGCTCTGCCCCAGCCACTCTTTATGGTGGTGATGTCAAAGCCCAGGGTGTAGAGCTTGTGCAGGCCCGTTTCCACCACCCGAGCAGATACCTGGACAGATCCTGCTATCGAGTCGGTCGGCGCCACTACCAGCCTCAGATCGGCAGGATCGATGCCGCAGGCCTGGGCTATCTGGTTGGCCGCCTCCACGCCGGGAAGGGAGCTCGATTCCAGGAATAAGACCCCCACGTCGGAGTGCTCCTCGAATTCTATGCTCTCGTAGAGATCCTTAGTCTTCTTGGCCAAGACCCTGGCAGGTCCCGACCCCATGGCGAAATACTCGCCGACTTTGATCTGCCACATGGCGCATTGGGAGGCCATGCAGGATACTGCAGGATGGTCGGTGGTCACCTGGACCGCGGGCAGAGGCGCGCCGTTTATCTCGTAGGGAACGAGCTGAACGTCCGCCAGGTCTGCCATGCAAATCCGACTCAGATAGATCCCCGCACCCAGTCCACCCTTCGCCGCGTCGGCCACCACGGTGCCGTTCTCCAGCTCGGTCACGACCACCTGGAGCTCTTCGGCGTAGTCCAGCATCTCCTCAAATACCTCAAATCCCAGCTCGTTCAACGACTGCAGATGCATCACCCGTCGTTATCGAGATGCGAAGATGGATATAAATATGGCGATAGCAGAAAATTTGATAAGATGGGCGGAGTACATCCGGCCCGGTGAATATGGGCGACCCTAGCTGGCGAAGCCCCAGGGAAGCCTCTTTCTCTCGGGCCTGGGAGCCCGGTCGCGGGTGCGGTCCATCTCGTCTATGGGACCGTCGTCTGGCGACTGCAGGACCGGTCCGGGCCCAGGAGCGGTCTGCATCCCCTGCGGTCGGTCTCCGGCATCGTTCTCAGACCGGACGTCGTAGGCGGCCTGATATTCATAACCCGTCTCCGTATTCGTGTTACTTGTCCGGACAGGCATGTCTCCGGCGAAGCCGGGGTTCTCCAGCTCTCTGAGCATCAGTTCCAAGGTTACCAGTCCCAACTTGGCCATATCTATCTCCTGAGTTCCATTTCGGCGATCCGTTATATTCACTGGGGCAACTAACGTGATTTTACTATATATAGGTTACTAAGATGAGCTTTTATAGGCAGGTCTGTCCAGGACGGGTCTTCGGTCCAGGGCGCCCGTCATCGGGCAGGATCGGTTCCGAGGTAGTAGAGAGCAAGTAAATCCTCCCTTCGGTCGGATTTACTCGAGCACATAAAGTTATACTTTATGTACAGCAAGGAACTTAAACGCCGTCCTCATAACCACGGGCTAGAGGTCGGGAAATGAGCGAGCCTAGTGATCAGGACATCTACCGGGCGCTTAAGAGGCGCTTCGGCTATGAGTCGTTCGTCCATCCCCAGGAAGATATCATCAAGGATGTTCTGGCTAAAAAAGACGTCTTCGTCTTGATGCCCACCGGCGGTGGTAAGTCTCTCTGTTATCAGCTGCCCGCCCTTCTATTAGAAGGCGTGACGGTGGTCGTCTCTCCGCTCATCGCCCTGATGAAGGACCAGGTCGACGGTCTAAGGGTGAACGGGATCGCGGCCGCCTACATCAACAGCACCCTGAGTTTTTATGAGATAGAGTCTATAAAATCAAATCTGCTGGACGGCAAGATCAAGATCATATATATAGCGCCCGAAAGGCTGGTGGTTCCCGAGTTCCTGTCATTTTTGAAGAGCCTGAAGGTCAGTCTGGTAGCGGTCGATGAGGTCCACTGCATATCCGAATGGGGGCACGATTTCAGACCCGCATACCGGCAGCTAAAGCTGCTCAAGGTGCACTTCCCCAAGGCGCCCTTGATCGCTCTCACCGCAACCGCAGTTCCCGAGGTCCAGAGAGACACCATAAACCTGCTGAAGCTGGAAAACCCGAGGGTTTACAGGGGGCGCTTCAACCGGAGAAACCTCTTCTACCATGTAAGACCGAAATCCAGTGCCTATACGGAGCTTCTCCAGTACCTGAGGAGCCACAGACGGGACCCAGGGATAATCTACTGTTTCAGCAGGAACGCTACGGATAGCCTGGCTAAAAAGCTCCAGGATGAAGGCTTCCGCGCTCTGCCTTACCACGCCGGGCTCGAACCTCATCTGAGAGCGGTGACCCATGAGCGGTTTATAAACGACGACGTCGAGATCGTGGTGGCTACCATAGCTTTTGGGATGGGGATCGACAAGCCGAACATCCGTTTTGTGATCCATTACGACCTGCCAAAGGACCTGGAGACCTATTACCAGGAGACCGGGCGGGCGGGGAGAGACGGAAAACGGAGTGACTGCTTCCTCTTCTTCAGCTACGGCGATACGAAGAAGATAAAGTATCTGATAGAACAGGGCAAGGACGAGAGACAGAAACGGATCTCCTACAAGAAGCTACAAGCGATGGTGGACTTCTGCGATAGCCGGACCTGCCGCCGGAGGGTGCTGCTGGAATATTTCGGCGAAGAGTACCGGGAGGAGAACTGCGGCAGCTGTGACATATGCACGGAGACGAGAGAGACGATAGAGGGGACCTTGATCGCCCGGAAGATCGCGCTCTGCGTCTTTCTGACCGGAGAGAGGTTTGGAGCCGGTCATATCGCCGACGTCCTACGCGGCTCCAAGAGCCGGAAGGTGGTCCGGAACGGACACGACGCCCTGGAGGTCCACGGCACGGGGAAGGAGTACTCGGCCAGCCAGTGGTCGGCCTTTACGAGGGAGCTGGTCCAGCTCGGTTACCTGATGCAAGAAGGAGACAAATACCCTGTCCTAAAACTGACGGAGAAGGGTGCGGGGATCTCGTCCGGTGGTGAGAATATCCTGCTGACAAAGCCCGCCGAAGCGGTCCAGGCAGCTCGTGACCCTCCTGACCAGGGCTTCGATCACCGCCTATTCGACGTCCTGAGAGATCTGAGGATGCAACTATCCGATGTCGAGAAGGTCCCGCCTTACGTGATCTTCCACGACTCGAGCCTGAGGGAGATGGCCACAAGGCTTCCCGGGAACAGGTCGGAGTTTGGGATGATCGGCGGCGTTGGCGAGAAGAAGCTGGAGAAGTACGGAGAGCTGTTCCTAAAAGAGATCGGAGCGTATTGCACAAGAACTGGAGACGACCCCTCCACCATCGCGAAGCGCGGGGCGCATCTCGACGGGTCCGAGGAGGATCCGGCGACGGCAATCGCGAACCCGAACCCGAACCCAGCGAGCCCTCATTCAAACGCGATCGAAGAGACGGTGGCGATGATAGACGGGGTCGGCGCCAAGATAAGCTCATCGAACTCAGATCCCGGGAGAGGCAAGTTTGGCGGGCCAAAAGGAGATAGAAGCCCGGAAGGACCCGGATATCCCTTCGACGATTATCCGGTCGATGGCTGCGTGCCGAGAGAGGACGATGAATATATAAATGTCGATAATCTTCTCGAAAAAACCCATTATCTGGGGCTACATATCAGAGATCTCCAAGGAAAAGTGAAAGAACTAAAGAACAAGTACGACGACTGTATCGAGGCCGCGAAGATGCTGGAGCTGGACCGGCAAGGACCCTACAGGCTGGAGAAGGTGGTCACGAAGAGGAGGAAGGTCGATGTAAAGGTCCTCAGAGAAAAACATCCCGATATTTTTCTTCAGCTGGCCTCGGTTCCTGTTCTCGCCACAGAAGAACTCGTTGGCGAAGAGGAGATGAAGAATTTCGTCACCTACACCATGCGAGAGTCGTATGTGGTCACAAAACATCCCGATCATCGGGTAGGTCGCCGAGACTGACAGAAAAAACAGAGTCGATAAGAAAATCCTCCCTTCGGTCGGATTTGCCATGAAAATGACGACCCAGGCTGCCTGTGCCTGCCGATTTTCATTTTTCGGGCATGAGACTGGGTATCATGAACATTTACTCTGAGCACACAAAGTTATACTTTATGTACTAAAAGAAATGGGTGTGGACCGAGATCAGACGGAGATCTTGGTCCGGGCGATGTACTTGATCATATCCTCACCCAGACGGGTCTTGTTCTGGATGGTGTTCGTGGTATCTTCGAGGTTCGCGCCCTGGGAGATAAGGGACTCGATCTCCTCGACGGTCTCTTCGTTTACCTCGAAATACTCATCTATGTCCTTCCTGTGACCCCAGACGTCGCCCTTCAAGAGATCCACGCCTTGCATCTCCAGAAAGAGCCTGACCGCACCGGACATGGTCTTGTGATAGGAGGGCGGTATCTGGACCACTCTGAGCCGGGGACATCTCCTCAACAGGCTCAGGAGGTCGACGTTCGAAGGCCTGAAGGCCAGGTGAACCATCCTTTCGTTCGCATTCAGCTCGGATATCTCATCTCTGGAACTAACTATTCTAAGTCTCATAACTATCACCACGCCGAGACTGCCATCAATATATTAATAGACACTTGTGGTGTGTACTTGTGTATAAATAGATTTCAACAGAGGTTACGTGGTGAATCAAAAAACACTGTGAAGCGATACGGTAGCAGGGCGGTATCCTCCCTACCGATCTGGTTACATAATCGTCGCCGGTGTTGCAGATGACTCTTCGGCTGGGTTTAGGTCTCAAGAGGCAAAGTTATATTTTATGTACTACCACAAACCTGATTAACCAGGATGTGATTATCAACAATGCCGGGACGTTGCTCATATAATACCGATGATACCAGCATGGAGGGGGATTGAATGAAACTAAAATCGCTACTGATGCTCTTGGTGCTCCTGCCCATGGCGGCCCAGGCGTCCACGATCACGGTCGGTCCGGTTGGATACGATTACGTCAACATCCAGGATGCCGTCGATGGGGCGAGTCCTGGTGACGTCATCGAGGTCTACAGCGGGACTTACTACGAGAACGTGAACGTAACCAAACAACTGACCCTAAGAGGGACTGGGATGCCCGTCGTGGATGCAGGTGGAAACGGTAACGTGATTATCCTTAACGCAGATGGTATCACGCTCGAGGGCTTCATAGCAACAAACGCGGGTGAGAATAAACCGGGTATTCTGGTTCTCTCAAGCGGGAACGTTATTAGATATAACATCGTCAATGATAACGATGTGGGACTCTTTCTCGATACCGCCGATAACTGCATAATCACAGACAACGATGCCAACAATAACGGCATGATCGGCATCGGTCTCACCAATTCCAACGAAAATACCATATCAGATAACAATGTCAGCAATAACGGCAGATACGGCATCGTCCTATCGGAGTCCAACAAAAACACTATTACAAGTAACAACGCCAGCAATAACGGCGATGAAAATATCTATCTCTGGCATTCCTACGACAACAACATCCCGTCCGTGGCGGACCAGGCGCCCACGATCACGGTTGGTCCGGTTGGATACGACTACGTCAACATCCAGGATGCCGTCGATGAGGCGAGTCCGGGTGATGTCATTGAGGTCTACAGCGGAACCTACTACGAGAACGTGAACGTAAGCAAACAACTGACCCTAAGAGGGACGGGGATGCCTGTTGTGGATGCAGGTGGAAACGGTAGCGTGATTATCCTTAACGCAGATGGTATCACGCTCGAAGGCTTCATGGCAACAAACGCGGGTGAGAAGAAACCGGGTATTCTAGTTCTCTCAAGCGGGAACGTTATTAGATATAACATCGTCAATGGTAACGATGTGGGATTCTTTCTCAACACCTCCGATAACTGCATAATCACGGACAACGATGCCAACAATAACGGCATAATCGGCATCGGTCTCACGAACTCCAACGAAAATACCATCTCGAAGAACAGCGCCAGCAATAGCGGCAAATACGGTATCCTCCTCTCGGAGTCCAACAAAAACACTATTGCAAGTAACAACGCCAGCAACAACGGCGGTGAAAATATCTATCTCTGGCATTCCGACGACAACAACATCACGAGCAACGATGTCAATAATAACATGAATGGCATCTACCTTCTCGCTTCCAACAACAATATCGTTGCAGGCAACAATGTGAGTTACAACGATGAATACGGCATCGCTCTTTCGGAATCCAACAGAAATACCATTGTAGACAACAATGCCAGCAACAACGACGGTGAAAGTATCTACATCGAGTACTCCAGCAACAACAAGATCGCAAACAATAACGTCGACAATAACGTAGACGGTATTCGCCTTCTTGTTTCCAGCAACAATACCGTTAGAGACAACAACGTCCGCTACAACCAAAATGATGGTATCGGTCTAGTCTATTCAAGTAACGACAATATCATCACAAACAACAACGTTCGCTACAACCAACATGATGGTATCGGCCTAACAAATTCCAGTAACAACAATATCATCACAAACAACAGCGTCAAGAACAACGGGAACGGCCTCCGGCTAATTTACTCCTGTAACAATAACACCCTCAGAGACAACGATGCCAGCAACAACAATATCGGGGTCTGTATCGTTAATTCCTGCAACAACAACACCATAACATACAACGACGTATCCGAAAACAGCAGAATAGGTATCGGTCTCGTTGATCTGAGCAGCAGCAACATCATCACAGACAACAACGCCAATAACAACAATGCCGGTATCTATCTCACCGATGCCAACAACAACATCCTCTACCGAAACAACCTCATCGGCAACTTAGAGAACGATGCATTCGATGACGGCATCAACCAGTGGGACAGCGGCAGCATAGGCAACTACTATAGCAGCTTCGGTTGCGTAGATAGTGGCAGCGACGGCATCTGCGATTCAAAGTACAATATTCCCGGCGGCTCCAGCGTTGATAGATATCCCCAGATGTTTCCTTTGAAATCTGAAGATAGGATGATATACGTCAAACCTGGTGAGGAAACCATCACGACAAATAACACGACCATCTTCGGTGAGGGTGGCGTCTTCGGCGACGACGGGCCCTTCGGCAAGGATGGACTCTTCGGCAAGGATGGACTCTTCGGAGGCGATGGATCCCTCGATGTGGACGGACCCTTTGGCAAGGATGGACCCTTCGGCGAGGGTGGACTCTTCGGCGAGGGTGGGCCTTTGGGCAAGGAGAATGAGACTGCCTGAAAGGCACAACAGGATGATGAAATGGGCGGTGGATGAGGCCTGGCAGACTGGGCACCCGGCCTAAAAGTACGAGAGGTACGGAGCCAAGACCCGGAGAAGAGAACGGATATCGAGCAGCTGAAGATGATCGCATATGAAAGACTCCAGCACGTGCGGGAGTAAGCGAGGGGCGGCCCGATATACTCGAATGGGCGAGACCCCGGATTAAAGATCTCGGGCCTATGGAGGGGATGTCATTATGAATGAAGATGAAGAGCGTGAGAGTGGGATAGACGACGTTAAGAACCAGATAAAGAAACCGATCCCACCGCAGTTCTTGCCAAAGTTGTTGAACCAGACGATCATGGTCCGTATGGTCGATGGTCGTCCTATCAAGGGCGTGCTCGAGGGTTACAATAACTATGAGCTGAAGCTCGGTCTAGGTCGGGACAAGAAGGTGATCCTGTTTAAGGGGGCGATTGCCTCGATCGAATACCAGAAGGATAGCTGGTAGCGGGATAATTGTGGTCAAGGTCGGTAGGCTATGGAACTCCGGGTGGTGGGTTCCGAGGACGAGATCGTCCGGATGGGTCCATCGTCTAACCGTCTCGGGGATGGTAGTTGGGGTCCTTCTCTGCTTCCAACCCATCTGGTGAGTCGAAGTGCTCGAGGTAGGGTTTGATGTCCAGCAAGGGGCTCTTGTCTAGGGCGTCCAGACCGGTAACTGTGATCTCGCTCTTCTCGATCGTCAGGATCTTCGCCACGGTCACCCCGATGGGGTTGGGCCGCCTGGGGGTTCTGGTGGCGAAGAGACCTCGTTCGGGCCGGGTGGCGTCGCCCATGGGATGGACCATGAGGTCGTAACCCGCGGCCCGGTTGATGTGGTAGATCACCAGGATGTGGTCGAACTTATCCAGTCCCTCCAGCGCCTCTTCGTATATTTTGTCGATTATCAGGACCGAGACGGAGTTCCTCATGGTCTTGGGGTCGGATGGCTCGCCGAAGTCTGAACGGACCTCTCCGATGGGGGTGAAGGTTACGGGTTCGAGGTTCATGCGAGGCGGATAGGCGCTTCTGGGTGATAGCTTCTCTGCTGATCATCGCCCGGGGTATACCGATGGGACGAAACGCCCCGGAGATCGACGAACGGGATGCCCAAAATACCGTCCGTGAGGACCCTCTTCTCGTTGTACATAAAGTGTAATTTTATGTGCTCAAGTAAATGCGAGCGTAAGCGAGCATTTTCTTGTTGTACATAAAGTATAATTTTATGTGCTCAAGTAAATGCGAACGTAAGCGAGCATTTTCTTGTTGTACATAAAGTATAATTTTATGTGCTCAAGTAAATCCGACCGAATGGAGGATTTTCTTGCCGAGGGTACCGATATCTTTATTTCATATGTATGCACACGCCCGCCCGAAGGGCCGGTAGATCAGGGGTAGATCGCTACCTTGGCATGGTAGAGGCCTCGGGTTCAACTCCCGACCGGTCCATTGTCCTTCGTGTCTTTGTTCTTCCTTTTCCTATACTCTTATCCGGCGGCAGGAGAAGTTCGGGTATTGTCATGATATTGTCATATGTGTGAAGAACCTATGGAGAGACGTTATGCACGGCGTGATCGAGACTCTGGTCGTGGCCTTCGCCCTGGGGCTCACGGGTGCGATGGTACCCGGCCCAACCCTGGTAGCCACTGTCAATATGTCCCTTCGGGGGGGATGGACTATGGGACCTAAGGTGGTCGCAGGTCACGCCCTGGTGGAGGTGGCGATATTCCTGCTCATAGTGAGAGGTCTGGCCACGGCCGCGGAGGAACATACCGGCATGATCTCGGTCGTGGGGGGATTTGCCCTGATCATCTTCGGTGCTCTGACCTTGAAGGAGAGCAGAACGGCCACCATGACCGCTCCGGACGGCAGCGCCTCGGCCAACCCGTACCTGGCCGGAGCGCTAACTAGCGCCGCCAACCCTTACTTCTGGATCTGGTGGCTCAGCGTGGGAAGCGCCCTCGTCCTGGCAGGGCTACGCTGTAGCCTCTTTCTGGCGGTGCTGTTCATGGTGGGCCACTGGGGTGCCGACTTCGGATGGTACACCCTCGTCTCTACCAGTCTGGACAGGGGCAGGACTGTCATATCAGAAACCGGCTACAGGAGGGCCCTGGCCTTATGTGGCGTCTTTCTCATCCTCTTCGGGGCGTACTACCTGACAGGGGTGGCGTGACCGCTCCTCTTGCACCCAAGTTCCGAAGATCGGCCCCAGGGGCCCCAAGAAAATGTTCGCTTACGCTCGCATTTACTTGAGCACATAACGTTATACTTTATGTGCAACAAGAAAATCGCCAGTCTTATATAAGCCAGGAGTATCGACAAGACGGAGATCTAACTTGAACTGGAAAGACGATGTGGCGTACCTCAGGTTCATCCGCGGTTACATCCTCCTCTCCGTCATCCTCTTTGTAGGATCGGCGATCTTGGGCTTCGTGGCCGCGAGCAGGGATCCTCAGCTTGTCGCGATTTGCATGGAGGAGATCGGAAGCAAGCTGGGATGGATCCTGGGTCTCAGTCCGCCTATGATGATGGGGTTCATATTCCTGAACAACCTCTTCGCCTCGACCATAGCCATGCTTCTGGGGATAGGATTCGGTATCGTTCCTGCCCTGGTGGCGGTGCTGAACGGGGTGGTGCTGGGCGTCATCGGCTATCATGCGATCGATACGATCGGGGTTATGTACCTGGTCGCCGCCATACTGCCTCACGGCATAATCGAGCTGCCTACCGTTTTGATCTGCATCGGCGTGGGGTTCAGGTTGGGCCACCTCCTCTTGCTCACCTTCCTGGGGAAGGATGTTGACCTGGGTGGGGAGGTAAGGTTCGCCCTCCGTCTCCTGAGATGGGTGGTGCTCTTCCTCTTTCTGGCGGCGGTGATCGAGACGCTGATTACACCCATCGTCATTCAACCCTTTATCGACCCACAGGCTGTACCGGTGATGGAATGACCGAGTCCAAAATACCGAGTAAAGAAAATTTCAGTGAATGGTATCACGAGCTCCTGAAAGTCGCGGAGATAATCGATGTCAGATATCCCGTCAAGGGCATGTGCGTCTGGTACCCCTTCGGGTTCGCCCTGCGCAAGAACGTCTACGACATAATCAAAGAGATGCTGGATATCGATCACCAGGAGACTCAGTTCCCCCTGCTCATACCAGAGACCGAGTTCATGAAGGAGGCCGAGCACATCAAGGGCTTCGAGGACGAGGTCTACTGGGTCACCCACGGGGGTACGACGCCTCTGGATGTCAAGCTTGCTCTCAGGCCCACCAGCGAGACCGCGATATACCCCATGTTCAAGCTCTGGATCAGGAGCCACGCAGACCTGCCTTTGAAGATCTACCAGATCATCAACTCTTTCCGGTACGAGACCAAGCATACCAGACCGCTGATCAGGTTGAGAGAGATCACATCTTTCAAGGAGGCTCACACCGCCCACGCCACCTGGGACGAGGCGGCTGATCAGGTGGAGGCGGCGCTGGAGATCTATGCCAGGTTCTACGAGCGGTTGGCGGTACCCTTCGTATTCATCAGGCGGCCTTCCTGGGACAAGTTCCCGGGAGCCGATTATACCATCGCCTTGGATACCATAATGCCCGACGGCAGAACCCTCCAGATCGGGACCGCGCACCATCTGGGCACCAACTTTGCCGCCACCTACGAGATCACCTACGAGAACACCGAAGGAGAGCAAGAGTTCGTGAACCAGACCTGCTACGGCATCTCGGAGAGATGTATCGCCGCGTTGGTCTCGGCACACGGTGACAATAACGGTCTCGTCCTCCCCTGGTCAGTGGCTCCCGTACAGGTGGTGATCGTTCCCATCATATTCAAAGACAAGGACAGGGATGAGGTGATCCGGGTATGCAGGTCGCTCCACGAGCAGCTCGCCGACGCCGGCGTCCGGGTGAAGACCGACGATGGCGACGAGCGGCCGGGATCCAAGTTCTATAAATGGGAGCTTCATGGCGTCCCCATCAGGATCGAGGTGGGTCCTAGAGACATAAAGCAGGGGGTGGCGGTCTTGGCGCGTCGAGACGGTAAGAAGGTGACGGTGGCCAAAAAGGAGATCAAAGACGCCGTCTTCGAGCAGGCAGAAGGTCTCCAGGCCGCCATGCAGGCTGCCGCCCGGGAGTTCATGGAGAGCAGGATTAAGGACTGCACCACGGTGGAAGAGGCCCGGGACCAGACCGAAAGGGGGATGGCCAGGGTGGGCTGGTGCGGCTCCGAGGACTGCGGTCACCGGCTGGAGGACGAGATCGGCGTCTCCATGCTGGGCGAGCCCTGGAAACCCGAGAAGACGTTCGAGGGTCGGTGTCTGATCTGCGGTGCAGAGACCGAGAAGTGCGTTCTGATGGCCCGGCAGTACTGATACGAAGATGCTGGTATGAGGATACTGCTGGCCGAATATGCGGTGGCCACCGGGCTTCTGGGAACCTGTTGGGTCGAGGGGATGGCGATGTTGTCCACCCTGGCCGCCAGCTTTCAGCGCTGTGGTCACGAGGTAGTTTACCCCACCGCTGGACCTGTGATCGGCGCAGGAGAGCCCGTCTTGCTGCGGAGCGGGTTCGGAGACTTTTTGGCACAAGCCGATGCAGACGCCGGGCTGGTGATCGCACCGGACGATCTCATCCCAGGTTTTGTGGAGGCTATGGAAGAGAACGCGTCCAACCTGGGATCGTCTCCGAAGAGCGCCGGGCTCTGCGCGGACAAGGCCTCCTGTACCATAGTCCTGGAGAAGCGGGGCGTTCCCGTGGTGGAAGTCGTCACCCGGACCGATGGTGGACCTGGACCCTACGTCCTCAAGCCCAGGTACGGATGCGCGTCCGAGGGCGTGGAGATCGTATCCAATATACCTGAGAACGACGACCGCATGGTCACCAGGTACCACGAAGGGGAGCACCTGAGCGTCAGCCTAGTATCTTCCGAAGACCGGGTACTACCCCTGACGCTGAACAGACAGCTGGTCGATATGGACGGCTCTGTCGAGTACAGAGGGAGCCAGGTTCCCTACCCTTCGGCACGGGAGGAGGAGATCTTCTCCGTGGCAAGGATGGCGGTCCGGGCTCTGGATCTCAGAGGCTACGCCGGGATCGACCTGGTGGTGGGCGATCTGCCCAGGGTCGTGGACGTCAACCCCCGGCCTACTACGTCTATCGTGGGCATCGCCAGGGTGATGCAAGAAGAGCTGGCAGACCTGATACTCCGGGCGAGGTTCGGCACGCTGCCTGAGAGGGTGACCATCGAGGGGGAGTGCACTTTTACGAAGGAAGAGCTGGAAGGCATCCGATCTGCCCATTTACAATGACATGGGCGGCCTGGATTACATAGTCATGGCTTTTCGGCTGGGTTTTTGCGGGCATAGCCCTGGCAATCATCACCTCTGCCGTGGCCGAAAGGGTTGAGGCTTAGCTCTTTCATCGTACCGGTGGTCCGATCGGTCAAGGTCAGGACAGGGGAGGTATCGATATAAATCTCGCATCACCTCCTCTCACTTCTCTGTTCTTAATCTTTGGAGACTTCTGCCGCCGTCTCGATTTAGCCCTTTGTATCGCCACCACGAAGAAGATGATATATCGTATCCCGTCCGAGCTTTTCTCGAGGTATCCTAATGAAAGAGCAGATCGAAGGCCTGGTGGAGCGGTTCGGAAGTCTGGGGTCGGAAGAGCGGTCGGTGGTCAGAGATGTCCTGGGGCGGTACGCAGAGGGCGAGATGGGTATGGATGAGGCTCATTACCTGCTCCTGGACGAGGATCTGATACCCATGCCCTCCAGGTGCACCATGTACCACAAGCCGGAGATCACCACCGACGCAGAAGAGGCGCTGAAGGCGCTGATCAGGGAGAAGGTGCTCGAAGAGTAGCTTCCAGGCCCGAAACTTTATGCTGCTTGGGGTGGGGGCCCGGGCTGGCTTCGGACTGTCTGAAAACTATTTTAAATGGGTGGTGCCATCGGGTTAGTGGAACGCAAGGAAAATCTCCCGGAGGTCGTAGAAAACCTTGCAAAAGCATTGAGCAAGGTTCAGAAGTCAAGAGAAAAGAGCGAGGAGCCCTCTTTTCTCTCATACGAACGTGAGATCGCACTTGAAAGCGGTCTGGACTTAGGCACCGCATGACAGCGGCTGGAGGAAAATGGTGCCCTAAATGGTGCCCTATTAACATTAATACGTATCTCTAGTACTGACTGAGTGCAAAATGTTATATACGATTATATTACATATGTTACGCAAAGATATTGGAGTAGGATAACAATGAAGGGAGTAGCAGCAATAGCTCTAGTTTTAGCCTGTGGTATAGCGATAGCTAACCCGCCTCTCCCAGAACCAATACAGTACGCGCAGTTCTGTGAGCATCAGCTGGTCAGCGGAAACGGTACCATGTGGATGGAGAGTATCATAATAGACAGGCATATAGCCCTGAACTACCGGGAGACGATGACCAACTACGATGAACTCGATCCACAAAAGACGGCTCACATAGAGATCGACTCAATTCACCTATAGAGGCTGTCCAACAATTACCCACAATCAACAATACTATCCTACTTGTACCCTATGCATACAGCACCCCAAAATCACGGAAACACATATCAAAAATCCGCAAGGTATCCTCCATCAACAAATGGCGACAAATTAGTGTTGTTTGGCTTGTTACATTCACTATTGACCTTGTTTTTATGGAATCTTACCAGAAAATTTCGCCTAATACTTAGTGACTTCAGTATAGCTAGATGC
>JAUWQF010000069.1 GCA_030611205.1 Methanothrix sp.
AGATTAGACAATATTAATCTACCAAAACATGAAGATATTATGAGAAAGTTAGAATCGGCACTAAGCGCCCCTCCAACTAACTGCATGGGAATGAAATACTTAATCGGGTGCAGTACAATTTCAAGCTTGTCCGATTTAATATGTCGCTATAATCTATATGGCCGAAAGTCATGTAGTATGTGATCTTATTCGTTCTATCTACACAATCGTATAGCTAAAATGAACGATAGTTTTATTTATCGAACGATCGTTCAACCTATTGAATGAATTGGCTGAGAAGGTTCGTAGGATTCCGAGTGCTCGAACGATTCTTGACCTATCCATCCGAAAAAATTTACCTCAGGGAACTTGCCAGGGATTTAGACATCAGTCCCGGAAGTGCCAAGACTTACTGTGACGCCTTGGTTGACGATGACCTCATCCTAGAAGAGGCGAAAGGCAACCTCCGGCTCTTCAGGCTTAACAGGGATGACTTTGTCGCCAGGGAGATGATGAAGACCTACTACCTCCTCAAGCTCAAAAATCTCGGCATAGAGAGTCTGACTGAAGGTAGCACGTCCCTCGCGATATACGGCAGCTTCGTGAGGGGGAACTTCGACGAGAAGAGCGATCTCGACCTCTTGGTGATTGGCGAAGAGTCAGACGTGAACAAAGACCGAGTCCTAGATCTTCAAGAGGGCTTGGGAAGAGAAGTCCAGCTGACGGTAGTGCCTTACTACAGGTGGGAGAGCATGAAAAAAGAAGGCAACAGTTTCGCAAAGAGCGTCTTGAGAGATCACATCCTCATAAAGGGAGTCGAGCTATGAGGCTCGACGAATGTATCGACAAAGGCCTAATCAAAAAGGATCCCAGAGCACCGGAAAGGGTCGAAAGCTCCCTGGAGATTGCCGAGAGATTTCTCCGTTCTGCAGAACGCAACATCGAGATCGAAGAACACGAGATGGTCGAGATCGCAGCCTACAACAGCGCGTTCCATTCGGCAAGGGCTCTGCTTTTCGCAGAAGGATATACGGAACGGAGCCATTACTGCCTCGGCATCGCTCTGAGGACCTTATACAAAGGCCATATCATCGATCTACTCAAGACCTTCGACAAGATCAGGCTCTCGAGGCATAACGTCCAGTACGGCGGAGTTCTGGTCGGCGAAGAAGAGGCCGAATTCGTGATAACGTTCGCAGAGGAATTTCTCAGTCGTGCCAAAACCGATCTCATGAAAGGTGAGTGAGTTTCATGCCCACCCAGATCACGAAACAGATCTCGCCCAAGGCGTGGTCGAAACTGTACGGCGCAAAGTTTCATCCCAACCACCACCTCAGATGCTTGTCTTAATGATGTACCTGATCAGATCCGGCGCTAACCTGGCGGTCCTCTGGACTCTGGCAACGACCTCTTCGGCACCCACCCCCTCAGATACCATCTCTTTGATCTCCTCGATAACGACCTCATCCACCACGACGTACTCGCCTGTATCCGATTTGTGGCTTCGGGCATCACCTGCCAGCAGATCGATGCCCCGTACCTCCAAGATGCGACGGGTGTCCGAGGGTAACTTCCTGTGACGAGATAGAGGAATCTGTACAGCCTCTAGCCCGGGGCATCTCCCCACCAAGTTCACTATGTCTACCATGGTAGGTCTGAAAGCCAAGTGAACCATTCTTTCGTTAGGCTTCAGCTTAGGGATCTCGTCCTTTACCCTCACCACTCGAAGTCTCATATAGCACCCGCCTTTAGCATCGCCTCAATTCTGTCCCTCAGATCGAAGGTGAAGTATCGCCCTTCTGCCCCCTGCCGGTGCGTCTTCCTGGACTGGATACCATGCTTTTTCAGCAAGACCCCCATGGGCCGGGAATCCATGCCCACCTTCTCCGCTACCTCCGATACCAGGGGCTCTCGTCCTCGGCCATGGAAAGACTCGATTGCTTCAAGAATTGGTTTAACCTTAGTTTTAGCATGGTAAAACGCGATCATCTCATCAATCAAACTGATAAGCTCTTCTCTCACCACCTCCCACTTTGGTCGGCCGGTGGCGATGATCATCTCCTCCAGCTCTTCGGGAACTTTGACGCCCAAAAATCTCATGGTTAAACTTTAACGTTTTGCGATGGTTTAGCCCTTGTGGTGAGGGGTGCTACCCGGCCGAGTCGTCCTGGCCTAGGGTCTCCAGGATCGCCTGGCCGAGGATCACCCCAACACAGTGACGGTGCGCAAACTACTTCGACCCGGATCAGAGATCCGGGATTCTCCGCTTCAACAGCTCCGCAGCGAGAACAACTGTCGAAGACACCACAAGAATGACCGCCCAGCTTTCCAGTTCCAGAGGCACCGTCTGGAAGATTGCCTGCATGATGGGCAGATACACCGCTGCCAGCAGAGCAATCAGAGATGCAAACAAACCCGCGATCAGCTTTTTGTTCTTCATCGGGTCCATATCAAGGATGGACTCGTGGAGAGATCTGCTGTTGTAGGCGTTGTAAAGCTCGAAGATCACCAGCGATGCAAAGACGGTAGTTCTGGCATATTCCAGGCTCTCACCCGTGTGCAGCGACAGGGCATAGAGGCCAAGCACTCCGGTGAAGATCACCGTGGAGATGCCCAGGGTGTACATGAACAGGCCTCTGGTGAGGATCGACTCCTCGGGGTGACGGGGCTTTCTCAGCATCAGTCCACCGTGAGCAGGCTCCACGCTCAGTCCTATGGCTGGAAACTCGTCTGTGACGATATTTATCCACAGGATCTGTAGAGCCAGCAGGGGCACGGGCAGTCCCAGCATCACCCCAACGAACATGGTCATCACCTCGGCAAAGTTACATGACAGCAGATAAGAGGAGGCCTTTCTGATGTTATCGAATATCCTTCTCCCCTCTCCGACGGCACAGACGATGGTGGCGAAGTTGTCGTCGGTTATGATCATGTCAGAGGCCTCCTTGGACACCTCTGTGCCGGTTATTCCCATGGCAACCCCGATATCGGCCCTTCTCAAAGCAGGCGCATCGTTCACCCCATCCCCGGTCATGGCCACGATATGACCCCGTCTCTTCAGCGCCTCAACTATGCGCACCTTGTGCTCTGCCGTGGCCCTGGCAAAGACCGAGATCTCCTCGATCACCTCGAAGAGCTCATCATCGTTCATCCGGTCGAGGTCGGTCCCCTCCAGGACGTCCCCCTGATCGATTATGCCCAGCTCCTTTCCGATAGACCTTGCAGTCAGGCGGTGATCTCCCGTGATCATCACAGGCCTTATGCCAGCGAGCCTGCAGATGCGGATCGCCTCCTCCGCCTCGGGCCTGGGAGGATCCATCATCCCCACGAGGCCTGTAAAGACCAACTCCCTCTCCATCTCTTCTCTATCGAAAGACGCACCACCGGACGCCATCTCCTTACAGGCCATGGCCAGGATGCGCAGACCCTCACCTGCCATCTCGTCCGCTGTCTGCAGGATCTTCTGGCGGTCCCTCTCGGTCATCGATCTCACACCGTCCGCGTCTCTGATATGACTGCAGAACCGGAGTACCACCTCCGGTGCACCTTTCATCGATGCGATCTCGCCATCTGGAGATCGATGAAGGGTGGTCATCCTCTGCTGCTCGGAGTCGAAAGGATATTCCAGGACCTTGGTGTAGCGATCCCTCACCTGCAAACCTGCCTTGCGGGCGGCCACGATCAGCGCACCCTCGGTGGGATCGCCAGTTATGCGCCAACCATCGCCGGCAATCAAATCTGAGTTGTTGCAGAGGACACCGACAGTAAGGAGCGAGAAGAGGTGTTCGTCCTCCGAGGGATCGAAGACGAGACCGTCAAAAAGATAAGAACCGGTGGGATCGTATCCCGAGCCAGTAACCTCTATTGCTCTGGAAGTACGGATCTGGCGGACCGTCATCTCTCCCTTTGTCAGGGTGCCTGTCTTGTCGGTACAGATCACTGTGGTGGAGCCCAGCGTCTCCACGGCAGGGAGTCTTCTTATTATCGCATTCTTCCGGGCCATTATCTGGGTTCCGTGGGCCAGGGTTATGGTCACCACGAATGGCAGAGACTCGGGAATTCCGGCAACGGCCAGGGCAGCGGCTATGATCAATGTATCCAGAACCGGAGACCCTCTGCTCATCTCTATCCAGAATATGATTACGCATGCCGTCAAGACGACAAGAGCCAGGTGTCTTGCAAGCTGCTGGAACTTGGCCTTGAGCGGTGGATCCTCGGGTTTTTTCTGGATCAGGCCTGCTATCCTGCCCAGCTCTGTTTGCTGGCCTGTTGAGGTGACAAGGGCCCTGCAGTTCCCGTACACCACGATGGTTCCCATGAAGAGCATGTCGCTTCTCTCGGCCAGAGGTGTCTCTTTCCCCACCGATGCTGGGTCCTTGCTCAGGGGTTGCGACTCTCCCGTCAGAGAGGCTTCCACCACCTCGAAGGCTGTCCCTTCCAGGAGGCGGGCGTCGGCAGGGATCTTGTCGCCCGCCTCAAGATGGATCACGTCTCCGGGAACGAGCTCCTCGACCGGAATGGGAGTGAGCTTGCCGGACCTGATGACATCCGCTTCTGGTGCCACCATCTCCCTCAGAGCCTCCATGGCGCGCTCTGCCCTGTACTCCTGGGAGAAACCGAGGAGCGATATGAAGAGTATTATGCCTAAAATGACATAGGCGTTCGTCGTCTCACCCGAGATCCAAGATATGGCCGAGGCGGCGATCAGCACTATGATGAGGTAGTTCTCGAACTGGTGGAGGAAGATCCGCGCGGGGGATGGGCGGTCGAGCCTTACCAGCTCGTTGGGACCGTACTCCTCCAGCCGTCTGGCTGCATCATCAGGACTCAGGCCATCCTCTCCCGAGTCCAGCCTGGAGAGGGCCTCTTCGGTGGACAGGGAGTGCCATTCTGTGCTCAGGGTATCATCTCTCCGAAACTGATTGAGGTGATCATATATAGCTCCACAAGAAAATACTCGCTTACGCTCACATTTACTTGAGCACATAAAGTTATACGGCTCTTCGCTATCTCATGTGGATAAATTGAGCTTGAGTTATTCAATCATTAGATGTATAGTTATGATAAAATCCATTGGTGATCTGAACAATCTTGCCTCCTCCTCGACCTTGTCGCCCAAGGTCCCTCCCATGAACCGATGTCACCCACCGCCCGGGTGAAGATCGAGACGGCGATAAGCGTTATAGTCGATGAGCATATCATAAATACGGTCGGAGATATGTGCCAAAATTTGGATGCGGCCGGTTAATATGTATCGAGGTCCGGTCTGCGATGGAGAGGGCGTTATGAGACGGTGCGCAAGGAATGATCGATCGAGATCGAACAGTCTCGGATGTGTTTTTGGGCGAGGATGAGGAGCGCCTATGCCGCGTAACGATTTTGAAATATCGCTGGTTCGTGCCTACAACATCTTTTTTGAGACGAACGGCATACGGGGTATAGCGTATCGACAGAAGCAGAGTCGGTACACGTATCAACCCTGCGATATCGTGGTAGATAGCCTCGATCCGGAATGGTACCTCGCGATCGAGGCGAAGAGCGTGAACACCCGTAAGACGAGAAAGCTCTACTTTTCCCAGCACTTCACCACCGACGAGTCCGGGATCCACCAGCTCGACAGGATGAACTCTTTCGTCTGGAGATCGGGGCGACGGGGGTTTCTGGCGGTGGAGCTCCGGCAAGGACCGGGTAGATCGAAAGAGGCCTGGATGATACCGCTCTCTGAGGTGCTCCGTGCCAAGAACGCCGGTTGTAGCGGCCTATCCCTCGAGACCATCGGGACCGCCTATAACAGCATCAAGCTGGAGCGGGTCGGTGGAGAGTATAATATCCCGAAGATCGGCGCCGGGATAGACGACCCCGACAACACCTTTTGAGAAGGAAGATGGGATGATAATCTCCGCCAGCTACAAGACCGACATCCCCGCCTTCTACGGGGACTGGTTCATCAACCGGTTGGAGGCGGGGTTATGCAAGATGGTCAACCCCTACAACCGTCGGGTCTATCGGGTCAGCCTCGGAAAAGAAGACGTAGACGGCTTCGTCTTCTGGACCAAGAACCTGGGCCCATTCCTGGGCAGGTTGGATCTCGTCCGGCAATTCGGTCGGCCCTTCATGGTCCAGTATACCATCACCTCCTATCCCCGAGAGCTGGAGTCCTCCGTCGTCGACGCCGAGCGGTCCGTTGCACATATGAGAACGCTTGCCGAGACGTACGGCCCAAAGGTGGCGGTATGGCGCTACGATCCCATCTTGTTCACCTCTCTCACCCCGGTCGAATTTCACCGGCAGAACTTCGAGGCTCTGGCCTGGGCGCTGGAAGGGACCTCTGACGAGGTGGTGATATCCTTCGCCCAGATCTACAGGAAGACCAAAAACAGCCTGGACCGAGCCGCCCGGAGGTTCGGGTTCACCTGGGAGGACCCGCCGGATAAGGTCAAGTCGGACCTCGTGGCCGAGCTGGCCCGGGCAGCAGGGTCGCACAAGATGCGACTGACGGTATGCTCACAACGCCGGTATCTCGTACCCGGCATCGAGGCGGCCAGGTGTGTAGATGCCCGCAGGCTATCCGAGATTGGCGGGCGGCCCATCAGGGCGAGGTTGAAGGGGAAACGACCGGACTGCAGATGCTACGCCTCCCGGGACGTCGGCGAGTACGATACCTGCCCCCACGGATGCGTCTACTGTTACGCGGTCCGCGACCGGGATCTGGCCCGGAGGCGGTACGGAGAGCATGACCCTGAGGGGGAGTACCTATTTCCACCGGCAGGACGGTCCAGCGACCGCGACCTCCAGACAAAGCTCTTCTGAAGATGGCTCAGATCGACACGGTCTTTGGGCTCCAAAGGCCGTCTAAGAACTCGTCTGGGTGCCGAGACCGGGATCCGAGAGCCTATCAATGCTGGGCCCGCCTCTCGTCTACTTCCACCCTACGTGCCTGCGAACCCACCGTTCCATCTGGCCCACGAAGACCCACGGCGGGGTCCGGCGACCCTCTATCTTCACCCTGCCCGCCCGGATCGCCTCCAGCACGTCACCGTCCTCCACATAGATCACCGTGACCCCCAGTCCCACGGTATCTGCAATATGGGCGTCGCTTCCTGCTACCATGGGAAGGCCGCGTCTCTTCGCCTTTCGCCGCGCCCAGGCGTTGGCCACGCCCAGGAGGTGCTTGGAGTTGTAGACCTCTACGGCGTCGCAGTCCGGTATCCTGAAGATGGCGTGCCTGAAAAGATGGTAGGGGTGAGGCACGATGGCGATCCCCCCCTGCCCGTGGATGGCCTCTATGGTCTCTTCGGGGCTTATTCCTATCAAAGGAAGCTCTTCTATGCCTAGGGCCAGCAGGTGTCCTTCCGAGGTGGATACCTCCGCCCCCGGCACGACCACCAGGTCCAGCCCCTTTTCCTCGACCAGCTTCCGGGCGGCAAAAGACCCCTCCAGGGTGTCATGGTCGGTAATCGAGATTCCGTCCAGTTTCTTCCTCAAGGCGACATCCAGGATCTTTTCTACGCCGTCCCTGCCGTCGTACGAGTAACTGGAGTGAACGTGAAGGTCGAACCTCAGACGCCTCGGGCTCAGAGCCTCAGGCCTCCCGCGGATCGGTGATACTGCCGTGAAGGGCGGTGGCGGCAGCGGTCTCCGGAGAGGCCAGGTAGACGAGGCTGCCTTTTCCCATCCTGCCCGGGAAGTTCCTGTTCGCGGTCGAGAGGCAGACCTCGCCCTCGCCCAATACACCCATGTGGGCTCCCAGGCAGGGACCGCACCCAGGAGTTCCGATCATGGCCCCTGCTTTGACCAGGACCTCCAGCACCCCCGTGGAGAGGGCCTCCAGGAGAACTTCCCGGGATGCAGGTATCACCAGGGTCCTGACCACGAACTTCTTTCCTTCTGCCATGCGGGCTGCCGCCGCCAGGTCCTCGAACCTGCCGTTGGTGCAGGTCCCGATGAAGACCTGATCCACCTCGGTTCCTTCCAGGTCTTTCACAGGTGATACGTTGTCCACCCGGAAGGGAGCCGCCACCTGAGGTTCCAGACCGGCAACGTCGAACTCCATCTCATCGTCGTAGGATCCAGGATCCGAATGCAGTGGCCGGTAAGGGCGCCTGGCCCTCCCCTCGAGGTAGGCGTCGGTGGTCCTGTCTGGTGGTACTATCGCAGCCTTGGCCCCCATCTCCACTCCCATGTTACAGAGGGTCATCCTGCTGGCGATGGTGAGATCTTCGACGACCTCGCCGGTGTACTCCAGGGCCTTGTAGGTGGCACCGTCGGCGCCCAGCTCGCCTACCGCCATCAGGGCCAGATCCTTGGCGGAGACGCGGGGTCCCAGCCGGCCGGTGATCCTGATATTTATCGTCTCCGGCACCTTGAACCAGAGCCTGCCCTGGGAATAGATCTCCGCCATGTCCGAATTCTCCTTCGTTCTTTTATTGTATCTAATTTTAATTCAGAAGGAGTCCCATCAAACACATATATTGGTTTGATTCCAAACTCTAAAAAATTTATTGTTCGATAAAATAATCCAGATATATGAGAAGTCACATTACCATTATAATCTTTTAAAGGAGTGCCATCTCTTTGCCTAATAATTGCTAAAAATTGATAATTCGTGTTAAACGCATCAATGGCTATGCGTTTATTTAATAGGTTATCAAAAGTAATAGTCCTTCTTACATCTTTCACTAATTCATTTATTTTAGTACCCATGGTTTATCTTTTTTATTTTTATCCAATATTTATTTACATTTTTTCCTATATATTTTGCACTATATTTTTTCCTTTATTAATTGATTACATAGAACAAGGCTATTTATAATGATAGAATCCATAATTATAAAATGTATCACTTAGGAGATTTTTATAATTTTTTGACTTTGCTATCTTTCTCCGATGGAGAGAAAATTCCCTCAGATTTACTTCAAATAAATTTGATCTTGGAAGTTTTATATGTCTCTCTTTCCCTGAAAACGGAGTATATATTCCCCAACCCTTATACTTCTTGATATTATTTATGAAAACATAACAATAATTCGTTAAACATCTCTCATATGCCCTTGAATTAAATGTTTTAATATCTCGATTGAATGATAATACTAAGAAGAAATCTACTTGTTCTTGGATCTTAAGTAATAGACTATCATGTAGGAAATCTGAGCATAATAATACACAAAAAGATCCAAATTTCGAATTAAAAATTATTAATTCTTGTCCAGGATGAAATGGAGGATCATCTTTTCCATGAATATTTTTTAGTTGTATTTTAATCTCTCCATTTGGATTAATTATAAATGCTGCGCTTTTATTCAAATCCAAATTATATTCTTTACTTATCATCCTCTCACTTCCTCCTATTATTAAAATATTATATTTCTTTGAAAATTCTATTAAATCTGGAATATGACACGATAGAAGACAGTATTCTGGAAAAATTATGAAATTTGCGCCTTTTTTTCTTGCCCTCTTAAGATTTTTATCAATTTGATTTTTAATATAAGGTATTATTTCTTTTTTATAAAAACCTTTTTCAGTGTTATAATATACCTTTCTTTGATCAATTTTTGCAAAATATATCTTTAATGTCTGAAAAGAATCCTCATCTTCTTTTTTGATAAGATTTACTGTCTTTATTCGAATTTGGTGGGGATCATATAAATATTCTGATGCTCTATAATCAATATAAGTGCCATAAAACATGCGTAAAACAAGATATTCAGAATGAAAATTTCCCTCTTCTTTCTCGAATTTTGCTATAAACAATTTGATTTGAAAGGATTCTCCTTCATTTTCTCTTTCAATCTCTTTTAAATAATAATTCGAAATAATAAAACCACTTTCTTTAAAGGCGTCAAGTACTTTTAGGTTAATTAGTAAACTCGAGTCTTCTCCAATAATTTGCAATTTAGTGCTTGTTTCTGAATTATATAACACTCTAATATCTTGAAAATCGACCTCTCGTCCTCCATCTAGTATATTAGGTAAATTCTTAAAAAAATAGTACCATTCATAACTATATTCATAATTTCCAAATTTATTTTTTTTTGCGCTGATTTTAGAATCTTCATCCTCATAAGGAATATTATTTTTTTTTAAAATTTCTATTATTTGAGGTTTTCTTAAACCTAAATACTTCTGCTCAAAAATTTTACAGTCTAATGGATAACAATTACCATCTAATATTCTTTCTGTGCAACAATCATCACATATATGCTTAAGTTTGGAACCATAATTTTTCCTAAAGTACCTTATATCAGGATCGTTGCAATCAAAAATTTCAACCCAAGGACGATTCATATTATCGGGATAACAATAATCACACATTTCTGGATAATCATCGTCTTCCATATCATCAAATTCGAATTCTTCTTCCATAAAAAGATACCTAATGAAATATAACTAAAACCATTCCTTTCAAAAAAAAAATATTAATTCAACTATAAAACCTTATTCATATAGCATTATTGAAAAGAAGTTCCTTTTATTACTAAACTAAATAAGTTCTAGTAAAAAGTGGTTCTTAAATTCAAAAGTTATAAAAATTGACATGAAATTTAATTTTTAATATAATTTCTATTTAAAAGTGACTTGATACTACAATAATTCAAGGAGTTTTAATAAAAAGTGTCTTAATTAAAGATACTCCTCATTAGAAACCATTAATAAGAATCAATAAAAAGTTATTTTTTCATAATATGACTACCGACATTAATGAATTACAAGACTTTGGAGTAAAAAAGTAGGGGGATGTAAAAATTTGTTATTTAAATTCGATTAAGTTAAGATTTAATAGATTTCCTCTACAACAAAAACCTGAATCTACTGTAATGGAGTATAATGCACTACTTAAA
>JAUWQF010000103.1 GCA_030611205.1 Methanothrix sp.
CTCCGTACAAGTCACAATCCTCGTTAGGACATGCAACATCATTGAATCCCGGTTTTGGACCTCTTCGACCCATATTGTTACTCCCACAATGAGATAGGACGTAATAGTATATAACCTCAACTCACTGCAAAAGCACTACCCGGCTGCCTGAAATGTGATACCACATAATATGACAACCGTGATCATAAATCCGAGCATTTTTCCGGAATATTGCATAGGATCGCTCCTGTTTTTTAGAGTGTCGTACGTGTCGTCTTCAGAATACTCCATGACCCATACGTTATTCATTCTTTTAATACTTTCGGACGTTATGGCCATTGTACAAAATTATTCGGTCATCAATCTCATAAAGTTATACTGTCACATTTGAATATGAATGTCGAGAACCGCCTGAAACAAATTGGACTCGATATGACAAAGCCCAACCTGTTAATTATATGGTCAAGTGTAGACTTGATGCACCGCTGAGGAAAAAACTTGACCCGCGAGGTCGTTTAGAGAAGCATTTAATAGGGCCCACATTCGTATAAACCTGCTGAGAGATATGGATTCTTATAGGCATCTGGATTCGGATACGTCTTACCTATTGGAGGTACTGCGGGATCTGATACGCTTTGAGACTGTTGCGCCCCCCGGCAGGTTCTACCACCAGATCGTGGACTATCTGATCCCCCTCTTCGCAGATCTGGGTTTCGACGTGGAGAAGATCGTGATCCCTCCTGAGGTCTTCCGAGAGAGGTGCGACATTCCGGGGCTGGAGGGCGATCGGGTCAACCTCCGGGCGCGCCTGGACGCGGGCGCGGAAGAGACTGTGGTGATCTACACCCACCTCGACGTGGTGCCCCCGGGCGAAGGCTGGTCTGCCGATCCATTCGATATCACCATAAGGGGCGGCCGGGTCTACGGCCGAGGGGTAGCCGACTCCAAGGGCGCGGTAGCCGCTCTGATAGCCGCCCTCCGAATGATCGATACGTGCGGGAAGCACCGTTACAACCTGGAGGTGGTCTTGACCACCGACGAGGAGGTGGGTGGATACTCGGGTCTCTGCTACCTCGCCGACACCGGCCTGATCCAGGGAGATTACATGCTCTGTATGGACAGCTTCTCCGATGACGTGGTGATCGGGTCCAACGGCATAATTACCTGGCAGGTCACGGTTCACGGAAGATCGGTTCATTCTGGAGCGAGCTTTTTGGGGGTGAACGCCATCGAAGAGGCCCTGCCGGTGATCGAAGCCATCCTGGATCACAAGAGCGAGGTGGAATCGAGAAGGTCGTCGCTGAAGGCCAGCTCGGAGCTGGAGGAGTTCGGGGTGACCCGGGTCAGGCCGATGCTGAACGTGACGGTGATCCGTGGGGGGATCAAGGAGAACATAGTTCCCGAGAAATGCACGATCAGGGGTGACCGCAGGGTGGTCCCCGACGAGAGGATGGAAGATGCGGTCGCTGAGATGGAACGGGTACTGGAGGGTCTGGAGAAGAACCTGGACTGGAAGTTCTGGATGGGGTATCCGCCTATGTGCATCGATCCCCGCCATCCCTGGGTGGGCAGAGTGAGCGACGCCCTGGAGAAGGCCGCCCGGAGGAAACCGGAGCTGGTAGGGGCCCAGTACAGTCTAGAACAATCCTATGCGGCAGAGGTAACAGGCATCCCCGCATGCGCCTACGGGGTGGGCCGTCAGACCGACAGCAACCCTCACGGGGCCGACGAGAACGTAACGTTAGAGGATCTGGATACGTACACCAAGTTCCTGGTGGTCCTCCTTACGCGTTGAGACGGTGTTCTCTTGAAGACCATCGCCGTGGTGGGGCCCAAGAAATCGGGGAAGACGCTTTTGGTAACATCTCTGGTCGAGTCGCTGAAAAGATACGGGGCTGTGGGAACGGTCAAACACATGCCCCATCATGCGTTCGAGGATAAAGGCGATACCAGGCGCCACTTTGAGGCTGGCGCAGACGTTGTGGTGGGGGTTGGGCGGGTCCAGTTCAAGGTCACCAGGGACGGAGGCCTGGAGTCGGCCTTGGACGAACTCCGGTCGAGCGGGGTGGACTTCGCCGTGGTCGAGGGGTTCAAGAGGAGCAACCTGCCCAAGATCGTCCTGGGTGGGATTAAGGTACCACATTGTATCCGGAGGGTGGACGTATCTCAGATCGACGAGGGCCTCGTGGAAGACCTGGTCAGGATGGTGATCGGTCTAGAGGATCTGGAAGGGTGATGTGATACATTCAGATGAAAATTAGGTGGTGGTGATATCTCGACATGTTTTTAAATCAAGACCGTATTCCGGTGGCAGAGCAAGGGAGATATCACGTTGAGTCGACGGTTTTTGGTGGTCTTGATCGCGGTCTTCGTGCTGGCGGGGTCGGCAGCGGCTGCCAACTATGTTTACGAATGGTCGGTGATAAAGGGGGTAGGCTATAGGAGCCACGAGCTTGTGGGTCAGACCGCTGCTGGTTACAGCGGTCAGAAGATCACAGAGAGGATATCCGGGAGCGGCAACTTCTACGATCGTACACAGTTCGAGCTAAGCGTCTATCGGGATTCGATCAACTACAGCAAGGAAGCCGACTTCGAGTACTTCCCGGTGAGCTATCAGACGGCGACCTACGACCAGAAGTGGAAGGACCAACTCTGCGTGATTAACTACGATGCAGGTGCGGTCTTCACCGAGCAATATACCCACGCCGAGAGTCTCCTGAAAGATACACAGATCAGTACCGTGGGCAACACCACCAGCAGCGGGATCGAGGCCAGCGTCAACTCCAACGTCATAGGCGTCGCTCACATCGGATGGCTATCCAAGGAGAAAGGAGATAAGAGGTACTTCGAGGTGGGTAGGAGTGTGGAAGACACCATTGGCGTCTTCTCGATAGAGAAGTACGTGCGCCTGATGAAGAACGATAGCTCCTCGGAGCCGAGGGTAGATTGGTTGCTCTGTATCTGATGGGATAAAGCAAGTAAATGTTCGCTTACGCTCACATTTACTTGAGCACATAAAGTTATACTTTATGTACTACGAGGAAACGAAAGGGCGTCGCATCATATCATTCTTCCTGTTGATCTTCTTTCTTCCGTTCGTACCCCTCTTTTATCGCCTTGATCATCTCTTCGTCCGCCTCCACCACCAAGGCGCCCATGTAGCCGCAATCCTTGCAGTGATACACCTTGCCCACGTATCCGCCGGTTTCGTAATACAGCTCCGATCTGCCGCAGACCGGGCAGACCTCGATCATCTTCTCCGACACGATCTCGCCTCCGATATGCACACCATCGTTTCCTCCGCGTTTACCGCGTTTAGTTTACCACGTTTATTTACCTATAACCTATATTAACATTTGTACATTATGTACAGGGTATGCTTTGCCGGTCGCACCAACCTCTTGAAAAGAGCCCGCCAAAAATAGAGGACGTCAGCAAACTAGAGCAAGTCCACGATCGACTTTTCAAGCCGCCTTTATCTCCTTCTCCAGTCTTTGAATGGTATCCCTGAGCATAATTGCCCGCTCAAAGTCGAGTTTCTCCGCAGCGTCCCTCATCCCAGCCTCGAGTTCGATTATCACGTTCGGGATGTCGGACCTTGGAATATGCTTTGTGTCGGTGATCTCCACGACCTTTTCTTTGATCGGCTTCTTGATGGTCTTCGGGACGATGCCGTGCTCCTTGTTATAATTGATCTGGAGCGCACGCCTCTCTTCGGTTTTTCGGACCGCCGTCCTTATGGAGTTGGTCATGTTGTCGGCATAGAGAATCACCTTCGAGTTTGCGTTTCTCGAAGCCCGGCCTATGGTCTGGATCAGGCTCTTTGCGTCCCGCAAAAAGCCCTCCTTATCCGCGTCCAATATCCCGATGAAGCCGACTTCGGGGATGTCGAGCCCCTCTCTGAGGAGGTTGATCCCGACCAGGACGTCGAATTTCCCGAGGCGCAGTTCCCGGATGATCTCGGTCCTCTCGATGGTCTTGATGTCAGAATGAAGGTAGCGGGCTCTGATGCCGTTTCGCGCCAGGTAGTCGGTCAACTCCTCGGCGAGTTTCTTGGTCAGGGTGGTTACAAGGGCGCGGTCTCCTCGCTCGATGACTTTTCCGATCTCCAGCATGGCGTCCCTGACCTGGGTCCCGATGGGACGGACTTCAACCACGGGGTCTACCAGGCCCGTAGGACGGATGATCTGCTCTGTGACCTGGGCGGAGCACACCAGCTCGTAGTCCCCGGGGGTGGCCGAGACGAAGATCACATTTTTCATGTACCGCTCGAACTCTTCGAACTTGAGGGGGCGGTTGTCATAGGCGCTGGGGAGGCGGAAGCCAAAGTCTACAAGGCTCTTTTTCCGGGATAGATCTCCCTTATACATACCATGGATCTGGGGGATGGTCTGGTGGCTCTCATCGATGACCAGCAGGAAGTCGTCAGGGAAGTAGTCAAGGAGGCAGTAGGGTTTATCCCCGGGTTTCCGGCGGTCAAAGTGGCGGGAGTAGTTTTCGATCCCCTTGCAACTTCCGGTCTCCTCGATCATCTCCATGTCGTACAGGGTTCGTTGTTTCAGGCGGTGGGACTCGAGCAGGTCCAGTTCCGGGAGACGCTCTTCCAGTTCTTTGAGGATGGACTCGATGGCACTTTTCTGTACTTCTTCGGGAATCACGTAGTGTCTTGCAGGGTAGACGTAGAAGTAGTCCATATATTCCCGTCGCTCTCCGCTTTGCTTGTCGATTATGGAGATTTTGTCCACCTCTTGCCCGAAAAGCTCGATTCTGATGATGTCATCGAAATAGCCGGGGATCAGGTCGATGGTGTCTCCTTTCACCCGGAAGCGCCCCGGCATGAGTTCCAGGTCGTTTCGTTGGTACTGGATGTCGATCAGCTTTCCAAGGATTTCCCTTCTGGAGACCCTGTCTTTGACCTTCAGCTCAAAACCCATCTTCTGGAAGTTTTCCGGGTCGCCGAGCCCGTAGATGCAGGAGACGGATGCCACAACGATCACATCCTGCCGGGACATCAGGGACGCCGTGGTTGCAAGCCGCATCTGTTCGATCTTCGAGTTGATGGTGGCGTCCTTTTCGATGTACTGGTCTTTTGCCGGGATGTAGGACTCGGGCTGGTAGTAGTCGTAGTAGGAGACGAAATATTCCACCCTGTTTTTTGGGAAGAATTCTTTGAACTCGTTGTAGAGCTGGGCGGCAAGGGTCTTGTTGTGGACAACGACCAAAGTCGGCTTCTTGATCTTGTCGATGACGTTTGCGACGGTGTAGGTCTTCCCGGAGCCGGTTACCCCGAGGAGGGTCTGGTAGTTCTGCCCGTTCTTCAGGCCTTCGACGAGCTGGTCGATGGCCTCCGGTTGGGAGCCTTTGGGCTCGAAGTCTGAGACGAGGTTGAACTGTGGGGGCTCATTTGAGGATTGGCTGGAAGATATCATCTTTAGTCCTGGCAGGAGACTTCACATTTTGGGTGGGTTTTCTGCATCGGCTGAAAGATTTCCAGCCTTCGACTGGAGCCGGACAATCCCTTCATGGCCAAAGCGGATCAATGATGTCGTGGACCGTGGCCTTGTTGATATCGGCCATCACGAAACTCCTTGCCCCTCATCTCCCTCTCGGAGGCCCGGGAGGATCTCGTCTCGGCGAGGGTTTGACCAGCCATACTCTGGGGGGATGAAGGCCAAGGTAGATAAAGTTTCACTTTTCCTCACCTTGGGCATTAACTTTAAATCAGTAGTAATGTAAACAAGGACCAACTTAAAAATTTACCTGCATTAAAATCGTTTAGGGCTTTATAATGACGAAAATAAACCGAAAAGGTTTTTATATAACACATGGTATGCTAATAGAACCAAAAATTGTGTTGCCAAAAGAATATTATAAAAATTATTTAGGCTATTCAAGGAATCATTTACTCAAGGGCGTGGAATTGTGGAACTCGAATATTATAAAAATTGATATAATACCTAGATTTGAAATAGATAAAATAAATTTATATAAATTCAATAAAAAAACTGTCGATGACTGGAATGACACGGATTTTGAATTGGCAGAATTTACTCATAGAAAATTCGAAGATGTTTTGAAATACGTTGGAGATCAGTATCATTTTAATTTAAGTATTCCTAATCTTCTAATGGCAATTGCAGTTGAAAGTATACTCAAAGGGTTTTTATTACACAGTGGATATATAATACACATTCATAAAAGAAAAAACAAATTAATCAAAGTGAATGATGTTAAAAATTACTCTAAGTTAGAAGATAAAGTGTATTCTTTAAATGAATTTGCAAAAAAATTTAATGTTCTTAAAGCGGCACTACCTTGGGAATCCGATGAAAATAGATTAATTACACGGAGGGATCTAGAACATCTAAAAAAGTTGAGAGACATGGAAGCGCATTTGGCCATAAGAAATAAAATGTTTGTGATATATGATCTGCTTCTTTTTAAAACAGTGGATGACCTAATGAATAAAGCAACAGTATTGTTGCACTCGAATTTTGCTGATAAAGAATACGGAGATACAGACAATATATTTACAGTAAGTCCCGGCGCATGCTATAAGCTTGATTCTATTTAACTTTTCATTACCTGTAGAAGCCCAAAACGGAGACTTTAGATACAACTTACAACGAACATAATGAACTGCGCCCCTAGAGGACCCCAAGCACATGAGGCGTTTTGTGTGGTGACGGCCCGGTCGAAGAACGGTGTTCCCGTCAGGTTGTCGGATGAAAGGTGATTCATTGGTGATCGGTTAAGCCCTCCATTCGTCCATTAATCCTTTCCGATTGACGTTCGGGTCAAGTGCTTGACTTTGATAGACTTCGAATAGATCCATAAGACTGGCATCAGGACTTCGCGTGAATAAGAAAGTAGGGGGCACGCGAAGCATTGGTGATCTGTTAAGGATTTTGAGTCACATAATCGACCTATTTTTCACACGATTTATGCGTCATAGAAATGACGCCCACTCTGAAAAGGAGCATACGTCGCCCCCTTCGATTAGTCAAACCTCGCTAGATCTGCTACCCCAAGCCCTCAGCACACCACGTTTTTCGTCTTAACCGATCACCAATGAAAGGTGGTTACACATCACCGAATCGCATTCCGAGCTGGCTGGTCTTCGTCGGACGGCCTGGAGACCATAGAAGATCTGGACGCGATCTATGAGGGCGGAACAGGCGAACTTCTGGCGACAAAGAAGGCGCAAACCGATAAATATCTCGTCGTGGTTTATAAAGAAGTGAGCAAAGAGGACGGCTTTGTGATCACGGCATTCCACTCCAGAATGAAAAAGCAGCTTGAAAGGAGATCGAAGATATGGCCGCTGTAGAAGTCGAGAAGATATCGGCACTGGTGCTCCATCTGCTAGGCATCCCTCATAGGAAGATCTGGGTCGATTACGATGAGGAAGCAGACGTGCTATACGTGAACTTCAAGAAGCCGACCCATGCCGACGACTCCGAGATTACCGATGACGACGTTATAATCAGGTACGAGAAAGGCCAGGTCGTGGGGATGACCTTCCTCAACGCTGCCAAGAGGCACGGCGCAGAGAGCCATGCCTGACACCAACTGCCCCTCATTCTTGCATCCATGATCGGACAGGTCCCGATGCAGATCTCCTCCGATGCCTGGTCCCGGTGGCAAAGGTTCGCAAGACGTAGAAGGCGAAGTCGCATCCATTCGTGTCCGGTTAAGGAATTGTTAATGATTTATTGCTGATTTTGATTAGAAATATGTATCATTTTAGTGTTTAATTGGTATTTTATTTTATAAAATGATATATAACCCACAGTGGATTTGCTTAGCCGATCACATATGAAGTCGCGTCATGTTTATGTCTGCCCCTGGACCGGCATACCAGATGCGACATATAGAAGTTGCAAATATATTTAACACTTGTGGCTAATTATAGAGGTTTATCCATCGCACAGGAAAAAAGCG
>JAUWQF010000051.1 GCA_030611205.1 Methanothrix sp.
CGCTTTTTTCCTGTGCGATGGATAAACCTCTATAATTAGCCACAAGTGTTAAATATATTTGCAACTTCTATATGTCGCATCTGGTATGCCGGTCCAGGGGCAGACATAAACATGACGCGACTTCATATGTGATCGGCTAAGAAAATCCACTGTGGGATATATATCATTTTATAAAATAAAATACCAATTAAACACTAAAATGATACATATTTCTAATCAAAATCAGCAATAAATCATTAACAATTCCTTAACCGGACACGAATGCGATGTACGTGCATTCCTCCAGAGTAATGCTGAGGATCTTCACCCATCTCCGGATCATCGTCCTCGATGAGCCTCACCGACGCGTCCCTGACAAAAGTAGGATATACTTTATGTACTAGAACAAATAATGAAGGGGGTATGAGGGTGGAAAACGAAAAGAGCCTAGTCCTTAAGATTGGGGAGAATATCTACGGGCAGCTGGAAGCCCTCGCACAAAGTCAAGGATCTAAGTTGGAGGATGAGGTGAAAAAAGCCATCAAAGTATACATTGAACGGGCAAGAGAGTATAGCAACGATCCCTTCTTTCAAATAGGAACAGGGGGGAAATCTGGCCTGAAAGATCTGGCAAAAGCTCACGATAAGTACCTCTACGCTAATAACAAGAGGATGTGATGCTGCCGAGAATATTTATTGATGCCAGTGCATTCCTGGCTTTGGAAGACGAATCGGATCACTATCATGATAAGGCTTTTCAATTCCGTGAGCAAGTTTACGGAAGGGGAACTATGAAGTGATAACCACTTCTTATATTCTGGATGAGATACTGACGTTGGTGCGTTTCAGAATAAGTATCAAAGCCTCGGTTGACTTTTCTAGGAAAATAAGAAAGAGTGAAATAGTTAAGATTGTGCGGGTATCAGAGGACATCGAGGAGAAAGCGCTCGATCTATTTGAAAAATATGACGATAAAGATTTCAGTTTTACTGATTGTGTAAGCTTTGTTGTCATGTGGATGATGGAAATCAAAGAAACCTTCGCCTTCGACAAGCACTTTGATCAAATGGGATTCGTTCGAAAGCCATAACGGCAGTGTAACGAGTTTTTGGTAGTGATCTTGAGTTTGGTTGATGTTTTATGAGCGAATCCTTAAAGAGATGCTTAGATAACGTTTTTGTTGATGATCTCGATCGAACATGCATCTTCCTAAATTCCGAAAAACATCAACCTGTAGAAGAGGCACTACAAAAAAAAAAGCAATAGGATACCGATCACCAAAGATTTTTCATTGTATATAATGTATAACATTATGTACTCAAAGTAAATCCGACCGAAGGGAGGATTTTCTTGTCACAATTATATATCCAATGGTCGGAAAAACCCGAGTTCAATTTACCCACATGATATAGCGAAGAGCCCCCTTCATGATATCTCCATCATCAGCTCGGAAGAATCGAAGATCAAATCGGCTTCATCAGGTGAAATCTCACTTAGACCCATCTTTTCTAGCTCTTCTTCAGAAAACAATTCATCATAAACGGATATATTCAATCCTTTTTCCATCAAAAGATTGACCAGCGCCAAATTTCTGCTATGATACAACTGCTTCACGCCCTGTCTGAAAGTTATCCCTTTGATACAAATTTTTACATCACCCAAGGGTTTATTTACCTTCAAACAATCTAAAATAATCTTTTCGGCCCAATATTCAACCATCTGATCATTTATTTCCCTGGACGTTCTGAGCAATTCTGTATAACTGAACTTCCCCCTCTTCTCCATATATTTTATTAAAAACCATGGATACACAGGTATACAATGCCCACCAACACCCGTCGAGGGCATGTGAAGGTGACAGTACTCATGATTCGCATACTCCCTGGCCTCATAAAAATTAATGCCCAGCTCGCCGGATATCTTAAAAAGCTCGTTGGCCAGAGCGATGTTCACGTCTCTGTAGCAGCCCTCCATCAGCTTTATGAACTCGGCCGCTCTCGCGGAGGAGACCACATGTAGATTGGTAATAAATTTTTTATATATGTCGTATACCTTCGTGCCGCTCTCCTCATCCACACCCCCAACAACCTTGGCAAATTCTCTCAACCGGGAGATGCTGTACCCCGTCATAATCCTCTCCGGAGAATGCGCCAGATGAAACTCTCCCAGCTCAAGCCCGCTCTCCTCTTCCAGCCACCTCCTGGCCAGAGTTTCTGTTGTCATCGGCGGGACCGTTGTCTCCAAAACCACCAGATCACCTCTCTTTAGAACCCTCCCAACACTTCTGAAGGCGCTCTCCAGGATTCCAAAATCTGGATTATAAGTATCATCGACAAACAGTGGTACGATCACGATGAAAACATCACAACCTGCGGCATCCTCGTATTCTGGTGTGGCGATAAGATTCTTACCACCGTGCTTCTCGACCAGTTCATCCAATCCAGGTTCTTCCGGAATTGGATTTGTGCCTCTGTTTATCATGTCACATTTTTTTGCATCAACATCCACGCCAATGACCTTGAGACCGCTGTCTGCTATGACAAAAGATAAAGGCAAACCTGCTTTCCCCAGTCCGACTACAGCTATCACTTCAGCCACTCCTTCTTTATTTCCACAGTCTTGCCACAAACACAGCTGTACACGATCTTCTTGCCATTCTCCTCAACAACACTACTCAATTTATTTCCACAATAACAGACAGAACCCATCAGCCTTGCCGGGTTTCCATACACCAGACCAAATGGCGGAGCATCTTTTGTGACAACACTTCCAGCACCGATCATCGCATACTCTCCAATTACAACGCCACATATGATCACGGAGCTTGCGCCGATGCTCGCACCTTTCCTGACAAGGGTTGGAATTATTTTTTCTTCGTCCCAGATAAAGGCCCTCGGATGCAAATCATTGGTGAACGTGACCGATGGCCCGATGAAGACATCATCCTCTATTTCGACCCCTCTGTAAACGGACACAAAGTTCTGAATTTTGACGTTATTTCCAATTTCGACCGCAGCATCGATATAAACACCTTTACCGAGATTACACCCCTTGCCAATCCGAGACCCCTCTCTTACATGAGCAAAATGCCATATCTTCGTGCCATCTCCGATATCATCGCTCTCCACGATGGCCGTCGGATGCTTCACA
This sequence comes from Methanothrix sp., assembly GCA_030611205.1. GTDB lineage: Archaea > Halobacteriota > Methanosarcinia > Methanotrichales > Methanotrichaceae > UBA204. The sequence continues at coordinate 3,130 of JAUWQF010000051.1, forward strand.
TACACTTCTTTATCGCCTCGCATATCCTCAGATTTTTGAGAGCCTGCTCTGGTGTAACCGGAAACTCCTTGCCCTTTATTACACAATCAACAAACTCTTTTAACTCGACCTTCAATGGCTCCACCTTATTGACCAATACCTTCTCGATTATGTTCTCCTGGGTGTATCTCTCATTCTCCACGCTGTATTTTTCTGGCATCCTGTACACGTAGATCTCCTGAGCCATGAAGTCCCCCTCTATCGTAAAATCCTTATCTTCGACATATATTGACCTGATCTTCTTAGATGATAGTCTGCTCGCAGACATGGCTACAACCGATCCACCAAAGTCAAAAACAACCTTGCAGAGATCGTCGTTTCCAGCGCTGTAAATACTATACTCGTCTTCCTCAAACAGAACATTGAACACAATATCGATGTCGTGTATCATCAGGTCCTCAACAATGGTACTATCCGTGATTCTCGCAGAGCCCGGATTGTGTCTTCTTATCTCAATATAGTACGGATTGGTAATTATCTTTTTGATCTCATCTACAATCGGGTTGAATCTCTCGATATGACCAACTCCGACGGTCAAATCTTTATCTTTTAGTACCTTTAAGAGATCTTCTCCCTCTCTGACGCTCAATGTGATCGGTTTTTCTATCAGGCAATGTACACCTTTCTCAACGGCCTTTTTCGCAACATCAAGGTGATATCTTGTTGGAACGCAGATGCTTACAGCATCGACGCTGTTTATTAAGTCCCCAATAGAACCGCAAACCTTTGCGCCATACTCTTTCATTCTATTCGCATTGCCCTTGTCCATATCGAAAACATAGGTATCTTCAACAGCCTTAAGCTCAGAATAGACCCTCACGTGGTTCTTGCCCATGCTTCCAGTACCAACAACACCCAACTTCATGCCATATCTCCTATCACTTCGACGATATATCTCAGATCATCATCTGTCAGAGCAGGGTGCACTGGCAAGCTTAAAACCTTGTTTGCCAGCTCCGAGGCAACTGGGCATCCAGCATCGTCATAACCCAGTTGTTGATACAATGGCTGCTTAAAAATCGGCAGGGGATAGTGAATCGCACACCCCACACCCTTTTCCTGCAGGCGATTCATGAAGATATCTCTGGACATCGGAAAATCATCCTCAACTTTGAGAACGTACTGATGATAAACATGTTCTACCTTTTCGTCCTTATAAGGAGTGATCAACCCCTCTGCCTTCAGATGCTTATTCAGGTATTCTGCGTTCTTTATCCTCTTCTCATTGAACTCGTCCAGCTTTCTCAGCTGCTCAACGCCGATTGCAGCCTGGATATTTGTCATCCTGTAGTTAAATCCTAAACTTGTATGGAAATACTTCCCGCTATCACCATGATTCCTGAGCAACCTGCATGCTTCAGCAATCTCATCGCTGCTGGTTGTTATCATCCCCCCTTCTCCGGTGGTCATATTCTTCGTTGGGTAAAATGAAAAGCATCCAACTCCGGAGCATCCAACCCTCTTGCCGCTATACTTTGCGCCGTGTGCCTGTGCGCAGTCTTCGATGAGGTGCAGGTTGTGATCCTCGCATATCTCCCGGATCGACTGGAGATCGAAGGGATGACCAAATAGGTGGACTCCCAGGATTGCCTTTGTTTTAGAGGTCACCTTTTCCAGAACGTCATCTGGGTTAATATTGAACGTTCTCTCATCCACATCAGCAAAGAGAGGCCTGGCACCCTGATGCAAAATGGAATTTGCTGTGGCTATAAACGTGAAAGGTGTGGTAATTACCTCGTCGCCCTGTTTGACGCCCAGATTTTTGAGTGCCGCACACAAAGCAATCGTACCGTTGCAAACGGATACTGCATTTTTGGCCCCGATGTATTCTGCAAATGCCTCTTCGAATTGCTCAACAACTCTCCCCTGAGCAAGCATTCCAGACTTCAGCACTTCTTCAACTGCTCTTATTTCATCTTCTGTTATAATTGGTCTTGCTATTGGGATGGATATCATATCAACATTTCACCTCTCTTAATCACCATATTCAGTGTAGATGCTGAAAATATTATGTTCCCTTACTGTTGCAGCAATTAAAGCATTCCAATAATAAATACCATATATTTTACCTATCTTTCAAAGGTGATCCGACACCATCGTAATTAACGGTTTTCATCCCCTCCCTGTGATTGGAACCTTTTATTTATGTTACATATGATATGTAACATAAATAAAAATGACATGAAATCTGGAAAAAGTTAACCGGATCACAGATGCGATCCGAATATCAAACACCCAAAAAACGCCGAAGGCCGGAGCCGGGATTCGAACCCGGGTCATGGGATCCACAGTCCCAAAGGATATCCCCTACCCTACCCCGGCACTGGTGGCATCGGACTCACTTTGAGATAATAAAGCTTTCCCCGCGCCAGGCGCTCCTTTCGATCCGGCGTGGTGACTGGACGTGCCCGGTGCGATCAGGACCTGAAATCCAGGTCCTGCTGGCGTCCATCTCGATAGGCGCTCTTTGTGGCGTCGACGACCAGCGATATCAGATCATCCAACCGGTTGATGTAGTAGACCGTTCCCAGGCTCTTCAGCGCATCCTCTACCTGCTTGTTTTTGTTCGTCTCGTCGATGCAGAATAACACGAACCTGCCCGCTTTGGCAGCTTTCTGGATGCTGTCCCACTGGTTGTAAAGGTTCTGGATGTGAGTATCGGTTATGCAGAGGATGAGACAACCTTTCCTGGCTTCGGCCAGCTCCAGCACGATCTCTCCGGGGATGTGGGTCCTGGAACCCAGGTACTGGACCAGGACGTCTTCCACCGCGCCTGGGTCCCTGGTCCACCCCTGGACGACGACTTGGTCGCTGAAGCTGACCGCCGCCAGCTCCGCACCCTGGGAGTATGCGAACTGGCTGGCCTTGAAGGCGGCCAGGGTGGCAGAATGGGTCTTCGTCCCGGCGCGGTGGCCGTCCATGGACCTGCTGGAGTCCAGAACCACCAATAGGTCGGGAACGCGCCCGGCACCGGCCATCATCTCGCAGGACTCCTGCTCCCGCTTGTAGGTGGTAATCCCCGGAATCAGCCTGGGGCTGAGGCTCAATGAGTAAGGTACGTCCAGATCGCTGGGCGGGTCGGAGAACCTCCACTTCACCAGACCCGTGGGATACCAGCTCTCTTTGACCCTGGAAGAAGGTCTTATCTCGATTTTGTAGCTCTGGTCCCGGTACCACCTCTTCAGGTCACCCTGAAGGCCCAGAACCTCCAGAGCTCTTCTGTACTCCTCGGGTTCAAGATCCGAGGCAAGACCGGAAAGCGGAGCCGCATGAGCGTTCCCCTTCAGCATCTCCAGTGTCCTGACCTCGCCTTGCCCCAGCAACCCGGGCTCAAGCCCCTCCAGGATCCTGGCGGTCTGCTGGCACTGCCTGAACCACCGGCTCCGATCTCTGACCCCCCAGGAGAAGACCTGGAGGAGCTCCTCTTCCTGAGGCAGATCCGACGACGGCAGACCAATACCAAGATCGAGATCCCAGTACCGGCCCAGGAACCCCAGCACCGCCCGGTCCAGAGGCGTGAGATCCTCCTTCTCCTCTTCCGCCAGGCGTCTCCACCCCAGGACCACCTTCTCCTCGTCCTCATCGCTCCTCTCCAGGCGGAAGGTGTCCACCACGATCTCGGAAAAGACGTTCACCATCACCCTGGCCAAAGACTCGTTTCTGCGGCTGAGGCCGCGCAGAGCGGCCAGGGAGAGCTGGCCCGCGATCTCCAGGGACCGGGGGCAGAATAGATAATGAACTATGAGGTGGTCGAAGAGGTTCTCGAGATAGAGGGGACCCTGGTCGATCGTACCCCGGCCGACAACTATCCTGTAGTTCTCGAAGGGAAACGATCCCTCGCCGGCCTCGCCGATCTCCGGCCGGGGTAGCGAAGGCCTGTGCCAGTTCGAGAGTGACCTCTCCCAGACCTCAAGGACCTCTTCTTCGATAGATCTTTCCACCAACCTTTCCTGCCCCCACCTCGGGGCCGTAGCCCCGGGCATATATCGCGCCACCCCTCATCCGCCATCCGGCCCGGGCCGCGGCTCCGCCCTCGCCCTTCACCAGGACCCGGCCACCTTTCATCATAATACCAAGATAGCTGCCCGCATCGCCGCCCACGCAGATCCTGCCGCTCTCCATCAACCAGCCGGTCCTGGACCCGACCCTCTCCTTGGCCACGATCCTGCCCCCCCTGTTGCCCAGACCCAGATAGTCGCCCGCTCTGCCCAAAACGACGCCCCAGCCACCTCTCATCTTTCTGAATGCGTAGTCGCCACAGGAGCCGGCCACGATCCCACCGCCAGCCATCTCCTGGCCCAGGTAGTCGCCCGCCTCGCCCTTCACCACGATCCTCCCGCCGCTCATCTTCTCCCCTACATGATGAGCACCCCTGCCCCCGTCCAGAATGATCGTCCCCTTCCTCAGCTCCAGACCAGCAAAGTCCATGGCGGGCAGCATCAGCGGCTCCGGGATCCTCTCGGCAACCAGGCTGGATAAAAAACCCCAGACGATCTGGTCGTGCTTTTTGGCCCGCGGCCCGGTCTTGATCAGGCCGAAGAGGAGTTTCTCGTCCGATGGGGCCAGCTTCTCCACCTCGGACCAAGTGGGCCTATCTCCCACCTTCTGGACGAAGTCCTCGAACCCCAGGACGAAATCGCCGTCGCGCGTCTTTAGACGCCTCTTTTCTCTTGCCTTGCCCTTGTAGGCCTCTTTCATGAAACCCTTGAGGCTCATCCCATCTGCTCCAGGGCCGGGATGTAATCTAGACAAGCGATGGGATCGTCGTAACCGGCAAGCTCCCTCGCAGCCTCTTTAAACGAGATCTCTCCGTCTATCGCCCTGGAGAAGATCATGTTCATATCTCCCCGTTCGTTGAGGGTCCGGTTGATGCTCTTCTCCACCAGGTCTCTGACGTACTCCAGCCGTCTGGCCCCGTAGTAGGGAGGTCTCTCCAGGACGGACCGGTTGGGTGAGACCCGATGCCAGATCACGTAAGGTGCTATCGCCCTCAGAACCTCGATCTTGGTATCGGCGTCGGCAAGGCCGGTCAGGAGAGCCATGGACTTTGTGTAGGCTCTCAGGTCCTGTCTCACCCTGTCGGAGAGGGCCTCGTCCACCTGCCAGCAACAGACCTCGGGATTGTTGAAGTAATGGCATCCCGCACATAAACCCCTGCTGGGTTTGGTGCCCGATAGCTGGCTCTTATCGTAGCCAGGGGCCCTTTCGCACAGGGTGAAGTCCCTGATCAGAGATACCACCGCCAGCTCCACCTGGTTGTCCAGGTCGACCTCTGCCACCAGCCGGGGAAGAGCTTCGAACTCCTCTGCGCCGAACCTGGGCAGCCTCTTGGCCAGCTCCCGGATCTCTTCATTTCGTTCTGCCAGGGCCAGGCCGCCCAGCAGGTCGGGCTGAATGGCGGGAACAGAGACCGATATCCGGTCCAGGAGCGCCTCGTCCAGAGGATAGGTGGAACTGAAGTCGGGGTTCATGGTGACGAAGTAGCAGGTATCTCCGACGTTCAGGGTCTTTCCCGCATAGTTGACCTTCCGCTTCTGGAGAAGTTCCAGGAAGATGTTCTGCTTTCCGCTGGGGAAGCGGTTGATCTCGTTGATCACCTTCCAGTTCGACCGAGACCAGGGGGTCCACAGGACCTCGATGGCCTCGCCACCCGAAGAGGACCACTGGCGGGGGTCGATGAAGCCCACCATCTTCTCTTCGGTCTGCTCGGGATGGCCCGAGACCATCAGGTTCTCCACATCATCGAAGTCCAGTCCGGTGAAGGCGCTACCCAGCAGGTTCACCAGGGTAGTCTTGTTGGCCCCCATCCCGCCGTACAGGAGGACGGCCCTGTTCCTGAGACAGGCGTTGGCCAGCGAGAAGTAGAGCTGGGAGTTCAAGTGACGGTCGCCCACCCGGAGGTCGAGTCTTCCCATGTGGAGGCGCAGTTCTTTTAGGGTGGCGACCAGAACGTCGATCTTCTCCAGGGGGTCGGACATATAATCGAAGGGGTGTGCTGGTGATATTTAAAGGAGAGGGGATGAACTCTTAGCTATTCTTTCATCCCCACCAGAGCGCTGGCCAGCATGATCGGACCAACAAAATCTTTTCTGGCCCGGCTGGAGTCCACGAAGACCCGGTCCATTATCACCGGGGCTCCGAAGCCCTTCACTCCAGAGAGAAGCATCATGGTGCGGAATATCAGGTTTCCGGATATGCCGTCCGGTGCCACGATCAGGTCGTCTCCCTTACAGGTCTCGATGAGGATCCCTCGATGATGGGCCCTGACCCCGGCGTCGGATGCCAGTCTGGCCACCAGCTCGCCTTCGGCCAGGGTCCTGTCCACCCTTCCGCTCCGGCCCAGATCCTCCATCCTCCCGCCGGAGAGTATCGAGACCGCAGGATCTACGCCCATCGCCCTGATGTACCCGGCGCCCATCACCACCAGGTCACGCCGGTCGGATATCGAGTCGCCCTCGGCGATGCCTACGGGAGCCAGAAAAAAGCTCCAGCCAGATAGCTCCAGGAGCGAGATCCGTCTTACCCTTATCTCGAAGGCGTCGACGAGAGCCTTCACGGCCCGGGTGGCGGACGTGTTGCCCCTGACGGCACCGTCGATCTCGCCTCTGGCCAGCAGGTCGACCAGCGCAGACGGTGGGTCCTCTGTCTCAACCCATTCCAGCTCGCAGTCGCAACCAGGATCGCCGACGATCACGATCTCCGCGTACTCCGAGGCGGCCTCTATGCCTTTGAGGAGACGAGAACCGCCGCCGTCCACGCCGACGCCGATCCTGGCACGCCTCGTTCTGGCTGCATATTCCAGTCGGGATATGAACTCGGCGTCCACAAGATCACCTCACCTTATCCCCGTGATCCGGTCACGCCAAAGATCGAAGAGAACCACGCGATCGTCGCCGGAGACGATCACCAGACGTTCTTTTTCGGTCACCTCGCCGATCCTCGCCGCCGACAGTCCGCGCCTCTGGAAGACCCCGACCACCTCGTCTGCGTTCTCGGGCGCGGCGGTGACCACGAACCCCATGCCAGGATACATCTTCTGCCAGGATATCATCTCCATATCTTCGGGCATGGGGACCGAGTCCATGTCCACCACCGCGCCCACACCGCTGGACTCCAGGAGCATCCCCAGGGTGCCCAGCATCCCTGGGTTGCTGATATCCTTGCCAGCGGTGACCAGGCCGCTCTCTCCCAGCTCCTGCATCGATCCGAGCTGGCGGAGCAAGATCTCGCCGTCCTTGAAGCTGGTGGAATCCCAGTTGATCTGGAACTTGGGATGGACCCTGCCGTCCAGATCCACTGCCACCACCACCGCGTCCCCGGGCCGGGCCGTGCTGCTCAGGATGACCGCGTCCTTCCTGGCCTTGCCGAGGATGGCCACGTCCAGGGAGCTGTAGGGTGTGTCGGGATGGAAGTGGCCTCCTATTATGGGGACGTCGAACTTCTCGATACCCTTTCTAAGACCGCGAAGGACGTCCTCGACCAGCTCGGGAGAGTTGGCGGAGAACACATCGACCATGGCAATGGGCCATCCTCCCATGGCCGCGATATCGTGGACGTTCACCAGGACCGCGCAATAGCCCGCCCATTCGGCATCGGCTTCCAGCAGCTTGCTCCAGATGCCGTCTGCCGCGAGGAGGAGGACCTCGTCGCCGTCGTCCACGACCGCCGCGTCCTCGCCAGAGTAGGCTATGATCCGATCCGAGTTCACCGGAAAGTGCCGGACGAGGTCACCGATGGCCCTCTTGCGGGTTATGCCCACAAACCCGCGAAGCTCGGAGGCTAAAGACTCCAGGTTCATCGGTTGCTCTCTGCACCTGGGGCAAAAAATAGCTGACGGTGCAGGGCGGATCGTCACGTCTGATCTGCGCCCGCGAGGGTGAAGTAGGCGAGGAGTGCTTCGAGCTGTATCCGCTCGTTCGCCCCCTCGGTCATCCTGAAGTCGATCTCTCCGATCTTGTCTATCAGGTTCACCCAGGTAGATTCGGGTAGCTGCGCCAGACTCGAACGGGGGTCGTCCATGAGCTTGATCATCTCCCGGTACATCTGGATGACGACATCCTCCCCGGAGAGGCCCTGGATCAGGAGCAGCTCGTCCAGGAAGCTCCTGGCCTTGGTGAACTCCCTCCCCAGAGCCGAGTCGATCATATCCCTGATCTGTTCCGGCCTGGCGGTGGCCGTAGTCTGGTATATGGCCTCGTCGGTGACGAGATCCTCCATAAGCGAGGCTGCCTGGAGCGCGTTTATGGCTATCCTCATATCTCCGCGGGCTACATAAACTATGGCCGCCAGCCCTTCGTCGGTCAGGGAGACGTTCTCCTGAGAGGCTATGTAGATCATCCTATCCTTCACCGCCTCTTCGGTGAGAGACCGGAACCTGTAGACCGCACACCTGGACTGGATGGGCTCGATTATCTTGGAGGAGTAGTTGCAGGATAGGATGAACCTGCAGTTGGCGCTGTACCGCTCCATCGTGCGCCTCAGGGCGCTCTGGGCATCGTTGGTGAGGGCGTCGGCCTCGTCTAAGAATATCACCTTGAACTCGGCCTCGCCCAGGGGAGCCATCCTGGCGAAGTCTTTCACCTTGTGCCTCACCACGTCTATGCCCCGCTCGTCGCTGGCGTTCAGCTCCAGGAAGTTGCCTCTCCAGCTCTCCCCGAAGAGTTCACGGACCGTGCTTATGGCCGCCGCGGTCTTCCCCACCCCGGGCGGACCGGAGAATAGCAGATGAGGCAGGTTCCTCGATGCGACGTAGGACTTGAGACGCTTTATTATCTGGTCCTGGCCTACCACGTCGTCCAGCTTAAACGGCCTGTACTTCTCGATCCAGATCTCCTCTCTGATAAGAAAACCCTCCCTGTTGGAGTCTTTCGGTCAGTATATCAAAGTTCCCGTGGTCACCGCTACGAAGATGATGATGATGATGATGATGATGATGTGTGGAGATCGCTGTCGGGTAAAGATCGCTGTGGGATGCAACATCGATAGGATACCTGGTGCGGAGATCAGCGACGCGAGAGGACCTCTGGCGACACCGGAACCGCGGATGGTGTATAACGTCCCGAACCGCGTTCATTTCTTCACTTCTTCCTCAATAATATATTTCAATCTCTTTTTCACGGCGGGAATATCCTTTTCAACCGTATCCCAGACGGCATCTATGTCTACCCCCAAATAATCGTGTATCAACTTGTCTCTCATTCCCGCCATATCTTTCCAAGGTATTTCAGGATATCTTTCCCTAATCTCCTTAGATAACCTCTTTGTAGCTTCACCTATTATCTCGATCTGCCTTATTACTCCGTCCTGTATAAGGTGATTATCCATGAAGTCTTTGTATCTCACGTCCTGAGTATACTCTTCTATCTTGGTTATGGCATCTAACATGTGCCGCAAATATATGGAATTGTCTTTTTTCATCCGTAAATTATCTCCATTTCCTTCCTTATCGTATCAATTAAATATGGGCTAATAGATTTTTCCGTCAACAAATCCACTTTTATTCCCAAGACTTCAGACAACTCTCTTTCTATTCTCACAAGTTCAAGAAGGCTTTTTCGTTCTGAAAATTCCACGATAATATCTATATCACTTCCTGGTTTTTCTTCGCCCCTCACATAAGAACCAAAGACCGCTATCTTTCTTGCCCCTTGATTTTTAAGTAGCTGAGCGATCTTTTTAAAGAGCTCTTCTCTATTCATCATTTTTTACCTCTTGGCGGGCTCTGAATCCGCTCGATCTCGCGCTCAATACATTGTATACTCCGAGCGACCCGGGCCGAATGGAGGACTTTCTCGCACACACGGTTAAATATTTTTTGCACGCTGCGCTCATGCAGATGGCGCCCAGGGTGGGTATTGTTCCAAATACGGCTGTAATTTAAAGGCAGGGGTCGATTATAGGGTAAATCGAGATCCTCATTTGAAGATCTCGCCTGTTTCCTTGGACCAGAAGACCAGATCCAGGTGGCTCATGGGTATCCCCGCCGCCCAGGCGAAGGACCTCATATTGTCTTCGATCTCCAGGTACCTCTTCCCCGTCAGGGTGTTGGGCATATCCTCTATCACCCCCAGCGAGACCAGGTTCTTGAGTACATGCCTGTCCAGGATGGCCAGGTTCTCGCCTCGCCCTATGTTTCTCAGGAAATGGCTCGCCTCCTTCCAGCCCAGGCCTTTCACGTTCTTCACCAGCCACCCCCTGGCTCGGGCCTGGTCGAGCTGGCCGATCTGGCGCCGGATAACGAGCTGGCCGTTCATGGTAAAATGCTCTCTGGCCTCCACGATGTAGGCTGCCTTCCTCTTATTGAACCGTACACCGGTCAGCTCTTCTCTGATCCGGCCCGCGGCGCCCTCGAGCAGAAGCCCCTCCACCAAGAGGCGCTGGACCGCGGGCCAGCAGGTTCTGGCCCTGGATTGGGGGGTGAGGATGCAGAAGACCAGCTCGGCGAAGACGTCCTCATCGGTTCCTTCGCTCCAGGTTCGTCTGAAATCGGATAGCCGGGCAGCGATCTCGTCTTGGTGGGCGGCGTGGAAGGCCTGGATCTCTTCGATACCGGTTTGGTGAGCGGCGTCCATCAACGTTGGGTTGGGAGGAGATCTTAAGATGATATCGGGTAAGATGCAGATCGATGGGCCAGCCTCTGTTTTGGAGTGCCACCATCAACCAGGCAGGCCTCGGGCCCGGTCTGTCATACGAGGCCAACTGGCATTTATAGTCATGAACCTTAGACTTGATACTTAATGGAGCATCTCAAAGAAGTCATCTGCATGTTCCGCGAACAAAATGTGACAGTTGTTGAGTCAAGCCTTCACGAATGCAAACCGGGCCGGCACAAACTGGCCGTAAAGGTGATGGACATCTTCAGCAACGACACCATGACGATCGAGGACGTGAATATCGAGGCCGTCCAACAATTCAAAACCGAGTGATGAAAAAGGCCAAATAGGGCTTTAAATCCGAAAAGAACGATGATTTTCAGCGTCAAAATCAATTGTGAGACTGCCTATATCAGAGAGGGAAAAACCGCGAATGAACGCGAATGAACGCGAATTAAAAGAAAATATTAGCGTTCATTAGCGTTCATTAGCGTTCATTAGCGGTTGAAATAAGGAGAGAGTATGTGTCTAGCTTCTTCAGAATCACTCGCTTGATACTGGTTTTAATCAATAGATGCATGACGACTAAGAACTTGGCCCAAATCAAAAATTGCTCTTCGCTGTCTTGCATGGGTGACCTTAGCACAAGTTAAGCCACTCGTGATACTCATCTCACCTTATCAGGTCCTTCTCTAAAACTAATTATCTGCGATGCATTGCGGTTTCTGGTCGGATCGTTGAGGCCCCAAAGCATACATCACTGATGAAGTAATTCTCTGAAGTCCCACCCCACCCACGGAAAATAGCGA
>JAUWQF010000080.1 GCA_030611205.1 Methanothrix sp.
CTTTATTATGCCGATGGGGGCGGCGTTCGGAAGGCCTTCGTCGTTCACCGTGGTCACTATGACCTCGTTTATCCCGTCGAATATTCCCAGCTGGTCGATCTCATTAGGGTCGTAGATCATTCATTCATCCATCCATCCATCCATCTCTCCTCAGAACCTCATGCCCTTGACCAGGGCTATGAATAGAGCCGCCGCGATAAGGTCTGCCGAAGAGCCCGGGTTCACGTCTTCTTCGATGAAGGCCCGGTCCAGCTCTTCCGCCCTACGCAGGGTCTCCTCCACGCCACGACCTATCGCGGCGCCTGCCCGTCGAGAGACCTCCTCCGCCTTCTCCCTGCCAAACTTCGACATCACCAGGCTGTCGGGTTCTTCGGCCAGGGTTTCCAGGTAGGTCAGGACCACGCCGTCGTTCAGGCCGTGCCTCTTGACCTTGTACGTCAGGACGTCCGAGAGCCGGAAACTTCTTTCGAACCCGTTGGCCCACTCTCTGGCCACCAGATCGTGATCCTGAGAACGCCTCATCAGGTCGAGGAGGGTCTCGCCGCTCTGGCGCACCTTCTCCGCGGATCTGGGGTCTTTCAGGCTCAGGTCGGCCACATCGGCCACCCTGGCCCCGGCCAGGTCGAAGGCTGCGTAGAAGTTCACGGCGTCTTCCACGGTGGTATCGTTTAAAACCTGGCGTAGCATCTCTCTCAGGTCGCCTGTTTTTCCCGCAGCTTCCGACAAAGGCATTAGGAGGGTCAGGGAACCGAAGTGGGTGTTATCCTCCAGGTGCCATCTCTTCCACGAGGAGACAGCATCTAAGATGAGTTCTCCCTGAGAGCTTTTGCCGCTCGCCGCCTTCCTGAAGACGGGATAAGCGGATACCGCGCTGACCAGGAAGTGGTGAAAGCCTATATCGTCGTAGTCGTGGCCGCGGTCTACGTTACCCGGTTTGGGGTTGGACGAAAGCTCGATCAGCATTGCCAGCTGGGCGGCCTGGGCGATGTGGTCGGGGTTCATGACGTCAGAATATCCTTGGCGAGCTTTTTCTTGAGTTTCATGTAGTCTCTGGGAGACAGGCCTATCCTATCCAGGACGGCGTCTCTCATGAAACATGGCTTGGTGATCTTGCAGCACCAGACCAGGCTGCCGAAACATGTGCCGTCACCGTGCTCGAGGGGGGTGCCCCTGGCCAGCTCCATTTTAATCTCCGCGAAATCGCGAGGTGTAATATTTAACTTACGTAGTGCCCCCATAATAGGGCAGTTCTTCACTGGAAGGCAGCAGAATGCCAGACCTCGAAGGTCTCCGCCCGAACATATGTGTTTGGGGGCATTGTACCACCCGATCAGGTCTTCAAGGGTCTTCAAGGCCTCTGAGAGCCAAGATGCGAACTCGGGGTCCGTTTTGCCGTTCAGGGCGATCAGGTCGGCACCCATGGACAAGAGAAGCTCCGCGTCATCGAAATTAGCCACGTCATACTGGGCCATGATCTTCGGTCCGCCCGAGTCGGAGAACCTCTTTATCACCTTTCCCCTCCCGTTGCCCGTGCGGGTCAGGTCGAGATGGATAAGGTCCGCACCTGCCTCTTTGAGCTTCCTGGCAACCATTCTCTCGTCGCCCAGGGCCTCTGGCCGGAAGCTGACCGATACTGTGGCTCCTGATATTTTCGCCACTCTCACCTGGTCTGCGACTTCGTCCAGATGCGATCCTCCGGTGCACTCTATATCCAAGAGGTATCCTCCACCGGCCGCGAGCTCTGCGGCTTCCGTCAGGCTTTCGCGATTCGATCCTGTCATCGAGAACCCCATGGGCGAGTCGGCGTTCACCACCTCAATCGCTTTCTTTACCTCAGATAGGGATACCTGGTCGAGGTTGAAGCTGCCCACCAGGATTAATCCTGCAGAGCCATTGAAGTTGCACATCTCGTCAGAACCGTTGTTCGGGGATATTACGACGAGGGGACTGTCCATCTCTAGGTATCCGATTTTCAGCATCAATATCAAGCCCTTTTCTTGTTGTACATAAAGTATAACTTTATGTGCTCAAGTAAATCCGACCGAAGGGAGGATTTTCTTGTTGTATATAATGTATAGCATTATATGCTCAAGTAAATGTGAGCGTAAGCGAACATTTTCTTGCTATTCGGCAGAACATATCAGCTTTTCGGCCAAGGGCCTAGCGTCGATGGATGATCCTGGAAAAATAACCTGGAGAGGTCGTCGATATTTGCATTCATTTATATCCGAGGATATCCTAGCTATGAGCTAGGTGAGATCCATGGTATCTCTGAACATTAATGCAGAGGCTAAGGCCAAGGTACAGGGCAGCGAAGATGGTGAGAGGTATCCCATAGTGGCCGAGATAAAGGGGGCCGGGAAAGACGGCAGTCACATGGTGATGGTGGGTGGAGAGTCGCCCGTATCTGCCCGGATCGGAGGCGATGCGGATAGTCCCATAACCGTAGCCATAGCCGTTCCCGAACTCCAGACGATCGCCGAGGCCATATCCAAGATGGCCGACGGGATCAAGATCGGGATCGATAACGAGCCTCTGAAGATCGCGCTGGGACGAATCCCCGTGGACCTGACCGTCTCGGTAACTTCACCCAAGGACGAGTCGGTGCTCACCGTCAATATAAAGGGCTCCATAGGCGACTGATGGTATCGGTCCTGAGACGACGTGCGGCAGATCCCATGGGTTATCAGGATCTCGGATGATTGAACGAAGGTGGTGCACCAGATCAGCTTTATATATGCCATCCCGGGCTGGCTTGCGACATTCCTGCTGGCGATGTCACCGATCTTCGAGCTTCGTGGGGCTATACCGCTGGGGATAGGTGTTTATGGACTATCGCCTTTGAACACCTATATAATCGCTGTTTTGGGGAATTTGGTCCCTGTTGTAATTCTTCTTCGGTACTTGGAGCCTGTTTCCTGTTATCTCATGCGTTATCCTCATGGTAAGAGGTTTTTTTCGTGGTTATTCTCTCGAACATACAGAAAACACGCAGAAAGGCATAGAAAATACGGCCTTTTAGCTTTGGTACTCTTTGTATCGTTGCCGCTCCCGGTTACAGGCGCATGGACCGGATCGGTCATCGCGTTCTTATTCGGGCTGAAGTTCAAGTATGCCTTCCCCGCTATCGCCATCGGCATCCTGATAGCGGGAGTTGTCGTGACCGCTGCCGTTGTTGGGGTAGAGTTCCTGATATTCCAGTAGTGAGCTTATTCCGGCTGGCGCTCTATTATTCTCACAGCTCACCGGCCCTGGAGAACGCCGCCTCTGCCTCCTGGCCTCGGCCGGTTAACTTGAGCGCCAGGCCCATATTGTACCAGATTGCAGCGTTCGTGGGATCGATATCGATGCCCGCCTCAAAGCATTCCAGGGCCTCATCATAACGTCCCGCGATGCCCAAGGCCGTGCCTTTGTTGCACCGGGCGTCCAAGTTTGTGGGATCGAGAGCGATGGCCCTGTCATAACATCCGATCGCCTCTTCATGCCTGCCCAAAGCGGTAAGCGCCGCGCCCTTGACGTTCCAGGCACCGGCGTTCGAAGGACAGATCTCTATGGATTGATCGCAACATTCTATGGCCTCGTCGTACCTTCCGGTGACTGCGAGAACGCGGCCTTTGTGGTACCAGGCGCCCGCATCCGACGGATCGAGGGAGAGCGCCGCATCGAAGCTCTCGATGGCCTCGTCATACCTGCCCAGCTCGAAGAGCGCTCTGCCCCTGACATTCCAAGCCTCTGCAAACGAAAGATCGATCGCGATAGCCCCCTCAAAAGACTCGACGGCTTCTTCATACCTGCCCGACTCGAATAGAGCGTGGCCTTTGGCGTTCCAGGCATCTACAAACGATGAATCGAGATCGATGGCTCTTTCGAAGCATGCCGTGGCCTCTTCGTACCTGCCCGACGCGAAGAGGGCGTAGCCTTTGGCGTTCCAGGCATCTACAAACGACGGATTGATCTCAGCGGCCCGATCGTAGCATCTTACGGCATCTTCATATCTGCCCAGCTCGAAGAGGGCGCGGCCTCTGTTGTACCAGATCGCCCAATCCGAGGACGCGAGCTCCAGGGCGTTCTCGAAGCACGTCGCGGCTTCTTCGTACCTGCCCGACTCGAAGTGGGCGATGCCCTTCGCGTTCCTGGCCTTTGCATCCAAAGGCTCGATACCGATGCTCCTAGGAGGGGCCTCCTCAGGTTCTTCCTCAGGTTCTTCTTCTTCTTCTTCTTCTTCTTCTTTTTCTTCTTCTTCAACTTCTTGCCCGCCCGGCTCGAAAAGATCCTGGTCTCCCTTCTCCCGAAGACCGACATCTGGCATATCGGTCTCCACAATTTCGTCAAGGCCTTCTGCAGGCTTTTCGTGCTCGGATAACTCGGATAGAGCCTGATCTTTATTTTTCTGAGCGTCTACAAGCGATGGATCAAGATCGATGGCTCTTTCGAAGCATGCTGCGGCCGCTTCGTACCTGCCCGACCCGAAGAGGGCACAGCCTTTGGCGTTCCAGGCATCTGCAGATGACGGATCGAGAGCGATGGCTCTTTCGAAGGACGCTGTGGCCTCTTCATACCGTCCCAACTCAAAGAGAGTGATGCCTCTATCGATCCAGGTGGTCACGAAGGACGGCTTGATCTCAGCGGCCCGATCGTAGCATCTTACGGCCTCTTCATACCTGCCCAGCTCGAAGAGGGCGCGGCCTCTGTTGTACCAGATCGCCCAGTCCGGGGGCGCGAGCTCCAGGGCGTTCTCGAAGCACGCCGCTGCTTCTTCGTACCTGCCCGACTCGAAGTGGGCGATGCCCTTCGCGTTCCTGGCCTTTGCATCCAGAGCATAGACTCCTTCGTCATCGGAGATCCGAGCATGGCCATGAAAGCTCAAACTATGATTCTCTGTCTGCTTATCCTGCCAGCCGCCCGTCAGATCTTCTTCGCCCAGTGCCGAGGCTGCGAAGATCAGGACGAGTAGAGGCAAGACCGCCGCGATACGTCTCATCGATCCTCGAGTCCGGATGTCTGTAGGAGGTTGATATCCTTTGCGTTCTAACCAAATAGACGTGCTTTTTATTGTACATAAAGTATCACTTTATGTGCTCAAGTAAATGTTCATGATACCCAGTCTCATGCCCGAAAAATGAAAATCGGCAGGCACCGGCAGCCTGGGTCGTCATTTTCATGGCAAATCCGACCGAATGGTGGATTTTGGTCTGAAAATAGGTCCACATGGCTGTCCATTTTCATCGTCATGGGTGGCCCCTGGGCCATGGGCGTTTCTTGTGATCGAGGATCTGGCAGGTCGTCTCGCCTCCCTGAAAGTCATATGAGATCGGATAGTATCGATAGCATCGACAGGATTCACATAACTGCAAGCTGAGACCTACATATAAAAAAGATTCATAATCTATCGGGATGCACTTTTATGCGGTGGAATTCGCATGAGTGCAAAGAGACTTGTGATCGCCATTTTGGCTCTTGGGTTACTCTGTATCCCTGGTGTAGTAGGACAGGATTACGGATACCCATTCTATGACGACCCCTTCGGACCCGATCCGTACGGCGATACCTTCGGACCCGATCCGTACGGCGATACCTTCAGACCCGATCCGTACGACTACCCCTATATGGACCATGATCCGTATACCCCCGATGGTCCTTATCCAGACCAGTCACCGTCCGGTGAAGACTACTCGTCGTTTTACATCACCGAGAGTCCACCTAACGCGGAATCGATGATGGATCTGGGGTATGCATCAGACGTGCCTCCGTTGCCCGGGGTTGCCTCGTCGTCCTACGAACCCGATGTGGCCATGATCTTGGAGCAGCAGAGTGTACCGGTGAGTAGCTCGCCGGGATACGAGAGGGGCATGGCCATGGCCCAGCAGGTGGGATCTTTTGGCCAGCAGTATGTTCCCAACCAGCTCTGGATCATCGATGCCTATGGACAGCGGAGATTGAGCATCACCATGCCCCTCTACGGGTGGGCGAGAGAGGAGATCATCCCTGCGGTCAGCGGAGAGTTGGTGATCTACGAAAGGTATCCGTCCGGATATGTAGAGAGATACTACCCAGGGTACATCACTCGGGGCAGAAGGTACCAGATGTGGTTCTACGCCGACACGCCAGGAAGACATGATGTGATGTACAGCGTCCGCACATCGAGGGGTTGGTACAACAGCAACAGGATATGGTTCGACGTCTATCGACCATGGGCATCCTGGAGCCCCTGGGGACCTGGCCCCTACTGGGGCAGCACCGGCATCTCGATATCGAGCAGCGGAGGTATAACAAGGACGATTAGCAGCGACGGAGGTATATCCATCAGTACCAGCACACGCTGGATGTAGATATTGAATAGCCTCGATGACAGAGGCGGGAGAGCCGAGGATGTGGGCGATATCTCATAGATGCCTTTGGCTATCTCTATAATTTTTGGCACGACGTCCTCAGGCGGTCTCTCCTCTGCCGAGGTTTGGCTCAGACCCAGACCTGCAAAATGCTCATCAACCCGGACGTCCATGGCTCTGTATAACAGGGGATGATCAGGGTGGCAGATTCCGGGGAGGCAGGTGTATGAGGCTGGATCTGGAGACGATACGGAGCCTGTGCACGGAGAGATCCTTCGAGAGGGGGGTCGGCTACTTCGAGGCGGGCTGGGTGAAGGTCGTGGACGCATCTCCGTCCTGGGTGAAGGCAGTTGTAAGTGGCACGGATGATTACCGGGTGGAGATAAATCTGGACGACCAGATCTCCGCCACCTGTACCTGTCCTTATGATTGGGGCGGATACTGTAAACATATCGTGGCAACGATGCTGGCGATGGTCCATGATGATGGGAAAGTTGTGGCGCTGATAGAGGAAAAGGAGACGAAGTGGGAAAGGGTTGAGATCCTCTTGAAGAAGGCTGAGCTGGAGGAGCTGAGGTGCTTCCTTCTCGAGGAGTTTGAGAAATTTCCCGATATGATGTCCCATTTTCTGATTACCTTCTCCGATGTGGGTGAAGGAAAGAGCATAGACGACTACAAGGAGGAAGTTAGGGAGCTTTACGGTGATGCCGAGGAGGGGTATGGTTTTATAAACTACGATACGATGATAGATTTCTCGTCCATCGAGGAGCTTGCCGACCTCTATATCGCTAAGGGGGCCTATCTGGAAGGGGCCAGGATTTGCAGGGCGTTATTCGAGACCATCTCTGAGATGATGGAGAAGACAGATGACTCCTATGGTTATTATGGCGAAAAGTTCTGTGATTATCTGGAGAAGTTCGCCGAGTGCGTAGAAGGTGCAGGACTGGATTTCGGGGCCAAAAGAGGCTATATCAATTACATATTCAATAAATACATCGATGGGGATCCGGATTACTTTCAGGATGAGTACTACGAGATTCTGCAGAGGCTGTGCACCTCGGAGGCGGAGCTGAGATACTGGAAGGAGCTTTTAGAGCCCCACCTTCCTGAGCCTCTTCCTGAGCCTCTTCCCGGCCCTATCCCCGATTCCCAGGAGCAGCGGTCGAGAGACTATAGATCGAGAGAGCACCTCTCGGCCCAGATATACATCTTATTGGAGCTTGAAGAAAGGGATGAATATTATAAATTAATTGAAGATCATTATATGGACAGCCTGGATCTCTGTCTCCTGCATGCCGAGCAGCTGAAGAAAGACGGTAGGATCGATGAGGCGGTGAGGGTTGCGGAGGAGGGGGTGGGGATCTTCCAGCGCCCTTCGGCGCTGATTCGATTTCTGAATGAGATTTATAAGATATCGGATATTGAAAAGTACGGGGAGAATCTGCTGACCCTCTTCGTTCAGGAGAGAGATTGGGCCAGCTACGAGAAGTTGAAGGAGATCTCCTCAGAGGAGGAATGGGGCAACTTTCTGGAGAGGATGGTGGGACTTCTGTCCCAGAGATGGTCCGGTCGTGATATGATCATCAGCGTATACCTGAAGGAGGAGATCTTTGATGAGGCCCTGGAGATTGTTCTCAAGGAGGACAGTCTCGATATGTTGAGTAAGTATTATGAGGAGCTGTCGCGGTTGTATCCTGCAGAATACTTCGATGCCTATAGAAGATTGATCATGCCCTTCATGGGGTCCCGCACCGGGAGGGCGCATTACAGGCAGGGGATCTCTCATCTGAAAAATATGAGGAAGATCGAGGGGTTTGAGGACGAGTTCGGCGTCTTCCTTGATGAGCTGAGGGAGACGTACTCCAGACGACCGGCTTTTATAGACGAGGCGAGGGGGCTGTGAGGTTTCCTGTTGATGTTTCGGATGAGGGCATCCGGAAATGATGCGCCCGGCTGGCGCCGGGGACCGGGGGCACGGTCTTCAACAGGGCCGTCTCGATCTCCTATGGCGAGGTCCTGAGGCGATCGGAGGAACTCCGAGAGAAGATCACCCTGAGGTTCACCACCCCCACCCAGATAAAGGAGAACGATCGCTTCACCACAGAGCCCAGCTTCGGGGGCCTGGTCTCCAGGCTCCTCTTCCGGGCGAACACCCCAGCCGAGTTTCGCGGGACGGGGATGCTTTATGATAATGAGGAGGCGCTGAGGATCCTGGGCAGGTGCTGAGGGGTGGATATCTCCAGCGCCCGGACCCAGGAAGATGCACCAGAAGCGCTACTTCCGCTGCCAATTCTGGACAGGAGCTGGCCTGTCCAGATGACAAGTAAATCCGACCGAAGGGAGGATTTTCTCGCAAGGCCGTACTACCAGAAACGTTGATATACGAGCACTCCAACCAAGATCGCTGTGGGCGTGTAGCCTAGCCAGGACAAGGCGGCAGCCTCCTAAGCTGTAGATCAGGGGTTCGAATCCCCTCACGCCCGCCATCTTATTCTCAGGCCATCGATTCTCAGGGCACTATCTTGGATATGTCCAGCTCCAGGATATCCTCTGCGCCGACCTTCTTCAGCTCCGGTATCAAGAGGTTGACCTGTGACCTGTCGACCACGCTCTGGACCGCACAATACCCGGAGTTGTAGAGCTTGGATACCGTAGGCCGTTTCATGCTGGGCAATAGGGCTATCAGCTCATCGATATTCTCCTCGGGTATGTTGAGGACTATCAGCATCTTGCCCCTGGCCCTCACCACCGAGGACAGCATCGTCTCTACGGCCTCGATCTCTTCCCTCTTTACGGGGTCGGCCCAGCTGTCTTTGTTGGCGATCAGCTCCGAGGTCGACTCCAGCATCACGTCGATGATCTTGAGCCCGTTTCTCTTCAGGGTCGCTCCCGTCTCGGTAAGGTCCACCACCACGTCGCTCAGCTCGGGTATCTTGGCTTCTGTGGCTCCGTAGGAGTACTGGACCTCGACAGGAATCCCCAGCCGGTCGAAGAACCGCTTCGTCAGGTGGGGGTACTCCGTAGAGACCCTGCTCCCGGGCTTGATATCTCTCGCGCTCTTGGCTTTTTGGTCCTCCGAGACGGCGATGACCACCTTGACCTTTCCCGGACCCTGCTTCCCGTAGTCCATCTCGGTCACGGTGACCACATCGGCACAGGATTCCCTGATCCAATCGGTCCCCGATATCCCCAGATCGAAGTAGCCTTCGGCCACGTAGGTGGGTATCTCCTGGGGCCGGAGGATCTTTATCTTGCCTACCCGGGGGTCGTCGATCCTGGCGTTGTACTCGCGCTCGGTTCGTTTGATCTCCAGTCCAGCCTGCTGGAAGAGCCGCAGGGTCTGCTCCTCCAGACTGCCTTTCGGGATTGCTATGTCAATCATGGATAATCGTACCTCGTCTCTGGAGAGAGTTCCGGTGTTTATATCTTTGCTCACCGAGGAGATCCGGGCGGACATTCTGGCGCTCGAGCAGGAGACCGAGGGGCTGCTGGATGAGATCGTTGGGGAAATGCTCTCACGCGAAGGCGCGAAGGGAGGAGACTCGTCAATGAATGTGGAAGAAGTCTCTTCCGTCGTGGTGGATACGGCTTTCTATATCTGGCGCCCCCACTGCCTATTGTTGCCGATTTTACCTCTAATGTGACATTGTCAAGATAGTTACAGATA
>JAUWQF010000067.1 GCA_030611205.1 Methanothrix sp.
TGTCGAAGGCTACCGCCCGGATCAATCCTGCAACCCCTCGGTGGTAACGGAAAAGATGGCCTCTCCGTCGGGCAGGTTGGGTGAGTCCACCAGCCGGGCGATCCTCTTATCCCCCTTGGATTTTCTCAGATATATCCTGAAAGTTGCGGTGTGGCCCACTATGTGGCCGCCCACCGGCTTGGTGGGGTCGCCGAAGAAGGCGTCGGGCTTGGACATGACCTGGTTCGTCACAAACACCAGGGCGTTGTTCAGGTCGGCGAACCTCTGGAGAGTATGCATATGCTTGTTCAGCTTCTGCTGCCTATCGGCCAGGGTCCCCCGCCCCACGTACTCCGCCCTGAAGTGAGCAACCAGCGAGTCCACGATCAACAACCTGACAGGCTTATCGGTATCGCGGAGCGTCTCCGCCAGCTCGAGAGCGCTCTCTGCCAGGAGGATCTGGTGATTGGAGTTGTAGGCCCTGGCCACATGTATATTGCCCAGAAACTCCTCGTCCGACCACTCATGATCCTCGGACTGGGGAAGGCCCTTCACCATATGGGAGATCCTCTCCGGCCGGAAGGTGTTCTCGGTATCGATCATGATCACCGAGCCGTTCAGCCCGCCCAGCTCCACCGGAAGCTGGACGTTCACCGCAATCTGGTGAGCGACCTGGGTCTTGCCCGAACCGAACTCCCCATAGACCTCCACGATGGCCTGGGTCTCCATGCCCCCGCCCAGAAGCTCGTTGATGTTCTTGCTACCGGTGGACAGCTTGCCCACGAGCTTCCTCCGTTCCAGTATCTGGTCACCCGTCACGAACCCGCCGATATCGGCGGTCTCCCTGGCAGACCTGATAATCTTGGCCGCCGAGGACTCGCCGATTTCTGCGCATGCCGCAAGCTCTGAAGGAGAAGCCACCGCCAGTGCCTCTATCGAGCTAAAACCGGAATCTCTCAGCTTCTCTGCCGTGGCGGGACCGACACCGGCAAGATCTTCTAACAAAACTTCGGACATTAGTACCAATCCTCAAAAATCCTGAAACTACAACAACTCATGGTGTTAGTCTGGGGGAGAAGACTTAATCTTTGTCTCCCATCCGCAGCTGACTTCCAGATCACCGTTCCATCCCCTCCGAACCTGACAGTCCACCAGCTCTATTTTCGATCCAAGGTCCAGATCCTCGATCAACCTGGCATGATCGCCCCAGAGAGCCCCTTTCACCCTGCCGCTCTGGTCGGAGACGTGAATCTCGGCCACCCGGCCCAGAGACCCGTTCTCCCTCTCGAACTCCCTCACCTCACCCAGGCCGGTGACGAAACCGGATATCGTAGAGATGGAACCCACCTCAAGATCGGATATCCCTGTGACCTTCTCTTCGTAGGCCACCTCAAGATCGCTCTTTCTGACCACCGAGTAGCTCCCTGCCTGGATCTCCACCTGGTCGTACCGTTCCCGGGAATAGACGTTGATCAGCTCGATCGTATCATCGGGACCGATATCCATCCCGGCCTTATCATCCCAGAGGGTCAACCTGATCTTTCCCGTCTCGTCCCCCAATATTACGGATCTGACCTGCCCTGCGGACCCGTCCTTCCGCCGGAACTCACGGGCTTCCCCCGGGTCCACCACCCTGACCACCAGGTTGACGTCGCCCATGTCGGGACCGATCTCGGATATCTTGTAAGGCTCCATCCGGACCCTGATATCGGCATCGACCTCCTCCAGGCCGCCGCCCTGTCCCAGGTTCACCTCGGTGCCGGAGTAACCTTCTCTGGAGAAACCCCGGACCTTCAGGACCTGGCCCACCTTGATCTCTTTACCGACCAGCTCCGCAGATTCGTCCCAGAGCACCAACTTGATGGATCCCGTCTCGTCCCCCAGGGATACGTTGGACACCTTTCCCTCGCTACCGTCGCTCCTGGTGAACTCGCGGACCTCGGAGAGAGAGACTACCTTCCCTATGAAGACCACCTTCCCGCTCTCGGGCTTGATCTGGTCTATCGTTACGGGCACCTCGCCCGTGGAACCCAGATCACGTGCCACCAGCATGGCAGCGGTCTTCTCGTCGCAGAGACCACCCATCAGAGAGACCTTCTCCGCGACCCTCTCATCGAACTCCTCGACAGAGATCTGATCGGAGATCTGATCGAATATCGCCGCCATGTCCTCATCCATAACCGCCTCACCCCATCACACTTTCTTATACATTGTCATCGGTGTCCAGGTCTGCAGACCTCAGATAAGAGGCGTTACACCGGGATATGAATACATCGCAGGTCTTGTTTGAATCGCCGTCCATCACGATACCGCCGTCCTCCATCAGGATGGCCCGGTGAGATATCTCACGCACGAAATCCACATGATGGCTCACCAGGAATATGGTCGTCCCGTACTCGGCGTTGATCCGCTTTATGGCGTTGGAGACGTCCCTCAAGGTGATGGGATCGATGTCACCGAAGGGCTCGTCCAGGATGAGGAGCTTGGGTTTTGTCGCCAGCAGGAGCGCCAGAGATACCCGAACCTTCTCACCACCGCTGAGCTGATGGGGGTACTTGTCCAGCACGACTGGGTCCAGGTCCAGGGTCTCGAAGACGGGTTCGGCGTACTTGCGAGCCTCTGTGGAGGGGAACCTGGGGAAGAGTTCCGCGAAGACCTTGTCGGTGATGCCCAGCTTATCGAGGACCGACTTGGCCTCGTCCTCGCTCATGTCGGTCAGGGTGTAGAGGACATCTAAGAGCCGGTCGCTGATCTCCAGCTCCTCGGCCACATCTCTGGCGTGCTCGATGACGGCCTGGCCTTTCACCCCCATCTTGTATCCGATCTGTTCCAGAACGGTCTCCTGGGGAGATAGGGCGAACTCCTGGTACATTATACCCAGGTTTCTCCTGATCTCTATCCTCGATGGTGAATACTCCACCATGTCTACCCAGCGATCGCCGAGCTTGTAGAAGACGACTCCTTCGTCGGGCTGGGCCAGTCCCTCCATTATCCTGAGAAGGGTGGTCTTGCCCGCCCCGCTGGATCCTATCAGAGAGGTGATCTCACCTTCACGTATCTCCAGGTTGAGGTCCTCGATATTGAGCACCTCTCCCGTGCCGAAGAGGTAGGTCCGCTTGGATAGCCCTTCCACCCTGATCAGCGGCTCTGCCGAAGGTCTGGGAGATAGGGGTAGAGGATCATTCATTCCGGTGAGGAAACTATTGAGGACGGCTTTGGGATCACCCTCCTCTTTGATCCTGCCACTGTCCAGCCAGATTACCCTATCTGCCAGGTACCGGTGGACCTCGGGAAGGTGGGAGACCAGCAGCGTGGTGATATCCAGCTCCTGGCTGACGTTCTTGATAGCATCTAAGACTTCCTGTTTGGTGGCCGGGCAGGCCATGGTAGCAGGCTCGTCCAGGAGGAGGAGCTTGGGTTTCTTGGCCAGCTGTCTGGCGATCAAGAGCCTCTGCTTCTCTCCGCCGCTGAGTATGGTGGCCAGATGGGTGGCCTTCTTCTCCAGCCCCACCAGTTCGAGGTACTCCATGGCCTCGGTCATGGCCTCCTCCCGCCGGGGGTCGTGCTCAGAAGGTAGCATCTCATATCCCGTCTGCCGGGCGAAGACGCGTTTGGCCACGTTGTTCAGTGCAGACTCGGTCCAGAGCCCAAAGTCCCTCTGGAGGTGGATGGCGGTGATCAATCTCTGCTGGCGCACCGTCTCCGGTCCGGATTCCGGCGTGATCTCCAGGCCATAGATATTTATCCGTCCCTCGTCGAACAGCTCGACGCCCCGGAGGATCTTCATCAGGGTGCTCTTACCGCCCCCGCTCCGGCCCACGATCCCCAGGATCTCGCCCTTATCGGCGCGGAAGCTCACGTTATTCAGGGCCTCGATCTGGTCGTTCTTGACCTTGTAGGTCTTGGATAGGTTTTCCACTTCAAGCAAGCTATAACCTCCCCTCATCTGATACCGGTGCCGGGTTCCACCTTCGTCTCCGGTCTGAGAAGAACCGCAGAGTCGCCGAGGTCGGCGGCCAGGAGCATGCCCTGAGATTCCACGCCGAAGAGTTTGGCAGGTTCCATGTTGGCCAGCACCACGATCTGACTTCCCAGCAGCTCTTCAGGACGATGTGTCTGGGCGATCCCCGCGACGATCTGTCTATCTTCTGTTCCCAAATCTACCGTCAGGCGGAGAAGCTTGTCCGATCCTTTTATGTTCTCTGCTTCTTTGACCTCACCGATCCGGAGGTCCAGGGTCTTGAAATCCTCAAAGGATATTATGCCCATCTCTTTCGTCTCCGGTCCTTCCGATTCGGCCAACAAACTTATGCGTTCTCTGAATATGTTATCCAGCTCTTTTATCGCAGATTTGTCCATCTTGTTGAAGAGATGCTCCGGCGCGCCCAATGGGTGGTCCACCTTCAAGGGTACCAGTCCATCTCTGAAGAGAGCGTCTCCGACCCGGCCTTCCAGCCCCATCTGCTTCCAGGCCGACTGCATCTTTCCCGGCATCACCGGCTCCAGCAGGACGGCCAGAGCCTTGACGATCTGGAGGCAGTTTCTGAGAACTGTGCCACAGCCGTCCCGGTCGGTCTTTACCATCTTCCAGGGTTCGTTGGCCTGGAAGTAACCGTTGCCGTAATCTGCCAGGGACATGGCGATGTCCACCGCCTTTTTGAACTCGTACTCATCCAGGGCGGCGGCAGTATCCTCGATGATGGTTTCTATCTTTCCCGTCACCGCCGGGTCCAGATCGCCTTGAGGCACTCTGCCGTCGAAGTTTTTGATAGTAAAGATGATCGACCGGTTGATGAAGTTGCCCAGGGCCCCGACCAGCTCGTTGTTCACCTTCTCACCGAAGACCGTCCAGGAGAAGTTCAGCTCCTTGGTGTGGGACGTGTAGCTGGCAAGATAATATCGCAGCAGGTCTGGATGAAGTCCTCTTGCCAGGTAGTCTTCGTTCACCCAGACCACATAACCCCTGCTCTTGGAGAATGTCTTGTTGTCTATCTTGAGCATCCCGCTGGCCACCACCGCGCTGGGCAGGGTATAACCGGCACCCTCGAGCATGGCGGGCCAAAATATGCAGTGGTGATAGACGATGTCCCCGCCGATGAAGTGGACGATCCTGGCGTTTCTGCGCCAGTAGTCTTCCCAGTCGGCGCCGTGGATGGAGGCCCACTCTTCGGTGAAGGATATGTAGCCTATGGGGGCGTCCACCCAGACGTAGACTACGAGGCCTTCCTTCCCGGGAAACTCTACCCCCCAGTCCAGGTTTCGGGTGATACACCAGTCTCTCAGCTCCTGCTTGACCCATTCCCGGGCGTAGTTTCTGGCGTTGGAGGTCCCACCGAGGTCTTCCAGGTAGTCTATCAGGAAGTCGCTGAAGGTGGAGAGCCTGAAGAAGTAATGTTTCTGTCTTCTGTACTCGGCGCGGTTGCCGCAGCTCTTGCATACCGGCTCTTTTATCTCACCGGGCTCCAGATGGCGGCCGCAGCCTTGGTCACACTCGTCTCCTCGAGCAGGAGAACCGCAGTAAGGACAGACCCCTTCCACGTACCGGTCGGGCAGAAACCGGTCGCATCTGGGGCAGTAGGCCAGCTGGATATCCTGGGAATAAACGTAACCCTCTTCTATCAGGGCCTCGACGATGGACCGCGTCCTGGCATGATTGGATGGGGCGTCGGTATTGCCGAAGTAATCGAAGATCACTTCCACGTTCCGAAAGACCTCGTCGAAATGGTCGTGGTACCGGGTCACCAGCTCGGTGGGGGTTATATCCTGCTCTTCGGCATTGACGACTATGGGGGTGCCGTGAGAGTCCGAACCGCAGACGAAGGTCACATCCAGGCCCATCTTTCTCAGGCCTCTGACATAGATGTCCGCGGGTACGTAGGTCCGGAGATGACCTATGTGGCAGGGCCCGTTGGCATAGGGCAGTCCACAGGTTACCAGGATGGGAACGTTATCAGGAGACAATAATGATACCTCGGCCGCTTATAATCGGTCTGGCAGATATACGTTTCCCACCGAAAAATCCTCTCGTCGGCAGGATTTATTCCGAGTATACAATGGTGCCGGGTTGCGGGGCTGTCCTCAAACCCTCTACGCGAGATTCTGCCGATCCTCTTGTCTTTCGGCCGCCGTGTTTGCGGTTGACCCGGCAGCTACGACCTCCGGCAGACATAAACCGCTCATTTATCTCCGCAATCGTTTTCATCTAGGCGGACTCGAGCTAAGGTCATGAAAGAGAAGACCTTCGACGTAACGAAGAAACATAAGCGCATCACCGTATTCCCTTTGGGCAAGATTTGGGCCTTCAAGTACTTCTTTGGCGACAAAGACATCTTCAGAGAACTTGCCGATTATTACAACCGCGGCAAGTACCGTTTTGAGTTCAAGACCGCCACGGAACGAGATGAAGCCTTCGTGCTGCTCGAAAATAACGGCTTTGATATCGATCTGGTCGAGGACCCGAGCAAATATGTGGTCAAGCTGGACAAGTCCAGTAGATACGCACCGGTGCTGAAGAACTCGGTAGAATATACCGAGACCTTGAACGAACGGATTTTCCTCATGAAAGATCTTCTCTCCGTCGAAGAGGCGCTGAGCTTCGGCGCCAAGATATACGAGGGCGCAGCCGTCTTTTGATTGTACATGATTGTATATAATGTATAACTTTATGTGCCCACGTAAATGTGATTGTAAATATAGTTTTTGTGCAGGAGTACCCCGAGACGGAAGATGAAGAAAGATTAGAAAAAGAAAGAAGATCGGGGAAGGCCGGATAACTCAGGCGGCTATCTTGGACCTGGCGATGTACTTGATCAGATCCGGCGCCAGCCTGGTCTTCTTCAGGACATGCTCTGTGGTTTCCTCGATGCTCGACCCTTCGGATATCATGGTTCCGATCTCTTCCAGGGTCTCTTCGTTCACCGTGAAGTAGTCGTCTATGTCCTTCCGGTGACCCCAGACGTCACCCATCAGGAGCTCGATTCCCTGCATCTCCAGGAAGAGTTTGATGGCGTTGGACATGGTCTTATGGTAAGATGGCGGAACCTGGACGATCCTCAACCGGGGGCATGTCTTCATCAGGTTCAGGAAGTCAACGTTGGATGCCCTGAAAGCCAGATGAACCATCTTCTCGTTCGTGCTCAGCTCAGATATCTCATTTTTTGAACTCACAACTCTAAGTCTCATAGAACCTCACGATAAATGGGATGAAAACAAAATATTAATAGACACCTGTGGTGTACACATCTGTATACATCGGCATCGGGAGACTTGGATCATCTGAACTAAAATGCGTCACTGCCGTCTTACGATGCCGGTTTTGGAGCTTCGAGGGCCTCGATTTTATGGGATCATGGAGGGATGATCGGAGAGGCAACTCCATGTAATAATTCTCCGGACTTTCGTTATAAACACGGACCTGTCTTGGATGCACCGGTGAATGAGGAAACGAGAGACGAGGTGTCGTGACCGCCTATCGTTTCTCCATATATTTTGCCGCCCGGATCGGGGCCGGACATGAGGCATAAGACCAACTCTCAACCGGTTGAACTCTTCCGATCCAGCAAGATTAAATAGCTTATAATAATCTCTCCTAGGAAGCTAGATGAGATGTTGATCGCCATTAACGTCGCTGAGATGATACGAACCGGCCCTATCCCTTCGGTTGGCATACCATCCCGGCGAGGATGATCCAATAGACCCGATGGGTTAAAGTCTCCGACGTGGCAGACGTAATTGGTTGTCCGGAAAAGAAGATGAAGTATTAACAGAGCTTTATGGACGTGAACTAATATAATAGGAGGGTTTTTATGAGCAAGGTAAAGCTTACCGAGACGGTTTTCAGAGACGCTCATCAGTCACTATTGGCCACCCGGATGAGAACCAGGGACATGTTGCCCATAGCGGAGATGCTCGATCAGGTCGGATTTTTCTCCATGGAGGTTTGGGGTGGTGCCACATTCGATTCTTGTATCAGGTTCCTTAACGAAGATCCCTGGGAGAGGTTGAGGGCGCTGAAGCTGGCCATGCCCAACACCCGCCTCCAGATGCTGCTAAGGGGTCAGAATCTGGTCGGCTACCGCCACTATGCAGACGACGTAGTGGAGAAGTTCGTGGAGAGGGCGGCGGTCAACGGGGTGGACGTATTCAGGATATTCGACGCGGTGAACGACATCAGAAACATGAAGGTGGCCATAAAGACCGCCAAGCGGATGGACGTCCACGTCCAGGGCACCGTCTGCTACACTATCAGTCCGGTCCACACCAATGAGCTGTTCACCAAGATGGCGGTCGAGCTTGCAGACCTGGGCTGCGATTCGATCTGCATAAAGGACATGGCAGGTCTGATCACCCCCCACAACGCCTACGAGCTGATCAGGTCCATGAAAGAGGAGATCGACCTCCCCATCGACCTTCACTCTCACTGCACCAGCGGGATGGCCCCCATGAGCTGCATCTTCGCCTGCGAGGCCGGGGTGGATATCCTGGATACCGCCATGTCTCCCCTGGGATGGGGCAGTTCCCAGCCGCCCACGGAGAGTATAGTGGCCTCGCTGGAGGGCACGCCTTACGATACCGGCTTGGACCTGAAGCTCCTGACGGAGATAAAAAGGTACTTCGAGAAGCTTATGGAGGTCTACGCCCCGGTCTTCAACCCCATCTCCGCCCGGATAGACACCAATGTTCTGGTCTATCAGGTTCCCGGTGGTATGCTCTCCAACCTGGTCTCTCAGCTGATAGAGCAGAAGGCTATGGACAAGTACGATGACGTCCTGGCCGAAATCCCCAGGGTCAGGGAAGATCTGGGCTACCCGCCGTTGGTCACCCCCACCAGCCAGATCGTAGGAAGTCAAGCCGTCTTGAACGTGCTCACCGGGGAGCGGTATAAGGCCGTTCCCAAAGAGGTCCGGGACTACGTCAAGGGGCTCTACGGTAAGCCTCCTGCGGAGATAAATCCCAAGATCAAGGCCGAGATCCTGGAAGACGAGGAGGCCATAACCGACCGACCGGCCGATTTCATCCCGCCAGAGTATGAGGTCGCTAAGAAAGAGGCCGAAGAGCTGGGCATAGTCAAAAAGGAAGAGGATATCCTCACCTACGCCCTCTATTCTCAGGTGGCGACTAAGTTTCTCCAGGGGGATGCCGAGGAGGAGCCTCTCAGAAGGATGAAAAAGAAGAAGAAGAGCAAGACGGCTGCAGATGCATCGGACGATATGATGGATGGCAAGCCCGTCGCCTTCAACATAGAGGTGGACGGTGAGGCCTACCTGGTCAAGGTGGCTCCCGTTGGCATGACGATCCAGGAGGCCGAGCCCAAAGCTCCTGTGGACGGGGTCACCGTGCCCATGCAGGGCGTGATACTCCGCTACCTGGTGAAAGAGGGGGCCAGGGTCTCCAAAGGTGATGCGGTGGCGGTGCTGGAGGCCATGAAGATGGAGAACGAGATCTACGCCAACAAGAGCGGCGTGGTCAGAGAGATCTATGCCGAGGTGGGGGAGACGATCTCCCCGGGCGATGTGGTGATGGCTATTGTGTGATGGGAAGGATCAAAAGGATCAAAAGGATCTGATGCCGGTAACAAGAGAACAGGTTCTGATCGAGGCCCTGCCCTATATCAGGGAGTTCTACGACTCGATCATGGTCTTCAAGATTGGCGGCTCGATCATGAGCGATCGGACCATCATGGAGGATTTCGTCCGGGATCTGGTTTTGCTCAAGTACATAGGAATCCACCCGATAGTGGTTCACGGCGGCGGTCCCGAGATCTCGGAGAAGATGGCTCTCTTCGGGAAGAAGCCCAAGTTTGTAGGCGGCCTCAGGATCACGGACGAGGAGACCCTGGAGATCGTCAGGATGGTATTGGTGGGGAACATCAACTCCCAGCTGGTCACCCTGATCGGGAAGCACGGCGGAAAGGGGGTCGGTCTCTCGGGAAAAGACGGCCAGCTCCTCGTCGCCCGCAAGAAGGAGCCGGTGGAGATCGAGGGCGTGTCTGTGGATCTGGGCTGGGTCGGCGAGGTGATCAGGGTCAACCCGGAGATACTGATGATCACCGCCGGGAAGAGCTACATACCGGTCATCTCCCCCATAGCCGTGGACGAGGAGGGCAACAACCTGAACGTCAACGCCGATACCGTCGCGGGCGAGATCGCCAGCGCTCTGGGGGCAAAGAAGCTGATATCGATGACCGACGTGGAAGGGGTGATGCTCCATCAGGAGGACCCATCGAGCGTGATCTCCAGCTTTTGCATATCAGAGTTCGACCCGATGGTAGAGAGGGGGATAATATCCGGAGGGATGATCCCCAAGGTCGAGTCTTGCGTGCATGCCGTGAAGAACGGGGTGCAGAACGCGCATATAATCGATGGCAGGGCGCCGCATGCGATCCTGCTGGAACTCTTCACCGACGAAGGCGTGGGGACGATGATCGAGAAGGGCTAGGTGGCGCCATCTGAGGTTTTGTTGATGTATTGTGCGGAAAAGGTCTGAAGAGATCTAACAATAATATTTTTCGTTGTATAATGTATACTGGGTAGATTCTGTTGTGTGAGGATTTTGTATTGAGGACATCAAGAGCATGTTACCTTTATGTGGGTTGGCGAGGGTAGGCTGAATAGTTACATTCCTATTCCGGACCCCCTCCTAAAAATGGCAATAATTTCCGACCAGAGTATTCCCTGGCGAACCAGGGTCATTATAGTCCTGAACGCTAAGTTTGACACTTATCCGATGCGCAAGACGCTTCCAGCACAAGAAAACGCTGGCCTTGTAGCAGATGACTTATCTATTGATTAAAACGATTATCAAGCGATTGATTATGAGGGAGCTAAACACATACAATCTCCTTATTTCAACCGCTAATGAACGCTAATGAACGCTAATATTTTCTTTTAATTCGCGTTCATTCGCGTTCATTCGCGGTTTTACCCTCAGATTTTGACGATTTGGCCGCGCTCGACTACGATCTTGCTCTTTTTGTTCACGGAACATGCAGATGACTTCTTTGAGAGGCTCCATTAAGTATCAAGTCTAAGGCTCATGACTATAATCTGGCAGAGGTGGTTGGTCGCTGCAATGTGTTCTTTGTTATACATGTAGTGGTCCTTCACTCCAAGGAAAGTTTGGATCCCATAATTATTGGCGATTTTGGAGGGGGGTCCGGAATGGGAA
>JAUWQF010000137.1 GCA_030611205.1 Methanothrix sp.
ATACGCAGATGCAATTCCTACATCCGCAAGACGTAGGCCTGGCGCTTGCCAACGCCGTCACCAGCAACGAGATATGGGGGAAGATCTTACTTATCGGTAGCGGCCCGGGTAGCCAGATCTACTACCGAGATTTTATCGGAAGGCTAATGGAAGCCATGGGAATTGGCAGGCTTCCTGATGAAGCATTTGACACAACACCTTATTGCACTGTGTGGATGGATAGCTCTGAGAGCCAAAGGCTGCTCAACTACCAGCAACACTCCTTTGAAGAATTCGCTGCGGAAATGTCCTCACTAGTTGGTTATCGGAGGTATCTGGTACAACTTTTACGCCCCTTTTTCCGCCGTCGGATAATAAAGAAATCGCCCTATTTACAGGCTAAGAAATGAGAAAGCCTCGCATTTATACTACACCTAGAGCGGGGTGAAGGCATCTCGCGCCTCAGGTGACATTCATATAAGGGGGTAACGTTGACTCGCAAGGATTTTATGCGCGCTTTCGATGCCAAAAAGGGGACAAACAATAGTAAAAAATCCAGTTCCCGCCTACGCGCCGGAGACATCATTAGATATACCTCGTGCGGATATCACTGCTTCCGGAACTGCATTCTCAAGGTACGCATCAGGGATGGTGTTATCGCATCCTGTGAACCGGATGACACGATTAATTATGGAATACCGCGGGAGGATAACTACCTGAGCGAAGAGATTATCAACAAGGGGCTGATCCAAACCAGGGCTTGTGCCAAGGGATATGCCCAGTGGCAGATGATATATGACCCCAACAGGGTGAAATACCCGATGAAGCGCGTTGGTAAGAGAGGAGTGGGGAAATTTGAGAGGATATCATGGGATGAGGCGCTGGATTCCATAGCAGATAAGCTGGTAGAGACCAAGGAGAATTACGGCCCGTTCTCTATAATACACCATCCATATAGCATCTTCGGCCAGTGTAGTTTCCCGCTCGCCCCCTGGTTCGGCGCAGGGGTTGCGGGGTGGTCCGCTCACTCCACCAACGGCTGGGAGGAGCCTGAGAGATGGGTTCTGGGGAAAGATGTTGCCAGGGCAACCCTGCGACAGGATGAAGTTCAAGTACTAAACTCAAGGCTCATCGTTCTGTGGGGTCTAAATCCCTTGTCCACCTTGAGCGGTGGATGGGCCCATAACCTCCTCCGCGCTAAGGAACGGGGTATCCCGATTATCTGTATCGAACCTCGATATACGCCCTCGGCAGAGGTCCTCGCCGATCAGTGGATCCCTATTCGGCCCACTACAGATGTGGCCATGATGATCGCCATTGCGAACGTGTGGTTTAAGGAACAGCTTTACGACAGGGAGTCTGTAGATAAATGGGTTGAGCCTGAGGGCCTGAAGCGATGGAAGGCCTACGTGCTGGGCACGGAGGACGGTGTTGACAGGACTCCTCAGTGGGCAGAGGGGATTTGTGGCGTCCCTGCGGAGACGATCGAAGAATTCGCCAGACTGTATGCCAGGAGCAAGCCGGTAAACCTGAACGTATCACTGTCTATGGGGCGCCAGTTTTATGGTGAGAACCCTACCAGGGCAGCCATGTATCTCCAGGCCCTGACCGGCAACACATTCATTCCCGGGGGAACACCGGCAGCGGAGACAGGCTTGCCCCTAGGCCGGTCAACGGCGCCATCGCCGAAAGTGGACTGGCAGCGAATGCCCGCAAACTACGATCCCCCCACCCTCATGGCAGCCTTCAAGTGGCCCAAGGCTATCGATATTAGGGAGAAACTGGACAGTGGAGAGATCAGCGCCGAAGAGTACAATAATATCATCGGCAACCTAGGGGAAAACCCAACCCCAAACATCCAGATGGTCTTTTTGGATGGGAATAACCATCTAAACAGCCTGCCCGATATTAATGCCACCGTCCGAGCTATGAAGAAGATTGGTTTTGTGGTGGTATCCTCACAATATGCCGATATGCCAACAGCGAGGTATGCGGACATACTTTTACCCCAGATTCATACAGCGTTTGAGGGCAGGAACTGCCAGGCAATATATTTCCAGCAAGACTTGTTCAGGACCGGGATGAACCTCGCCAATTATTTCCTGTACTGCCAGAAGTGCATCGATCCAGTAGGCGAGGTCAAATCCTATGATTGGATCTGGACCCAGATTGCCAGGAGACTAGGAATAGCCGAGCTTTATAATCCACGTCTGGTCAATACCACCGACGATGAGTGGGATGAAGCCGTGGAGGAGTTGCATAGAGAGGCATATGAGAATTGGGCTGAGAGAGATGACATCAAACCCCTGAGTCCTCCGTGCTGGGAGGAGTTTCAGAAAAAACCGGTTTTTCGGTACGAGATCAAAGACCCGTACTACCCCTTCAAAAGAGACCTGGACAGAGGCATCAACCCCTTTAGAGGCACCGCATCTGGAAAGATGGAGTTCTATTCAGAGTTTTTGGCCAAGGGTCCAGAACACCTGGCGACCAGCGATGATCCACCGGGGAGCGGGAAATGCTACGGTGGAGGGAGTTTACCCCCAATGGCCCAGATGACCTTCGGGGGAAGAGATACTTTCCACAGTCAGGACTCGAAAAAGTACCCACTACTTATGTCGTCACCTCACTCCCTATACCGGGTGCACTCATTCCTGGATAATAACCCTTTGCTTCGTGGTGATTGCTACCGACATGCTGTTTGGATCAGCCTCGCCGATGCCAACGCTCGGGGAATAAAGGATAACGACCTGGTCAGGGTCCACAATGATATAGGGGAGATGATCATACCTGCATACGTGACCTCCAGGGTAGTCCCTGGAACCGTCTTCATATTCCACGGCGGCTGGTACAATCCGAGCGAAACCAAGAGCGAGTTGATGCCCGACGGCATCGATGTGGGAGGTGCCCCCAATCTGCTGATCCACAACGAGGATCTGCCTACAACCATTGTCGGAATGTTCCCCTGTAAAGGGCTTGTCCAAGTTGAGAAGTGGGATGGAGCAGGGTGATGGCGCAATACGGATTCTTCTTCGATCAGAGTCGATGCTCAGGCTGCCAAGCCTGTGCCGTTGCGTGCAAGAACTGGAATGGACTCCCGCCAGGCCCTCTGAAATACTTGAGGGTCTATGAATATGAAAATGGCAGCTTTCCAAGTGTGCGTATCCATTACCTATGGGTTCCCTGCTACCATTGCGAGGAGCCAGCCTGTGTCAACAGTTGTCCCAGCCAAGCTATCTACAAGGAAGAGAGATACGGGGCAGTACTAATAGACAGTGAAAAATGCGACGGATGCCGACTATGCTACGATGCTTGCCCCTATGGTGCGCTCGTTTTCGAGAACGATGAGCCTGACACAAAGGCCCAGAAGTGCACAATGTGCATAGACCGCCTGGAAGAGGGCGAGAAACCGATCTGTGTCCTTGCCTGTCCTTCCAGAGCTCTCGATTTTGGGCCCATAGATTCACTTATTGCGAGCTACGGAGATAGAAGAGATCTGCAGGATATGCCCAGCAGTCTCACCACGAGGCCTGCCGTCGTCTTCAAGCCTCACGGTAAAAAACGCCAGCTTGTAACCTACGATGTCGAAAGAGCCTTGAAGTTGCTGCAATGGAGAGACCCTTTGCCCCGAGTCTTTACATCAATCGACGACGTTACCGAAATAGCTAAAGGGATAGTTGGTCGTAGCGAGTTGGTGATCAAACACGAAAGTGCTGACGAACTCATGCGCCTCTCTCGTAATGATGAAGGATAATTGCCCGCCAGCGATAATAGCTCGGAGTGACCAGGCTAATTAAAATAGTGATCTGAGTTAGACAGCAAGTATACGTGATCTGCGCGTGATATGGAAAATTGAGTCCATCGGCCGATGCTGATTGGACATCATATCACGACCTACGTACCCGAATAAACTGAGGTATTCAGAAAGAGGGCTTAACCGTCTACAACGCATGGACGGACTATGCATTCGGGTTTACCACGCGCCCAACAAACAGAATAGCACCTG
This sequence comes from Methanothrix sp., assembly GCA_030611205.1. GTDB lineage: Archaea > Halobacteriota > Methanosarcinia > Methanotrichales > Methanotrichaceae > UBA204. The sequence continues at coordinate 3,983 of JAUWQF010000137.1, forward strand.
TCTCAATGTCGCGGATCAGGAAGACGAAGGGACGATCAAGGGTAACCTCAACCGGCTCCTCTGGCTCCGCCGACGTCGGCATAATCACTGCGGTGGCGGCCGCTGCTTCTGTGCCTGCTTCATCCACAGAGACGAACGCCTTGTGCAAGATCTCTGCGATGGCCAGGTCGCGGGTACCGGTCATCCCTGAGAAGTCGGCTGCTAAGGAGAAGGCAACCGGCATACCCATCGCAGCAAGCTTGTCGGCCAGACTGAAATCCGATTCAAATTCGAATTTCGGCATGGTCAGAGTGACCTGCCTGTATGCCAGATCCTTCGTGATAGTATCTATAAGGTCAGCGTCAAGCGAGCTTTCAAAGTCCTCAAACTGACCAGCCCCAGGAAGAAAGATCACCATCGATAGTTCGCGTCCGTCGTATGGCAATTCCACTACCCTATACCCTTCGCCCTCTGCATAACCCAAGGACTCGGTCTGCATCATCATCGGTACGGTTACCTGGCCGCCGTCAAGCAGATGGAAAGCGCCATCATCTGTCAAATCCTCGCTGAAGGGATTCAGCCACGCTGCATTGAAGTAAATGGCGTTGGTGAGGACAAGCCGTGTCAATGCGTCGATGGCACCTTGCGGAATAAGGTCCTCTATCCTGCCCTCCGTCTCATCGCTGACCCAGTGGTTGATGGTGATGCGGGACTCTTCCGGTGCGTTTACAAAATCGAGGAGCCTCAGCCCGGCACCGTAGTTCTCCGCTAGGACATCGAGGAATTCGGCTAGAAATGCATAATCCTCTTGTCCCCACATTGCATTGACGATATTCAGCCGGAAACCTTTTTCATCTTTGCCCTTGGCGCCTTCACCGCGACTGGCGAGTTCGAGATCCAGACCGTTGAATGCCGTGTGCAGATGGTCCTGGGAGAGGATAAAGTGGAGGGTATCCGCCATCTGCTGCTCGGTTTCACCGCGAGCACCGGCGTACGTCATCGCCAGCGCCAGAGAGATGCTGTAGGGAGAGTAGAACAGGTTGCCGTCCTCCTCGCTGAGGGCTTGGTAGAGGTCGAAGGCGAACGCACTATTTCCGTCGACCAGACCCGTCAGATCCGAGGCGGCAACATCGGGTGAAGTCACTCGCGGCTTTTCCGATTGTGCGATCACAAACCCTTCCCCATCGCCACAACCTGCTACGCTTAGCAGTACTATCACCATCAGTGCACTCAATAGCAATCTTTTCATGATAGTTACCTCACATTCCTGTTCTCCGCAGGCCTATAATCGGCACTATATTATAAGACGAATTGAGAGCTGGAAAAGTTCCCTGACCCTTTACTGAACCAATAATACAGCCACCTAAACCACGCTCAGTTGCACCCAGAAGAATGCTTTGAGCAGCAATTCCATGGTCACAGCTAAAAGACCGGTTTACCTATGTGTCACCGAGTATTTTGCGGACAGTTGCCTCAAG
>JAUWQF010000011.1 GCA_030611205.1 Methanothrix sp.
ACCTGCAATAGCAAGACCAACTCCTGCAAGAACGCCCATTATAACCCGAGTAATTCGTATATTCCAGACTACTATTGGTGCAAGCTCTGGCACGTCGAAGATATTGGGAAAGAACCTATCAAGAATTGTAGCATATACCTCTAAGACTGTAAACTTCAGAGGACCAAGGGATATGCTTATACCACATAAAAGTACTGTTAATATAATAAAGAAAGAAATAAAAAATATCTTCCTACCAATAAACTTTTCGTATTCTTGTTTTATCTCACCTCTTGTTACGGTTGCAGCATCCTCTACTCCTGCCATTTTAAGCCTCTTCGTGTGTATTCGTCTGCCACCATATCATAGCGCTTTTTGATTTACGCTTCAAGCAGAGCGCCCCATTATATTCTACCAGTGTTTTGGATAGATGCGCCCTCAGGATCTCCTCTTTTTCTGATGGCAGGTCATATGTTTCTTTTAGTTTGGCCACAGCCTCATCTAGACCGACATAGTGCTGTTCAAATTCTGAGTCCCATATTTCCACATTCGCATATATGCCCATGTCGTGCAGGATATTGCAAAGGTAGATGTAATCCGACCATGAGGAACGTTTTTCACCGTAAATTTTCTCCCAGAGTCCCCCATCCATCCATCTGCCTGCAAATGTGAAGAGATAAACACATTTTTTTGCGGTGGCATCCATTTTTGCAAGCGCATCCTGTATATCAAGCATGGCAAGCGAATGGGACGCTATTACAACATCATGCTGCTCTATATCAACGCCCAACTCGATGTCTTCCCACCTTTTATTAAGATATGTGATGTTTTCCACTCTTTCTTTTTCCATGTTTTCTTTAAGACACGCAAGCATGCCTCTGGATGGGTCTATCGCAGTCACACTCTTTACGCACTTTGCGATAGGAATTGCAAGTCTCCCAGTGCCAGCACCCACATCCAGAACCGAATATTCTGGAGCGAGTTTGATCTTCGCTATTTGCTTCTCAGCACGTTCTCTGTTCTGCATCGTGGATTCATTGAACTGCTTTGCTCTACCGTCCCAGAAGCTACCAGCGGGTTCGTCGAGGGTTCTTCTCCATGGAGAGCTCGATCTCATCACCTTCCACAATTCGTTCCAATTTATTATTCCTTCCATGTTATTATCACTTTTGTTATTCTGTGGAATATATTCAAACGACAGCCATATGTTAGATATTCTTAAAAAAATACAAGGGCAGGAAGTGGGCGGAAATAAGAAATATCTTCCTCCCAACAAGGACAGTGGAAAGACCCAGTCGAGGTATATCGGCAAAGAATTCCACCTGATGGCCATTCAGGTTGCAGATGTCGCGCATATTCGCTACTCCTCCCACCTGCAGAAGTTGTAATTCTGAAGTAACCATGTATATAAACCATCAGCTCCATAAAATCTTTCGAGGATCTCGTTACACTCCTTCTCTACATCCAAATCCTTGAATTCATCTGGGTGGAAAAGCTTAGCCATATAAAAAGTCTCAGTAAGGCCTGTTGCAGGATCCCAACCTATCATGTAGCCTTTTGTATAATAGACTTTTTTGTTCTTTACAGCATTTACGGTCTGTAAGTCAGGGTCTGCGAGTATATCCTCTATTGAAAGATCCCACTGGCCCGTCTTTGACCCACCATGAAGTAGAATTATGTCAGGATTCCACTTGAGAATCTGCTCTTTTGAAACTATCGAACTACCACTGCTAAGTACTTGATCTTTTGCCACATTTATGCCGCCAGCTAGGTCTCCAGGCGCATAGCGACCCCATGTTTTTGTAATCTCACAAATACCTTGACAGCAGGATACAAAATACACTTTTGGCTTCTCATCTTCGGGTATTTGCGATGTAACTTCTGTTATCTCCTCAATTTTTTCATTAGCGTATGATATTAGCTCTTCGACCTCATCCTCTTTATCTAAAACTTTGCCTGCAAGTCTATATGATTCCCACGAACCTTCATCGAAGTATGAGGGTGTTGTAATAGTTATAACGGGAATACCTGTTTTTTCTTGGAGCACATCGGCGTTCGCCGACCAACTGAAAACCACATCTGGTTTCAGATCTAATATTAACTCTGCGTTAGGTTCTGTATGCATGCCTACAGTAGGAAGCTCTATAAGCTCTGGATATGCCTGTAAACATAGCATTTTTCCTGTATATTTGGTAAGAACACTAGATACTCCTGCAAGTCTATCGGGTCCATCAACCACAAGAACTGCTCTAGTAGCCGAGGGAAAAGTAGTAATCACGCGTTCTATCGGCCTTGGCACCGTCACGATCCTATCTGCCTGATCAATTAGCGTAAGCTCCTTCTCCTCCCCACTTATGATCAGCTCGATCTGGGTTATGTCATCTTCATCAACTTCGCCGTCATAGTTAGCATCTGCCAGCTCAGTCTCTTCATTCGTTCCGTCGATTATGCCCTCTACGTATGCTATGTCATCCTCGTCTATCGTATCATCCATGTTCGCGTTACCGAAGATGCCCAGCGTGTAATCTGCTGCACTCGCAGGCACAACCGCCAGCGACATGCATGACATCATCACCAATATACAGACCATTATCTTCATTTTGCCACCTATTAACCCATCGGCCAGCCGGTCCAGCAATAGCACCTCACAGAGACCAGAACCGCCGGAGTAATACAGATCATCCGATATGTATGCAAACAACCCCTTGGTTTATAACATTATCGGTAGATGTATTATAAAATATGACATAAGTTGACAAAATACTTACAGGATGAACGCAACCGGGGTGAAGAGAACGAGAGCCCGCCTCATCGTCCCAATTGCCGGTATAAAATCAACCCTTAATGACCTTGGCAACCTTCTGCGATCTCATCGAGCGCCCAAGTTTTGTTCTTCTCGAAGAACTTTCGCACCTCATCATCCAGAACGAACGTCTCTGCGAATTGTGGCATATACCTCTAAGACATGACTTTCGGCCATATAGATTATAGCGACATATTAAATCGGACAAGATTGAAATTGTACTGCACCCGATTAAGTATTTCATTCCCATGCAGTTAGTTGGAAGGGCGCTTAGTGCCGATTCTAACTTTCTCATAATATCTTCATGTTTTGGTAGATTGATATTGTCTAATCTAACCTGTCGATAACATGATAATCGCCGAAAGTCATGTAAGACTGAAAACTTCAGAGGTCCAAGTGATATGCTTATGCCACATAAAAGTACTGTTAATATAATAAAGAAAGGAATGAAAAATATCTTCCTACCAATAAACTTTTCGTACTCTTGTTTTATCTCACCTCTTGTTACGGTTGCAGCATCCTCTACTCCTGCCATATTAAGCCTCTTCGTGGGTATTCGTCTGCCACCATATCATAGCGCTTTTTGATTTACGCTTCAAGCATAGCGCTCCATTATCTTCTACCAGTGTTTTGGATAGATACTCCCTCAGGACCACCTCTTTTTCTGATGGCAGGTCATATGTTTCTTTTAGTTTAGTCACTGCCTCATCTATACCGACGTAGTGCTGTTCAAATTCTGAGTCCCATATTTCCACATTCGCATATATGCCCATGTCGTGCAGGATATTGCAAAGGTAGATATAATCCGACCATGAAGAACGTTTTTCACCGTAAATTTTCTCCCAGAGTCCTCCGTCCATCCACCTACCTGCAAAAGTAAAGAGATAAACACATTTTTTCGATGCGGCATCCATTTTTGCAAGTGCATCCTGTATATCAAGCATGGCAAGCGAATGGGACGCTATTACAACGTCATGCTGCTCTATATCAACGCCCAACTTGGTGTCTTCCCACTTTTTATTAAGATATGTGATGTTTTCCACACTTTCTCTTTCCATGTTTTCTTTAAGACACGCAAGCATGCCTCTGGATGGGTCTATCGCAGTCACGCTCTTTACGCACTTTGCGATAGGAATAGCAAGTCGTCCAGTACCAGCACCCACATCCAGAACCGTATATTCTGGAGCGAGTTCGATCTTTGCCATTTGTTTTTGAGAGCGTTCTCTGTTCTGCGTCATGGACTCGTTGAACTGTTTTGCTCTACCGTCCCAGAAGCTACCAGCGGGTTCGTCGAGGGTTATTCTCCATGGAGAGCTCGATCTCGCAAGCTTACAGAGTTCGTTCCAGTTTATTATTCCTTGCATGTTATTCCCATCTGAAAAAATCGATGTGGTAGTTTTTGATCCAGTTTTAGCTATGTTCATTTGCCATGCCTTCTTACCTAAATAATGAAAAGAGGAGGAAAACCCTCCAAACAAACTTTCTCGTTTTTCTGCATTGCTCTTGTGTCTCATTACACATTCTGGTGCCTTATACTACTGACTATCCAACCACTCTCGAAGCCAGATCGTTGCATCAGCATACTCTGTGAAAAGACCGTCGACTCCTAGAAATTTTTCATATATCTCGTTACCCTCTTCTTCTACATCCAGATCCTCGAATTCTTCTGGGTGGAATAGTTTAGCCAGATACATCATATTGGCAAGGTTTCTATCCTGTGGGGTACCACAGCAGTAGGGATACATGCTAAAGTAGACTCTGTGATTCTTTACAGCATCTAAAGTCTGCAAATCGGGGTCTGAGAGTATCACCTCTACATCATTTACCTCATCTAACGGTGTGTCAAAGCTGTGAGCAACGATAATTATATCAGGATTCCATGCGATGATCTGCTCTTTTGAAACATCCACTGCGGCCCCTGGACTTGTTCCACAATCTTTTGCTACATTTATACCACCAGCTATATCTAGAGGCTCATAGAAATTTGTGGTAGTAGTAACACCACCAAAATATGCAGATGGTTCTACCCCCCGGGACGCAAAATATACTGTCGGCTTCTCATCATCAGGTATTTCTGATGTGACTTCTCCCACTTCATCAATTTTTTCTTGGACAAATGTGACTATCTCTTGTGCCTCATCTTCTTTTGTAAGTATTATTCCCAAAAGCTCTGCCGCCTCGTATAGCTCTTCGAATTTATGGCCACCTGATTTGACGCATACAACGGGAATACCTGTTTGCTCTTGGAGTGTATTGGCAGCATCTGAGTACGTACTACTTGCACCATAAGCAAAAATCACATCAGGCTCTAAGGAAAGTGTTAGCTCTGCATTATCAATGGATACACACCAACCTACCACAGGAAGTTCAAAGAGCTTCCCACCACATACTTCTGCTGCACATATTGGTGCAACTTCCGGGCTATTATAACAAAGACAGGTACTACCGTAGCTATTTATTCCTACGAGTTTATTCCCCTCACCAAGTGCAACAATTAATCGGGTTGGATCTGGAGGACCAGAAACCACTCGCTCTATCGGTCTTGGCACCGTCACCGTTCTATCAATCATATCGATAAGCGTTAGCTCCTCCTCCTCCCCACGTATGATCTGCTCTATCTGAGTTATGTCCTCCTCGTCGATCTCGCTATCGTAATTGGCATCTGCAAGCTCAGTACGTTCATTTGTTCCATCGATTATGCCCTCTACGTATGCTATGTCATCCTCATCTATCGTATCATCCATGTTCGCGTTTCCGAAGATGCCCAGCATATAATCAGATGCACCCGCCGGCATAACAGCCAGCGATATGCATGACATCAGCACCAATACACAGACCATTCTCCTCATTTTGCCACCTCTTAATCCAGCAGCCAGCAGTAACACCTCACAGAGACCAGAACCGCTGGAGTAATACAGATCATCCAATATGTACACAAACAGCAGCTTGGTTTATAACATTGTCGGTAGTTGTATTATAAAATATGACTCAATCTAACAAAATACATACACAATGAACGCAATCCGGGTGAAAAGAACAAGAGCCCGCCTCATCGCCCCAATTGCCGGTATAAAATCAACCCTTAATGATCTTGGCAACCTTCTTCTTCCACCCAGCAACATCCTCCATCGTCATCACATCTATCGATCCACCCTGGAAATCACCACCAATATCACCAATCCGCTCCTCGATCGAACCCTCCATCTCCAGGTGATCAATCACGGTCCAGACCCCCACGTCCAGCTGCTTCGCTATCTCGTTTAAGTAGAAGGGCCGGAAAGATAGGATATTGAGGATGCGCCTCAGGTTCTCGTTTCCCAGGACGTCTAAAGACCCGGCTGGGTCCAAGCTCATCATCAGAAACGTTGTTTTGTTGGTAACGGGTCGTGTGGGCGAGTTACTGAAAAGCGCTAACATGTGGTGCAATGGATATTTACTGCGAAAATGAATCAATTGCATTTGATTTTTGGTGATGATTTTTCAGTAACCTTCAGCCATGACGTTCAAATCGTATCTCTTCTCCTATCCTCAGCCCATGGTCAGGCTTTGCCCACATGCGGATGAAACGATCCCCACGACGCACGCCAATCGCGAGAAGCTCCTCCTCTGCGATGGCACTCTCCAGTACCAAAAGGCCGTTGCGTCTCATTTTGGCAAAGGACATCAATCTGCTTGCATCATGACCTTCTGCGCAGATAAATATGGCGGTAACAATATATAATCCGCTGTTGCAGCCGCTTTTTCTAATATCTGTGATCATCAGCGAGGTCATGGCAATGCAGCTCCTATCTGTATGATCTCCATCGTCTTTTCAGAAGGAGGAGTCCGGCCTGGCAGTTTGGCCGGAGCCCGACGATAGGTAAACGACGGTAAAGGAGGTCAATCACTCTTCGTCGCCTTTCCTAATGTTATGATATTACTAATTAATAAACGTTTCGATTATAGTAGCAATAAGACTTGATAAGCGCGTTTGGCGCGATTGCAATAATGCTGCCTGAAGAGAGCAGCTTTGGAAAAGGGAAATACTTCTATTGCATCCCAGTTGTCTGAGGGACCTTGAGTGGCCCGGTTGCGTAGCCCTTCTGGCCAGTCGAGGCTTTCAGAGTCGTTCCATATCCATATGATGTGAGCAGGGAGACCGGATCTCCTGTTGCGTAGATCCTACCCTTCTTCAACATCACGTGGGTATCGGCGTACCGTGATGCCAGGTTCAAGATCGTGGATGGCCATCACAGCCGAGATATCTATATTCCTGACGAGATCACGTATGATCCCCATCACCTCGAGCTGGTGTTTCAGATCCAGGTTGCTCGTCGGCTCGTCCAGAAGAAGAACCGCGGGCTCCTGGCAGAGCGCACGGGCGACGAGCACCTTTTGCTTCTGTCCCCCGCTCAGCTCGTTGAAGTCCTTCAGGGCAAACTCATCGATGTGGAGAATCTCCATTTATATCCACAACCCTCTCTATGTCCTCCTCGGCTACGCGCCAGCCCATGTGCGGCCATCTCCCCATCAGGATGGTATCAAAGACCGCTGTCGAAAGGATGCTGGAGCTGGACTGGGGGGACGTACCCGATGTACCTTGCGATATCCTGCCTGCTCATCGCCTCGATATCCCTTCCATCCAGGAAGATGCTACCCTTCGGCTTGAGGATCCGGTCGATGCACTTGATGAGCATCGTTTTGCCGGAAAGGATAATTCCTGGGAAAAAGCACGGCATATATCGAAAGGACACATATAACCATGCGAGTATTTAACGGTCGGCTAACTCGCAAGATGTTGGCCTTTTCGAAGCTGCTGCCGATGCATCGTGCATCCACTGCATGGGAAGACATCATTTACAACCTGGTGCGACCTCTAAAGACATTACGTGTAGAGATCTTCAACGATCCCGGTCGTCACTGGAAACCACGTACGCCTGCCATGACGGCTGGGTTAACGAACCATATTTGGACTGTTAAGGAGGTTCTGAAAACAGTTGTGACTGCCGACAACACTTAACAGGGGGACGACCCATTCACTCACCTTCGAGCAATTGGTATTGAACTAATACTGAACAAGACTCCCGTCCATCTTTGCTCTCTTGACCGCGTACGTGAACGACAGTAAACCCAGAGGCACCAGCACAACCGAGAATATAGAGAGAGCGATTATCTCCGGAGCCAAGGCTGAAAGCGAGTAGCCCTGCAGAAGCGCATGCCTCATCCCGCTCAGCGAGTACGTGATCGGCAGAATATGCGAGATTGTCTGGAGCCACTCAGGTAACACGGAAATTGGAAAGAGCACTCCGCCAAAGAGTTCGGATGTGCTCATAAAAAACATGTTGATCGGGTCGCCTCTCTTGAGTACCATGATGAAACTTGCAGAGATTATGCCAATGCTGCCGAAGCATATTATCGTCAGAACGAGGATGATCAGAGCAGCAAAGATATTTGCATTACTCATGTCCACACCCAGCAAAATACCGATCAAAAGATACATCAAAACTCTGAAAGACATGAAGATAAAACTCCAGAGAGAGGATAACGTTACTATTGCTGAGGTATCGGTCGGGGTCACGAGCATTGCTTCCAGTGTGCCCATCATCTGCTCACCCCGGATGCTTTCTGAAAAACTCCTGAGCGCAGTCATCAGATACCCTGAAAAGGCTATGCCTATCAGCACAAAGGAGAAATAGTCCCCACCATACGGCTCAAGATGCGCCATTCCCGCACCCCCGACCAGTTTGGAAACAAAGTAGAAGGTAATAACCGAGAAGAGTATGAAGAAGAATCGCAGGAAGAACTCGAACTTATAGCTTGTTGCAAGTACCAGATCTCTTGTTATGAAGGAAAACGCTTTTTTGGTTAAAATCTTAATCCCCCCCTTCTGCCTCCACGAAACCCACGCATCACTCCTCTACGTCCCGAGTAAGCCCGCTTTGGTGCTACTTCCTTGAACTCCTTGCCCGTGTAATGCAGGAAGACATCATTCAATCCGGGGTCTGGTTTGTCAAGCGCATCTTTTAGTCCTTCTAACGTTCCGATCACCTTTATTCTGCCCTCATCAATAATTGCAATCCTGTCGCACAACTCTTCTGCCTCAGGAAGGTTGTGTGTGGATAGAAAAACGGTCTTTCCCTCGTCCCCTATGATATGCTCTTTGATAAACCCTCTCAAATTCTGTGCCGCGCCCGGGTCCAGAGCCTTGGTTGGTTCATCCATAAACAGAACCGCGGGATCGTTCAATAATCCACGTGCAATAGCCATCCGTTGTTTCATTCCAGCGGAATAACTGAGAAACTCATCATCTGCCCTGTCCTTCAAGCCAACGAGACTCAATAGCTCATCTATCCGCACTTCCGCATCATTGGAATAGTAATTGTGAAGAGAGGCAAAGAATTTAAGGTTCTGTCTTCCGGTCAGCCGCCAATAGAAGCTTCGTTCATCAGAAGTAATGAAACCGATCGATCTCCTGACCTTCCCGCTATCCTTTACGAGGTCATACCCGTTTATGTGAGCGGTTCCTTCTGATGGCAAAATCAGTGTGCATAACATCTTTATGAGTGTGGTCTTGCCAGCGCCATTCGGTCCGAGAATACCAAACAGCTCGCCTTTCTCGATCTTGATGTTCACCTCTTCAACGGCTGTTATCTCATCCTTTCTGAATGGATGCAGGAAAAAGTCGGTAAATCCCTTCTGCAGTCCGAACTTCTTTGTCAGTTCGCAAGTCTCAATTGTGTATCTCAATATATCATCCTTTCCTGATCGTTGTCTTGATGGATCCAATCGGTATGATGTATGATGCTTCGGATTGTTTCCTTATGACTGCCTCGACATATCAAAGACAGAGGTGGGAAAGCCGCGAGAGATAGTCTGCTGAACATAACCTATATTCTTGGCGACCTCCATCCTGCTCATCTTCATGATCTCTCTTCGATCCAGAAGCACGCTTCCATGATTCGGTTTTATGATCTTGTCTATGCATTTGAGGAGAGTGGATTTGCCAGAGCCATTCGGACCAACGATACCAAGTATCCTTGACGGGGCAAGCTGGATGGATACATCATCGAGAATCGGCGGACCTGAATACCACAGCACGCTCATACTGCCTCACAATCTTCACAGCCGTTACTATGAGAGCGATCATCAAAAAGCCAGAGATCTTTCCCGGGATTGCGGTAATCCCATGCAGGGGAAGCGTACCATACGCATTCACAAACGACGTTAGAAACGATGATCCATTCCCTGTCATTTCAAACGTCTCCTGTCAGATTTGAACCAGTCTCCTCTCTTTCCCTCAAGAGAACCTCTATCTCTTCGTTTATCCCATCGAGTTCGTCATCCGAGAGTGGGTCAGGCATAACCCGATCCTCATTCTCGCAGATGGCAGTAGCGAGGTATCTGAACGTATCTGCGATCTCCGAGTCAGGTACATACTCGATCACAGTCTTGCGGTGCAACTCAGCCCTTGGTATGAGTATGCTCATCGGGACTCTTCCCAGCACCTTCGTACCCAATCTCGCTGCGAAGCCATCGATTATCGACGGTTCATCAACCACACTCCTGCCGTTGTAGATGATTCCGCCGAGGGTTACCGCACCACGGTCTGCGAACCGTTTTATGCATTTGCAGATGTTGTTTGCGGCATAGATCGCCATGGGATCGCAGGTTGTTACGATGTAGACATCGTCAGCCAGACCCTGTCGGAGAGGCATCGCAAACCCGCCGCAGACAACATCGCCAAGCACATCGTATATCACGGTATCAGGCTTGATGTCATCGAATACACCAATACGGTCGAGCATATCCACAGCGGTTATCACTCCACGCCCGGCACAGCCAACACCCGGTTCCGGTCCGCCAGCTTCGATGCAGTGAACACCATTGAAGCCTTTGAAGACGACATCGTCCAGCTTCATCCTATCAGGTCCCTCTGTCCGGAAGAGATCGAGCACGGTTGGAAGCCTCTTGCCGACCAGATTCCGGGTCATGTCAGACTTCGGGTCACAGCCCATCACCATGATCGTCTCACCGTTCTCTGCCAGAGCCGCGGCAATGTTTGAGACGATCGTGGATTTGCCGATCCCACCTTTTCCGTATACGCAGAATTTTCTCATTTCATTCATCCATAACTCATAACAGTGTTAATTATCGCCTCAGTCAGGCAGACAGCACCTCTGAAACCTGCGTAGGGTGCATCATCATATACACAGACATTATCAAAGACAGGATAACAGAACCTTATCAGGGGAATATCAAGCGTCCTAGCAATATTCTGCTCAAAGCTGCTTCCGAAAAGGATTGTCGTGTTTGAGTTCCTGACTCCTTCCTCGAATTCAAAGTAATCGTCCACATTTCTGGCAGAGACCTCGACGTTGAAGCCAAGCTCCCAGTTCAGGAAGTTTGCCATCGCTTCTGCATGGAAATCGCCGATTATTGAGACCGGGGTTCCGTAGAGTTCATGCAGATATAAGTATACCTTCTTGAACGGTTCGATATCGAACTCCGGCTCATGCCCTGTGCCAAGTTCTTCTGATATTGCGCTGGTGAGCTGCGTTGTGCCTTCAAGTCCGTAAGGATACTCCATCTCGAGATATGGCACACCGAACTCTATCTTCATATGCTCTGCAAGCTTACTTCCCTGCCCGAGTACCACGTTCAGCTCTGCCGCTGGCGCTTTTTTGAACTGCTCCAGACTGCATTTCGATATCACAGAGTTCACTTCCACGCCTGCATCGCGGAGCAATCGTTTGATCTCTTTCACGTCCGCATCGACCTTGAAGTCATCAGGAGAGAAGCCAATCAGATTGACAGAGTTTTCAATCATATCAGATTCATTCATCAGCCCTGCCAGATGGGTGAGTGCTTCTTCGTATCCATCCCTCATCGAGCCCTTGAAGCCAGCAGCTTCCATCCACATCACTTCCGCGTCGAGCGTTACAGAGTTCACGACCGCCCCAACGTCATCGCCTATGATCGAAGGGGCATCGCCCGCTATGACCAGTAGAATAGGGGTATCGTACAGCTCGTCCGCCCGTATCAATGCTTCACGCAGTGCGTCTTCACCACCGAAGACTATCTCTCGTTCGTGCATGACAGTGCAGGCATGTCTCATATCGAACTGATTTGAGGTGGTCTTGAAGATCGCAGCGCCCCAGTTACATCCAACAGGGACATGATTGAGCACCACTGCATCAGTTATTCCAGAAGATGCCCGGAATGCACCAAAGAATTTACCGCCGTCCATTGTTATCACATCCTTCGCTCTTCATGCTCCACATCCCGGACCACATCTCTCTCGATGCCGAGCATCGGTTATCATCAAGCATGGGGTAGTAGATTTTATCATAGTTGAACCTGGAGATTATGGGTTCTCGATGATTCTGACCTGTCTTTCCGGTATTCAGTTCACGGTTGAGATACTTTCCGAACACAACGATTCCGGAAAAACCGGTTCGGAAGAGGAGGTATCTCGTGGCAGAGATGTCTGTCACCCCGACTCCACCGCCCTTTTCGTAGATGGGTGGTGTTATGCGATCGCTCAGGACGTGGTCAACCTTCTTTGCAATTTCCGACATCTCATCGAGTGTCGGGTTCGTTATGACCTCAAATTTCAGGTCCCATTCCTCGAACGCTTCCTGCATGTTCGTAATCATGACCTCGATCGTTTCCTCAGATATGTTGAGAGCCTTCAGAAGCTGCATATCCACGCAGAGGTATTTTATCGGGAGTTTTAGATCGGTTGCATAGATTCTTGCAAGATATGGAGTAAAGAAGAACCCCTGAGTCGAAACAGCGAAATCATCCCTTGCAAATATATTCCGGTATTTCTCAAGTTCCTGGAGAGATTGCGTCTTCTCTCTTCTGATCGCATCATCTGCTTCTCCATCTAGACCCAGTTTCGATGCTGCATCGTGGTAGAACTTCTCAACACCGTCGAGACCAAAGTAGAAGAACCATTTCCGGATATAGTCGTTTCCGAATCTCGCCTTCATCCGCTCTGCCCAGCGCAGGTTCCGGGTTACGATGTTGAGTTCTGCGGCAGGAGCACGTTTTATCTCTTCGACGGTACACGTCGGAAGTGTCAGATTCACACTGACCCCCATCGCACCGAAGATGTGTTTGATCTCCCGAAGCTCGCTTCTGAATCCGTAAGTGAATCTGCCAAAGGACTCGATGTTCACAAGATTCTCAACGATCTCCTGCTCCTCCATCAGTTGATCCACGATCGAGAACATTACCTCCTCATGCCCGCAGCCCCGCAGATCGTACGCCGGAGATCTCGAAGGATCCTTCCACGATTCCGCATAGTCTCGCATAATCATATCGAGCGACTCCCTGCTCCGATGTGCGAAGCCCTCTGACGGGACATGCAGAAGATCGCAGGGGAGATCGAGTTCTGTGATGACTCCTGAAACGTCATCGCCGACCAGACCCGAGACGCATGTCGGAAGGACAGCGATCAATGACGGATGGAACCGGCGATAGACCTCGTTGATATTATCTCGCAGCTTATCCTCTCCGCCGTAGATTACATCATTCTCGTTTAGATCCGTGCATGGCAGATTGTAGATCGGTGCATACATCTTGCGTGGCGTCAATCGCTGGTGAAAAGCACAGCCACTCGGTCCGTGTATGAGCGGTATTGCGCCCTCGATCTCTGATACCGCGTAGACGGAGCCAGAGAGCTTACAGTTTATTCCGTAACGGTGAAACTGCCACGTTGTGCCCTGGTGAATGCCGTTGAATACGCGATCACGGAATATCTCACGGAGCGGACTTCCATCATCATTTGCCATATCGTGTTTGCTCATTTCCATATTTATATTACCCTTTTGTTTTTGGTTATTGAATTCATGGAAAATGTGAAAGGGGGGGCAGGAAACTTTCCCCCGTTTTCATCTTTTTTGTTGATCTCGTTCATATCAGCTCGGTTCTGGATACACGAAAACACCATGCTCGTCCAGATCGTAGTCCAGTCCCTGGAACTCTGTCAGATATTCCCGATGGATCGCCTGTGGATCTAGGTCCTCGAAGAGTTCGGGATGGAACCACTTTGCCATGTATGCGGTGCCTATGAGACAGCCTGATCCGCCTGTCGCAATATCCAGAAACGCCATCATGTAAACATTCCCGGTCTTCACTGCAGTGACCTCAGCCAATTCAGGACGGTTCATGATATCCTCTCTTGCTGCTGCCATCTCGCCAGAGGCATCCGTACCATAACCGCTGGAGATGTAGCTACTATATTGTGCAACGATGATCTCGGGATTCTGCGTCACCACCCATTCAGCATCTACTATGGGCCAGGTGCCTAACAGACCCTCAGCCATGTCTCGTCCGCCAGCTATATCACCCATCTGATGTATTCTACCGGTTTCGTGAATGGTCCTGTAATCTCCTCCCGGTTGGAAGAAGCTCCAGTGGAATACTTTTGGCTTCTCATCCTCCGAAAGCACCTCTGTACGAGATCTGATCTCATCTGTCCAGCCCTCATGCCAGTTGATGTACTCGGAAGCCTCTTCTTCCTTGTCGACGATGTACCCGAGTAATCTCACCCTTTCCGTGAAGCCCTCTGGATTTCTCAGGTTCATACCAATGATCATTACGCCCGGAAGTTTCTCCTCATCCATGTATGCAGGACCTTTTACAAACGCCAGGAAAAGATCAGGATCCAGACTGAGTATCGCTTCGTAGTCCAGTCCTGGGCCCATCCACTGACCTATGACTGGCAGCTTGCTGAGCTCCGGAAAGAGAACATCCGCATCCTTGATGTGTGTGCCAACACCAACGATCTTATCCTCCGCATCGATTGATCGCAGTACCTCAGTGGAAGGAGCCATCAGGACAACGATACGTTCCACTGGCTTTTCAATGGTTATAATTTCAGGCGGTGCCGGTTGAAGCACCTCGGTGGGGGCTATAAAGGTGAGTTCCTGCTCCTCCCCGCGTATGATCAACTCTATCTGGGTTATGTCATCCTCATCAATTTCGCCGTCGTAATTAGCATCTGCCAGCTCGGTAGCTTCGTTTGTTCCCTCGATTATGCCCTCTACATATGCTATATCATCCTCATCTATCGTATCATCCATGTTCGCGTTCCCGAAGATGCCCACAGCGCGTAATCAGATGCACTCGCGGGCATAACAGCCAGCGACATGCACAACATCATCACTACCAATGCACAGACCATTCGCCTCATTTTATCACTCATATTTGTCAGCTATTTTGGGTTCAACTTCCATTCCAGCCCCAGTAATGAATCTCACGGTTGTTGGAAGTAAATTTACAAAGTCTAACATATCATTGATATGTTTTACTTCTGCACTTGTTGTAGGCCACCTCGAACCATCCCTTACTCTGTGTACTGATGCACCAGCATGGACGACTCTGTTGACTCCAGCCATTATCCAGAGTGGAATGTGTTCGTATCCACTGATATGGATGTCAATATCTCGAAAAATCAAACGTGCGATTGCAGCAGTTTTTGCCGCCTCCAGTGGCGAAGCCGGTGGATGGTTAGCCATCGGAGTTCCAGGACCCGGATGGAACCATGTGCATAGGAAATACTTGAAATTTTCGAACTGTTTCAGGTAAAACATGTGATCTACGCGGTCATCATAGGATTCTCCCAGTCCACTCATTAGCACACTGTTTAATCTCAGTCCTGTATCGTTTATCATGTTAGCAAGTTTTTTTCTTGCATCCAGGTCATCTCCGGGTTTTACTTTTCTAAATAACTCTTCATTAAGCGGGTTAACTTCGAAAGAGCTTGTTACATCTACCCCCCCTAAGTTCTTTAATTCCTTTAATGTGTCTTCAGAAAGTGCGGGACCAACATTCACCCAAATATCAAGGTTGGTCGCTCTTTTCACTGCTTTGACGGCTTCAATAACTTTTTCTCCACCATCTCCTACTATTGTTCCGCCACCAAGCTCTGTCATGCTTATTCCTGCTTCCTCTATCAATCTGGCACCTTCAACTATCTCATCAATGGTCAGAACATTCTCGGGTCCAAAACCAGAGCTGTTTATAGTGCTCGAATGCCCACAGTATCTGCATGGCGGATCAACAGTGCAGTGCGTAATTAAGCCTATAAAGCCATCCAGCTTAAACACATTCCCAGTTTCGTCATCCCGTACCCTGCTTGCAAGTTCAAACAGTTTCAATGCTTTGTCATATCTGCCTGTTTCTTTAAACAGATACAGTGCCTCTTCTCTTGTTATCTCACTACTTTCTGCATTTTTCAATACTTCTTCAAATATCATTTTTATCCCTCCTGTTGCTATGTTATCTCACTGTTCGTTCCTATGCATTCTACTGCTACCATTCGGTTCCTCCTATTCCGGTTCTGGATAGACGAAAACGCCTTGCGTATCTAAGTCAATGTCCAATCCCTGGAATCTTGTCAGATATTCATGATGAATCGCTTTTGGATCTAAATCTTCGAACATCTCTGGATGGAACCACTTTGCCATGTATACAGTTTGAAGAAAGCCTCTACATCCACTGGCGGGCCCGTAACAAAGGATATAACCACTGATTACGTAAACATCCCCTTCTTTTACAGCCTTCACACTCTCCAATTCAGGCCGACTCATCATTTCATCTCTCATCTCTTCTAACTTTGCTGTATCACCTGCATCCAGGTCGTAACCACCACAACTCCCTGATACTTTAACTATAATCTCAGGGTTTTGATCTATTATTGCTTCAGGATTCACAGACCCCATCAAATCAGGGAAGATGTTCTTGCCACCTGCATTTCCGACGAGTGCACGAGATTCATCAGCAGTACCCCATTTGTTGCTGCCCTCAAAGTATACTTTTGGTTTATCGTCTTCAGGAATCTCATCCACCACCTCTTCGATCGAGTTCATAATATCCTCATACCAATCAATGAATTCCTCGGCTTCGTCCTGCTTATCAAAGACATATCCAAGCTTTTCTAATTCTTCACATATATCATTCCCCCATACACCCCCATATACACGAATCACTGTAATGCCAGCGGATTCTAACACATTTTGGGCATTATCGAGCGTTGGATCGCCACCCAAAGGTTTAGCTATTAACATGACCACATCCGGACGTAGGCTCAATATTACTTCACAATTAGGCTCCCATATCAATCCAACTGTTGGTTTATCTTGATACTCTGGGAAGAATACTTTATAATTAACTCCATACGGTGGCCCTCCTGATGATTGGACAAGACTTTCTACACCGACTACTTGATTCTCCTCTACTCCAATCGATCGTACCATTCCAAGAGCTTGGCGGAACGTGACAACAATCCCATCCACCGGCTTATTCACAGTTATCGTTCTGTCAGCAGAATCGATCAACGTGAGCTCCTTCTCATCTCCACGTATGATCTGCTCGATCTGGACGATATCATCCTCATCGATCCCGCCATCATAATTAGCATCAGCCAGCTCAGTCTCTTCATTCGTTCCCTCGATTATGCCCTCTACATACGCTATGTCATCCTCATCTATGGTGTCATCCATATTCGCGTTCCCGAAGATGCCAAGCGTGTAATCAGATGCGACCGAAGGCATTACCGCCAGTGTTGACGATAGAAGAAGCATCATCAGCAAAAAATTTGTAGATCTTTTCATTCAGCTCTCCTCCATCGGCGGGTAGACAAACACGCCGTGTTCGTCAAGATCATAATCCAGTCCCTGGAATCTGGTCAGGTACTCCTGATGGATCGCCTGTGGGTCCAAATCCTCGAATAAGTCGGGGCGTAACCATTTTGCCATATATGCTATGGCTATGAAATGCTTTCCACCTGTAAGCTCTTTGATCATTACGTAAACTCTTTCATCCTTCACTGCTGAGACGTTCGCCAACTCGGGGCGTTCCGCTATCTCGTCCCTTATATCTTTTAGCCACGTTACGTCGTCTACATTATAGCCATACTTGCCTCTGGCATATCCCTGCTTAACTATAATCTCCGGGTTACGCACCATGACCTCTTCTCGGTCTATAACTTTATAGCCAGAAATGTCATCGAAAATGTTCTTGCCGCCTGCCACCTCCACAATTTGATGAAGTGCGGTCCCCTCTCCACCGATCTTGTAGGGTTCACCAAAACCTTCAAAGTAGACTCTTGTTTTTTTATCCTCGGGAATTTCCTCCACACTCTCTTTGATATCATTCGAGTACCCTTCGTAGAATTCAAAGAAATCCTCTGCTTCATCCTCTTTATCAAAGATGTATCCCAGTTTGTTTACCTCTTCAAGATAATTTTCTGGTTTGAAGCAGTCAAGACGAACCACTGTGATGGAGGCATCTTCAAGCCTTTTTTGAACTTCATCACAAGATGCTTCGAAGTGTGTTGCATATAGAAATACAGCATCCGGGTCCAGCTCTATTATTTTTTCGATGTCCGGAGACCATCCAGAGCCTGCACTCGGATAGTCCTTGAACTCCGGGAAAAAATTTTCCTTCCCGATCGTACTCTTTGATACACAGATTATATTCTCTTTTTCCAGCTTGAGAGAACGCATCGCCTCCAGGGTATTCCAGTTGAGTACAACGACCTTCTCCAGTGGCTTATCTATTGTAACAGTACTTCCTACTGTATCTATGATCGTAAGCTCCTTCTCCTCCCCACTTATGATCTGCTCGATCCGGGTTATGTCATCCGCATCAACTTCGCCATCATAATCGGCATCTGCCAGCTCAGTACGTTCGTTTGTTCCATCGATTATCCCTTCTACATATGCTATGTCGTCCTCGTCTATGGTATCATCCATGTTTGCGTTACCAAAGACGTCAAG
This sequence comes from Methanothrix sp., assembly GCA_030611205.1. Lineage (GTDB taxonomy): Archaea > Halobacteriota > Methanosarcinia > Methanotrichales > Methanotrichaceae > UBA204. Next base: position 18,553 of record JAUWQF010000011.1, read on the forward strand.
CGTGTAACCGGCTGCAGCTGCTGGTATGATCGCCAGCGGCGCACATGATGCGAGAAGCATCACAAGCACAAAAACGATTGATGTTCTCATTTAGCTCTCCTCCGGTGGTGGATAGGCATAAATACCCCGATACGGCATGCCCTGAAATCGCTCCAGATATTCCTTATTCATTGCTTCTGGATCCAGATCATCGAATAACTCTGGATAGAACCATTTTGCGAGGCATGCGGCGCCGACAAAATATCTTGGCTTGGATGTGACCTGAATGGATATACAGTAAATTGCTCCATTCTTCACCGCCGTAACATTAGCCAGTTCATCACGGTTCATGATCTTAGCTCTTACCGCTTCCAGATTTGATGGATCATCGTGTTCATAACCACAGCCTATGCCTGTAAATGTCTGCCCGATAATGATATCAGGATTCTGCTCTGGCATTATCACCCATTCAGGGTCTACATCTCTGTATTGATCAAAATCCGCAATATTTATTCCACCCACCATTGTACACAGATCATCAATTCCCACACCATTACCAATTGCCTTGTATTCACTCTCATGCGTCCATATGGACTCAAAATACACCTTTGGTTTCTCTTCTTCTGATAGTTTCCCCACTCGCTCCTCGATCTTACTATTAAATTCCTCATAGAAGTCGATAACATCTTCGGCCTCATCTTCCTTCTCGAGGATATACCCAAGTTTTCTAAAATCTTCTATCATATACGATGCCTTACTAAAACCCAACCGGACCACAACGACATCGGTACCCTCAAGTTGTTCTTCAAGTCTTTCAGGAGGACATGACCCCGCGAATGCGAGGATAATGTCAGGTTCAAGGCTTAATACCTTCTCAATGTCTGGCTCGAATCCACTCCCAACATCTGGCACCTTACTCATCACTGGGAAGAATAGAGAATGTTGTTTGGGCAAATAGTTAGGAATACCAACTACCTTATCCGTTGCTTTAAGCGATCGTATCGCTTCAGCACCATAGGTGCTCAAGACTATAATACGGTTTATCGGCTTGTATATCGTTACCTCCTTTCCATAAGGAGGATCGCACACAATCGTCCTCGGATAGTTCTCATGTATATGCCTGATCTCTTCCAGCTGATCAGATGTGATCTTTCCATCCTTGTACGACTGCTCGGCAACCCCCATCTCCTCATCAGAGACGATCTTGTCATCATTGCGATCGCCATGAACCACTACCCCCTGCGCACCGGCAGGCATTACCGCTAGCAGTGTAGATGATGCAAGAAGCATCATCAGCACAAAAATGGTATATCTTTTCATTCTTCACACCTCTGGATAGACAAATACACCCTGCTCGTCCAGGTCATAATCCAGCCCCTGGAATCTGGTCAGGTACTCCTGATGGATTGCTTGTGGATCCAGGTCCTCGAATAAGTCGGGGTGGACCCACTTTGCCACGTAGGCAAGTCCAACGACATTACTCACCCCATTGCAGATATCCGGGGTAATCAGGTAAATCTTGCCATTTTCTACTGCTGTAGTTTTCTCGAAGCCTAGGCGGCTCATAATAGTATCTCTTACTGCTTTCATCTCTGTGGGATCATCTTCATCGTAACCACATGAGACTCGACTGCCAGATATACACTTTAATATAATATCAGGATTTTGTTCTATTAGCCATTCAGGATCTACTGAAGTAGCTGTAGTCTTTCCTGGCGCTATATCTTTAGCAATATTTATTCCGCCAGCCATCGTACATATCAGGTGAGTTGGAGAACGTTTATTGCGAGCGTTGTAGTCCCCATAGCATTCAATGTATACTCTAGGCTTCTTATCCTCATATATTCCTTCTATTTTTTCACAGATGGTATCTATTTCACTCTGGTAAAAACTAACAAGTTCTTCTGCTTTATCTTCTTTTTCGAGAAGATATCCAATCTTTTCAATATCATCACATAACGCATCCGTACTACAACAATCCAAACCAAGCAATAGAATCTCAGTACCCTTCAGATCATCTTCAAGTGCTTCTATTGGCGTTATCAACATAGTTCCGTATACAAGTATAATGTCAGGAGACAAGCTGAGTATACCTTCGACATCAAGAGAACTATATTTTCCAACATTTGGCGATTTGCTTAAATCTGGGAAATACACCCCATCACTTGCAATATAATCACTCACTCCAACTATATTATCTTTTGATTCGAGTGCTCGAATAATCTCGGCACCTTTGGAATGTAGGACAATGATACGTTTTATCGGTTTGTATATCGTCACCTCTCTTCCGGCTGAATCAGTGATCGTCCTCGGATAGTTCTCATGTATATGCCTGATCTCTTCCAGCTGCTCAGATGTGATCTTCCCATCCTGATATGACTGCTCAGCAGCAACCATCTCCTCATCAGAGACGATTTTATCGCCGTCAAGATCTCCTGGGACCACGACCCCCTGCGCACCGGCAGGCATTACCGCCAGAAGTGTAGACGATGCTAGAAGAACCATCAACATGAAAATGGCAGATATTTTCATTCAGCACTCCTCCAGTGGTGGATAGACAAATACGCCGTGCTCATTCAGGTCGTAATTACATCCAAAGAATTCTGTTAGATATTCCTGATGAATGGTTTGTGGGTCCAAGTCCTCGAATAAGTCAGGATGTAACCACTTTGCCCAATATGCAAGAAGCACAGGGTAATCAAGCCCGTAGCTGAGATATGAGCTCACTATGTAGACATGTCCCTTCTTCACTGCAGTAACATTAGCTAGTTCTGGACGATTCATGATTTCGACTCTTAGCGCCTCCGCTTTTGAAGTATCATCCACACCATAGCCCACATCGCCTTTAGGAATATACTTAATAATAATATCTGGATTCTTCACCATTACCTCTTCTGGGTCGATGGTAGCGAAGGGACTATGGCTTACTAACTCGGAAAATATATGCCTTCCACCACTTGTGTCAAGCAATTGCTGTGCGACAGAGGTACTGGTATAAGTCTTGTAATCACCGCTGCTGCTCTCAACATACACTTTGGGTCTATCTTCTTCTGATAATCCTTGTGTTCGTGCTTTGATAAGGTCAACGTATTTGTCATGGAAATCTTCGAGGTAATGCTCCGCTTCATCCCTTTTATCAAGGATATACCCAACTTTTACAAGCTGGTCTATCGTAATCTCTGGTGTGGAGGATCCAAAACCAATTACTGTAATATCTGGGAGATTCTCATCAAGTTCTGCAGCCTTTGTGCTATATGCAATCACTAAATCAGGGTTGAGACTGAGTATGGCCTCGTAGTCTGGAGTATACCAGGACCCGACAGACGGCCGCTCTGTGAGTTCTGGGTGATAGATTTCATATTCTATGCTATCCCGTATATTGCTGGAGACACCGACTACTTTATCCTCTGCACCAAGTACTCCCATCAGTTTGGCATCACGATCGACAAGCGGAATGATGCGTGTTATCGGCTTGTGAACTGTTACAATTCTATCAGCACTATCGATGAGTGTAAGCTCCTTCTCCCCCCCGCTTATGATAAGCTCTATCTGCGTTATGTCCTCCTCATCAATTTTGCCATCATAATTAGCATCTGCCAGCTCAGTGCGTTCGTTCGTTCCATCGATTATCCCTTCTACATATGCTATATCATCCTCATCTATGGTGTCATCCATGTTGGCGTTCCCGAAGATGCCTAACGTGTAATCAGATGCACCCGCAGGCATGACCGCCAGCGACATGCATGACATCAGCACCAATACACAGACCATTCTCCTCATTTTGCCACCTCATAATCCAGCGCCAGCCGGTCCCGCAGTAGCACCCTACAAAGACCAGAACCGCCGTAGTAATACAGATCATCCAACTTGTATGTAAACAACCTCCTGGTTTATAACATTATGGATAGATATGTTATAAAATATGACTTGAGCTAATAAAATACTTACAGAATGAACGCAACCGGGGTGAAGAGAACGAGAGCCCGCCTCATCGCCCCAATTGCCGGTATAAAATCAACCCTTCAGAACCTTAGCCACCTTCTCCTTCCACCCGGCAACATCCTCCATCGTCATCACATCTATAGATCCGCCCTGGAACTCGCCCTTCACGTCACCCATCCGCTCCTCGATCCATCCCTCCATCTCCAGGTATGCGTTCTTCAACCCGTCAATCACGTCCGGATCGGCATCCCATAACCCCCGCTCATAAGCCTCAAGCAAGCGTCTCCCGATCTCCTCAAGCGCCCATGGGTTGTTCTTCTCGAAAAACTTCCGCATCTCATCATCCAGAACGAACGTCTCTGCGATATCATCGAAGATCCAGTCATCAACCTCCTGGGTCGTCGCTTTCCATCCATAAACACGGCCTACCCGTTTGGATATGTCGCCTGCGCCCTTGTATCCGTGTCTCTTCATCCCCTCGATCCACTTCGGGTTGAGGAGCTTTGTTCTGACAACCCGCCGAACCTCATCTGCAAGCGTTCTGACCTCGATTTTGTCTCCATCTCTGGTATCACCATAATATGCCGGAACATCATGTCCGGAGATCTCCCTTGCAGCGATGGTGAGGCCACCATGCGTTCCAAAGTAGCAACAGCATCCAAAAAGATCGTATTCATCTGTGACCGTCTTGTTGAAGGTCAGATCAACAGTTTTAAGCTGTGAAACGAACTTGGAGTGGGATTCCTCCCCGAATTTGCCTTTCCCATACTCATACCCGTTCCAGTAGACGTATACATCGGATAGGTCCTTATTTTCCTTCCAGGCAGATGCGTATACAGCGAGGTTCACGCCGTTGCCATACGTTCCGGGCCTGCTCGCAAATATACGTGCACAATCACCGTCTCCACCATCTGCATACGATTCTGAGACGTGTTTCTTGAGATAATTCATCTCTTCGGGCTCATCGAGCTGTGATACCTCTCGTATCGCATCATCTATGAGTTCGATACAGTTATAGAAGCAATCTCGGGTAATCCCACTCACCCTGATAGTTACGTCGATTCTTGGACGGTTGAGTTCTTCCAGCGGGGTGATCCTGTACTCTCTCACCTTCCCATCCTTCCAGATCGGCTCAACACCGATAAGATGCATGATCTGAGCAAGCTGCTCGCCATCCGCCCACATGATGTCAGAGCACATCCAGTACATGGCGATGTTCTCAGGACGCTTCCCGTGCTCATCCACGTATTTCTCGATCACGCCATCTGCAAGCCTCTGCCCGATCCGCCATGCCGCCTTCGTCGGCACCTTGTAGGGGTCGAGCGAATAGAAGTTCCTGCCTGTAGGCATCACCTCTGGCTTGCCCCGGGTTATGAGGCCGGACGGACCCGGCTCGATATATCCCGCATCGAAGCCATGAAGCAGAGCACCGATCTCATCCGAGGCATCTATGCTCGAAGATATCTCTGCGATCTTGTCCCTGACCGAGAATATTTTATATTCATCCAGCCTCTTCAATCGATCCCCAAGTACCTCTTTGCATACTGTAACGGGGTCTTCACCCCTCAAAAAGCCGTTAAGAAGCTCTTTTCCCAGCGCATCGATCTCGCTCAGCACCTCGCTCTTGGCCTCCGATGGTTCGATATCCATCCCCAGAAGATCGAAAACAAGCTTCCTCATCTCTGAGTCGTACCGGAGTATCGAGTTGATGAACTCGATCTTCTTCTCCCCTTCAGGATTTTCTCCGAATATGTGCATCCCGTCCGGAATCTGGGTGTTGTATAACTTCGTTATCGCCTCATGAGTCTTAGCTAAGATCTTCTCAAAAGAGACACCGTTCTCCAACAACACATCAAGCTTTATCTCCTCTGAAAGATTTGTATCTCTTATCAGATCGATGATGATATGCTCAAGCGCATGAGCCCTCGCCCTGTCGGATACCTTCGTCTTGTTGTACTCTGCAATCTGGTCTTCGAGTTCCTTCAGATCGCCATATAGACCGCTTTCTGTCATAACGGTCTGCATGTGATCTATCAGGGTGGCATAGCTCCTTCTCTTAGCGATCGTCCCCTCCGGAGGATTGTCCGAGTTGTAGATGTAGAGATGCGGCATATCTCCGATCGCGATGTCAGGATAGCAGCTCTCAGAGAGTGCAACCGACTTTCCTGGCAGGAACTCAAGGTTTCCGTGTGTCCCGACATGGATGATCACGTCAGCGCCGAAGTTGTTCTCGATCCACCGGTATGTAGCCATGTACTGGTGCGGCGGCGGAATCTCGGGGTCATGCAAAATCTTGCAGACCTGTCCGTCACATCGTGTGCCTGCACACCCTCGCTTGGGCTGAACACATACCACAGCGTTGCCGTATCGTACGCCAGTTACAACGATCTTACCATCATAGACCATCGCGGCCGGGACACCGTCCTTCTCCTCGCCCGGTGGATCCCCCCCCGCATCCCACATCCGCTCCTTGACATCCGGCTTGAGCGTATCGCCCCCTTCTTCGTCCTCCGCCTTTGCAACCCTGGCAAGTGCGCCGCCCTTGTCCACGATCTCATCGATCGTCGTCCACCTGAACTCCGATATTGCCTTGTGGTCCATAATGTTCTCAATGAGATCTTCCCCGCTTTCTGGCGGATCAACCGAATATCCGGCCTCTTTCATCGTGTTCAATATCCTTGATACGCTCTCCAGCGTATCGAGATGTGCTCCCCCACCTACTGTCGCCTCAACCGATGCACAGGGGTTGTTATGCAGAATAAATGCTACCTTGCGCTCGGATTTTGGCGTGTCCCTCAAGGAGATCCATCTCTTTAACCTCCTCACGATCTTGGATACCTGCCCGTCGACCGGGACATGACGTTCGAACTCGGTTCCATGCTCCTCTTCGGTTCTCGACGCACCGATGATGATCGGCTCGATCACGCCCTCGAACTCGGCCATGGCAACGCTCCAGGCGACCTCGCTGGAACTCATCCCCTGGGTATCCTCTTTCCATTCGTCTTCTGTCCTGTGATAGACCATCAACGGATGAAATACCGGAATGTCAAGCATCTTAAGTTTATTTACAGAATTTTCGGCGTTACCTGCATGAAATATTGATTGAAGGTTTATGACGGCATCTACCCTCGCCGGCTTCATAAAGAACGATTCGGTTACCTCCCCGCTCGATTTAGCACCTAGTTCTGCATCACCCATCCCGAAACAAAAGGCAGGGATCACATCGAACTCTTCTTCAAGCTCACGGATCAGCGCATCCACGATCTCAAGGTCTTGATTTACCCAATATGTTCTGAAGAAGAGGATGCCGATCCTATGCTTCTTTGTTGCGTTGTACCATTCCAGATAGTCATCTACGCCCTCAAAGGCCCTCTCTGCATCTGGGTGGTAGATCCCCTGCCACATGGTCTCGGTTGGAGGATCGAAGTCGAACTCTAGACCCAGGACTTCTTTTCCAATATACTTAAGCATATTCTTTATGTTCTCTGACCCGCCGTAAACATGGTAGGCGTTGACCGTGGCAACGATCTTCAAGGATACGTTTGAGATCGACCAGTAGGATGAATCACGGCCAAATGAGATGACCGGGACGTCCTCGTTCAACCCTTCTACGACCTCGTCCCAGACCACATCACTGGTCGGACGCAGGAGGATGAGATCTGCATGTTTGAAGGAGCTTATACAGTTCTCCAGCTTCGCATCATCCTCAAGATCATGTGCGGACCATGCGTGCAGTTCTACATCGAGTTCATTGCATGCCTCTGCCAGCAGCGAAATGTCGCTACCCCAGGTTATTGATGTTATCTTCATGTTATGCCCCCAACTGTGTTTTTATCGTAAGCATAGTAAGAAATTAAGTAAATCCATTAGCTTCCCGGTTCCGGGTATACAAACACACCTTGCTCGCCCAAGTTGTCGATCTCACCCGGATGCCTTGCCCCCGTTGAGAGATCTTATCGGCACGACATAGGGGGTCTCGAAGCTATCGATCACCACCACCTCGACACCGTAGACCGACCTTACATTTCCAGATGTGAGCAGGGAGACCGGATCTCCTGTTGCGTAGATCCTGCCCTCCTTCAGCATCACGAGGGTATCGGCGTACCGTGATGCCAGGTTCAGATCGTGGATGGCCATCACAGCCGAGATATCCGTCTTCCTGACAAGATCACGTATGATCTCCATCACCTCGAGCTGATGTTTCAGATCCAGATTGCTCGTCGGCTCGTCCAGGAGAAGAACCTCCGGCTCCTGGCAGAGCGCACGGGCGACGAGCACCTTCTGCTTCTGTCCCCCGCTCAGCTCGTTGAAGTCCTTCAGGGCGAACTCCTCGATGTTGAGAAGCTCCATAGTCTCCACAACCCTATCTATGTCCTCCTCGGCGACCCGCCAGCCCATATGCGGCCGTCTCCCCATCAGGATGGTATCAAAGACCGTTGTCGAGAGGACGCTGGAACTGGACTGGGGGACGTACCCGAGGTACCTTGCGATATCCTGCCTGCCCATCGTCTTGATGTCCCTTCCGTCCAGGAAGATGCTACCCTTCGGCTTCAGGATCCGGTCGATGCACTTGATGAGCGTCGTTTTGCCGGAGCCGTTCGGCCCGATGAGACCCAGCACCTCGGAGTCGCCCACGACGATCTCCAGATCATCCAGGATCTTGTTGCTTCCGTAGCTGAAAGAGAGATCCTTTATCTTGATCTTTACCAATACTCCTTCCTCCTTCTCATGAACAGATAGACAAAGAACGGAACGCCCAAAAACGCGGTCATTATGCCCACAGGCAGGATTACCGGCGCCAGAATCGTTCTTGCGACCGTATCAGCCCCCAGAAGCAGTATGGCACCCATGAGACCCGAGGCTGGCAGGAGGAATCTGTGGTCTCCTCCTATGACCATCCTGGTCATGTGGGGCGCAACCAGACCGATAAAACCAATGGTGCCTGTGAAGCAGATTATGCACGCGGTTATGAGCGAGACCAGCGCCATGCAGATCACCCTCACCCCCTCGACGTTCACGCCCAGGCTCGTTGCGGTCTCATCTCCCGCGCCCATGGCGTTGATATCCCAGGATTTCAAGAGCAGGTAAGGCATACAGCAGGCGAGAACCACTGTGATGAGTCCTACCTTGGACCATGAAGACCTTCCCAGGCTGCCCATCATCCAGAAGACGACCTCCTGAACCTCCTCAGATGTGCCTACGTACTGGAGGAATGACGTCATCGCGGAGAAGAGGTACATGATGGCTATGCCGGCGAGGATCATCGTCTCGGGGGTGATGCCCTTGTACTTTGCCAGCCCGTAGACGGTGAACGAGGCGAGCAGTGTGAATACGAAGGCGTTTCCCACGATGAGATACTCTCCACCGACGAAGCCTGCTCCGAGAACTATGGCCAGGGAAGCTCCGAAGCCTGCTGCAGAGGCGATTCCAAGGGTGAAGGGGCTTGCTAAAGGGTTCTTTAGTATACCCTGCAGCACCGCTCCTGCAACGGCAAGCCCCATCCCTCCTACGACGGCCATAAGTACGCGGTGGAGCCTGAGCTTCCAGACGATCGTATCCACAAACCATGTTGCATGGAAGTGGTCCGGGAAGAACTTTGCCAGTATTGCGGCGTAGACCTCGCCAACACTGATATCGGCCGAACCAAGGGTGGCGGCTACCCCTGCCAGCACGATTATTCCAATGAAAAAAATAAGCATGATGAGGAACTTCCGGCCGACGAACCGGGTGTACTCCTCCTTCAGATCCGCCTTCTTAACTGCTGTCTCTGGAGGCATGGTCTCAGCGATGCTCGATCAAGTTACTCGGCTTAGGATACTCTGATGAGAGCACCACACCGGTAAAGAGCGGCAGGCATAACGCCAGCATCACCAGGACATAGAAAGCTTCTTTCTTCATACCGGTTCACCTTTTAGTATGTGTTAGTATATTTCATCACACACATTGTTACAGATAATTCTTTGATTCGTATTAACTACCACATCGCAGGTATAGCCGGATGATTGATAAGGATGTCGGTTAAAGTGTTATAACCTAACATTGCCCCATATAGCAAGCCTCTGAGTTATCCTCTGCCCCGGCAGCTGTATATCCATCAGACGGCCTCTTTTGATGTCAGCAGTTACCGTATAACCGGGCATAAGATCCATATCGGACCATCATTCCACCGAAGATGTTTCCAGCTGGTCAGTCATACGAACAAAAAAATTTGTGTCACGAAGTATGAAATCACTTTGGGAGATCCGGTGGTAGGAACATAGCACCTCGGAAGAGGAATATACATCGACGGTATTATTAAAATATGCATGAGGAGCAACCTCCGGCTGACGAAACTCATGCGCTCCTCATCGAACTCCGGATCCTGAGCACGTTATCTGGATATGTATGCACCCAATCAAGTCATTTCGGGGTATACGAAGACTCCCTGCTCATCAAGACTGTAATCCAGTCCCTGGAACCTCGTCAGGTATTCCTGGTGGATCGCCTCCGGGTCTATCTCCTCGAAGAGGTCCGGATGGAACAACTTTGCCATGTAAGCCACCCCGATGAAGTACTTCGCGCCGCCGAGAATATCATTGGAGAGCATGTAAACATCTCCATTCCTCACCGATGTGACGTTATCCCAACCAGGTCGGTTTATGACGTTCTCCAATAGATCCTCCATCCCGGAGGTATCGTCCTCGCCATAACCACCAAACTTGAGCTTTCCTGCACCACATAGCTTTATCACAACTTCAGGATCCCTCACAATCACGCTCTCCGGCTCAACATCGGCATACGACACAGCCATATCACCGAAGATGTTGTTGCCTCCTGCCATCACCAGTTTCTGATGCCACCCGGCTCCCTGTGTGCAGGTTCTGTAATCAGACCAGCTCTCCAGGTAAACACGCGGCTTCTCATCCTCTGAGAGGCCGCTCACCGAGTCCGTTATCCCATCCACACAGCTCTGGTAGAAATCAAGGTACTCCCTGGCTTCGTCCTCTCTTTCGAGTATGACGCCCAGCGTCTCTACCTCTTCTACATAGCTCTCCGGTTTGTGGCAGTCCAGACGAACAACGGTGATCGCCGGGTCAGCCATTTCTATCGTTTTCTGGATGTTTTCGGCCTTGGAGCTCGAAAATGCTGCATATAAGAAGACCGCATCAGGATGGAGCACCAGTACAGCCTCACAGTCGGGAGACCATACCGACCCGACGCCGGGTAGTTTGCTGGTCTCGGGGAAGAATAGCACATCCTCTTTTGTATACTTGCCTATGCCGATTATCGTCTCCTGCGCCATTAAAGATCGCATCACCTCGACGGTCTCACTGTTGAAGACAACTATCTTCCTCAGCGGCTTCCAGATCGTCACCTCTCTTCCGGCAGAATCGGTAATCGTCTTTGGATAATTCTCATGTATGTGCCTGATCTCTTCCAGTTGATCGGAGGTGATCTTTCCATCCTTGTGCAACTGCTCGGCGATCTCCAGCTCCTCGGGGGATACGACTTTATCGCCATCGCCGTCCCCTGCTACTACTATATCCTGGGCTGCTGCCGGCATTGCTGCCAGCAGCATACATGATGTGAGAAAGAGTGCCAGTAAAGTGGCAGATCTCATTTTTCACACCGCCGGATAGACAAAGATCCTTCCTTTTGGATATTCCAGTCCCATGCGCTCAAGATACTCCCTGTAAACCTCTTCCGGATCCAGATCGACAGAGGGATGGAAGAGCCTTGCCCAGTATGTCAGCCCCACAACGCTATCCGCTCCGAAGTGCATTCCCCAGTAGCATACGTAAACCCTATCGTTCTTTACCGCAGAGATATTCTCTGCGCCCGGGCGACCGGTTATCTCGTCTATTACCTCTTCGAGCTCATATGTATCACTCCAGCCAAGCTCTTTAACCGATTTGATCTTGACTATTACATCAGGGTTCTGATCTATCACCCATTCCCAGTCCACCTTCGGATACTCCGCAAGATCTTTGGCGATGTTATCTCCACCTGCGATCCTGCAGAGATCGTTGAGCGCAGATCCCTCTCCATAGGTGCCGAGCGCCCCAAGGCCACCCGTGTCGCTCCCCTGGATGTAGACCTTTGGAGGTTCAAGTCCTTCCACGACACCCTCAACGGCTTCCTCTTTCTCCTCACACCAGTTGCAGTAGTCCTGCGCTGCCTCTTCTCTCTCCAGTATAGCACCCAGCTCTGTTATCTCGTCCTTTAGAGTCTCCTGTTTGTAGAAGTCAAGCCCGAGGGCCGCGATGTTCTCGAAGGGAGCCAGACCCTCCTCAACCGCGAAGACGCCATAGGGTCTGTCGGTATAGGTGTAAGCGATCACAATGATGTTCGGAACAATTGTATCGCTATCCTCCATTGCGATCTCGCCGATCCTCTCGTAATCGAACTCCTTCCATGTACCGATAACCTCCCGATCCTGAAACTCCGGGAAGTAATAGCTCTTCTTTGTGATACTATCGGTCACTCCGACGACCTTATCGGCTGCACCGAGCAACCTGACAGCCTCTGCACCATCTGTATTCAGGATGATTATCCTCTCTACAGGCATCTGGATGGTTACTTCCCTTCCAGCAGAATCCGTCACCGTCTTCGGATACTCTGATGAGAGCGCCACGCCGGTACAGAGCGACAGGCATAACGCCAGCGCCACCAACGCACAGAAAAATTTTTTGTTCATGCCCATACCCCACTTAATTACAATAATGTCCTCTACCAGCCACATTATTACAGATTATCATTTTACTCATATTAGCTGTCTATATATGAAATGAGCATTCGATTAATTAATAAAGATTACGCTTGAAGTGCTATCATTTGCTCCTCTTGGAATAATGCCTCCGGATAAGTTCGTATGTTATTATGTACCCGATAAGGAGGCAGGTATTCAACGATCTGTTTTGTTATCGATAGCTGTAACATAATTTGAATTAAAATCTATATTAAGTACTTATCTTATTAAATAGATTTTAATTAATTAGTCATACGAAAGATAGATTTATATCATGGAGTGTGAAGATCCTTCATAAGGTAAGGTGACTAAGATGCATCATCTCAAGAGAAGAACGCTCCCATTTACATCCATCGTGGGCCAGGAAGACATGAAAGAGGCCCTGATCCTCAACGCCATAAACCCCAGGATCGGTGGCGTCCTGATACGCGGCGATAAGGGCACCGCCAAATCGACCGCCGTACGCGCTTTAGCAGATCTGCTCGAAGAGATAACGGTGGTAGAGGGCTGCCCCTTCAACTGCAACCCCTACAACGACGAGGAGATGTGCGATCTCTGCTATCAGAATAGTGACGATCTGAAGATATCGATGCACCATACCCCTGTTGTAGACCTGCCACTGGGTGCGACGGAGGACCGGGTCGTCGGGTCTCTGGACGTCGAGCGGGCCATAAAAGAGGGGATCAAGGCCCTGGAGCCAGGGATCCTGGCCGCGGCAAACCGGGGAATCCTGTACATAGACGAGGTGAACCTCCTCGACGATCATGTAGCCGACGTCCTCCTGGACTCTGCGGCCATGGGGGTCAACATCGTGGAGCGAGAGGGCGTATCTGTCGCCCACCCGTCGAAGTTTATCCTGGTGGGCACCATGAACCCCGAAGAAGGCGAGCTGAGACCGCAGCTCCTGGACAGGTTCGGCCTCCAGGTGAACGTGGAGAGCATCGATGA
>JAUWQF010000173.1 GCA_030611205.1 Methanothrix sp.
CATTCAGGACACTTTGGCGGCACGGTTTTACGAAAAACCTCGTTTGCAGTAAACTGAAAGTCATTAGAGTACCTTTTAAAGATATTGGACAGAAGTTCATGACACGGAAAGTTTATTAAGTTAAGATCTATGATAGTCATCAGAGATCACCACATGACATATTCATCCCAAGGTTAATAAATTTTTTGGGTGGATCTGGCCTGTCTCCATTATATCACTAGAAAAATCGATTGTGCCCGATAATGTTATAAACCAGGAGGTTGTTTGCATACAAATTGGATGGTTTGTATCATTCCGGCGGTTCTGGTCTCTGTGAGGTGTTACTGCTGGACCGGCTGGCGCTGGATTATGAGGTGGTAAAATGAGGAGAATGGTTTGTGTATTGGTGCTGATGTTATGCATGTCGCTGGCGGTCATGCCTGCGTGTGCATCTGATTACACGCTTGGCATCTTCGGTAACGCGAACATGGATGACATGATAGACGAGGATGATATCGCATATGTTGAAGGCATAATAGGGGGCACAAACGAAAATACGGAGCTGGCAGATGCCAATTATGACGGCAAGATCGATGAAGATGACATCGTTCAGATAGAGCTGATCATGGATGGTGAAGAAACGGAGCTTACACTGATTGATTCCGCTGATAGGACGGTAACAGTTAAAAAGCCACTAACGAGGATAATCCCCACTTATCCACAAGCTATTGAAACTTTACGGTCACTTAAGGTGCCGAAGGATCATATAGTTGGTATAGGAACCTGGCCGACTCCTTTAGATCCGGTGTTCTTCACAGAGTTCAGTGATGTACCATGCATTGGAACGGGCTGGAACCCTAACGTTGAAGCAATATTGGCGCTAGATCCAGATATCGTCCTTCTGTTTGGAACGGGCGGATGTGCCGATCTTGATCCGGTCCAAGAGGTGCTAGAATCAGCAAGCATAACGGTGCTTCGTTTTAAGTTACAAACACCTGAGATCTACCGAGAGGAAGTAGAAAAGCTTGGATACGTCTTTGGAAGAGATGAAGCCGAAGAATATCTCGATTGGCATGGGGAAATTCTGAATTTCATCGAAGATAGATTGGACAAGATTTCAGAGGAAGATAAACCAAAAGTGTACTTTGCACCTTCTTTTAATGATAGAGATTACTACATTTATGGAAGTCATGCCTACATCGAAATGGCAGGCGGCAAGGATGTTTTCGCCGATCAGCCTGGTAAATACATGTCCGTAAATCCTGAAGCAATAATGGCGCGGGACCCTGATATCATAGTCAGTGTAGCACCGTGGACGGCGGGTGGTTATGATCTGGCTGCGAGCGATACATCCGATCTGGAGGAAGCAAGAGACGAGATCCTGAACCAACCTGAATTGCAGAACGTGAACGCTGTGAAAGATGAGCGAGTTTACATAATCGCTGATCATTTGGTATCATTCTTTTCCGCCAGTGGATGTAGACAGATCCTCCAAGTAGCATACCAGGCAAAGTGGTTCCATCCAGAGCTCTTCGAGGATTTAGATCCAAAAGCGATACATCAGGAATACCTGACGAGATTCCAGGGACTAGACATCGATTTAGATGAAAATGGCGTATTCGTATATCCGTTGGAGGGGGGCTGAATGAAAACATCTGCCATAAATTCTACGGCGTTGACGGTCTTTATACATGGATGCAAGAAAATTGTGACCTTTATAGGTGGGAATAATCTGGGATGAGAAGGATCTCCAGATGCCAGCTAGTGAGATAGATGGAAAAAGTATGTTGGAAGAGGGGGTTTATTTTCACCCTCTCTGGCATATCTGCGTCGTTAATATCTATTACATAGAATAACAAAAGTGATAATAACATGCAAGGAATAATAAATTGGAATGAATTGTGGAAGGTGGCGGAGAACTCTCGATGAGCCCGCTGCTAATTTCTGGGACAAGAGAGCAAAGCAATTCAATGAATCCATGACGCAGAACAGAGAACGCTCTGAGAAGCAAATAGCGAAGATCGAACTCGCTCCAGAATATACTGTTCTGGATGTGGGTGCTGGTACTGGAAGACTTGCTATTCCTATCGCAAAGTGCGTAAAGAGCGTGACTGCGATAGACCCATCCAGAGGCATGCTTGCATGTCTTAAAGAAAACATGGAAAGAGAAAGTGTGGAAAACATCACACATCTTAATAAAAAGTGGGAAGACACCGAGTTGGGTGTTGATATAGAGCAGCATGACGTTGTAATAGCGTCCCATTCGCTTGCCATGCCTGATATACAGGATGCACTTGTAAAAATGGACGCCGCATCGAAAAAATGTGTTTATCTTTTTACTTTTGCAGGCAGGTGGATGGACGGAGGACTATGGGAGAAAATTTACGATGAAAAACGTTCTTCATGGTCGGATTACATCTACATTTGCAATATCCTGCACGACATGGGCATATACGCAAATGTAGAAATATGGGACTCAGAGTTTGAACAGCACTACGCCGGTCTAGATGAGGCAGTGACCAAACTAAAGGAAACGTATGACCTGCCATCAGAAAAGGAGGGGATCCTGAGGGGGTATCTATCTAAAATACTGGTAGATGATGATGATGATGATGATGGTGCGCTCAGCTTGAAGCGTAAATCAAAAAGCGCTATGATATGGTGGCAGACGAATACACACGAAGAGGCTTAAAATGGCAAGAGTAGAGGATGCTGCAACCGTAACAAGAGGTGAGATAAAACAAGAATACGAAAAGTTTATTGGTAGGAAGATATTTTTCATTTCCTTCTTTATTATATTAACAGTACTCTTGTGTGGTATAAGCATATCTATAGGTCCTCTGAAGTTTACAGTCTTGGAGGTATATGCTACAATTCTTGATAGGTTCTTTCCCAATATCTTCGACGTGCCAGAGCTTGCACCAATAGTAGTCTGGAATATACGAATTACTCGGGTTATAATGGGCGTTCTTGCAGGAGTTGGTCTTGCTATTGCAGGT
>JAUWQF010000114.1 GCA_030611205.1 Methanothrix sp.
CCGACTGGATGATATCGGTTCTGGGATATTCACCTGCACCAGAAGTCGGTATTTTCGTCGCATCCGGGGAAGATGGCGTGGTCGTCGAGGTGGAGGCAGCAGACGCCGATGGTAACCTGGCCGATGTCACCATCTATGTCATAGATGAGGAGAAAGAGGAGGTCGTCTGGGTCGAGCAGATGTCGATCGAAGGGGGGCAAGCGAACCTGACATTTATCTGGCCCCGCCAGGAGTTCATGGTGACGAACGGAACCGATTCTGTGGGACCCATCTTTGCGGCCAATACCATGGGCTTAAATGGATCGTCTTATCAGGCATTCTCGGCGATAAATATCATCAAGCTGAGTCCCGACCTTCCCAACGTGACTGGGGTGGCTTACTTCGATCAGGAGGGCAAGCTGCACGCGTTGATCGACGTCTTCGGGAAGACCCATTATCTATCTGCAGAAATGTTGAAGGTGGTCGAGCCGAAGGCATCGTATGGCCAATACCGAAAGGATAACATAACAACACAGGAACGGGTGACATCGTTGCGGTTCTTCCGGCTGAGTCCCGACGGTGGTCTCTCGCTCTACGATCCACTGGTACTGGCCAGGTCGCCGGTTCATTATCATGGTTTGCAGCTGGAAAGGGTGGTGGCAAGTCCAGGGAGCTATATCATAGAGGTGGACGTGAGCGATTCTGCCGGGAACCGGGTCAGCAGGTTCTCCGAAGGTGTGAATATTTCCTGAAGCTTATGTCGTGCCCGCGGGCAGCTTCGGGATTCCCAGTCCCGTGAGACAGTCGTCACCGTCGAGTATAGTCAAGTGATAGGATCCGGGGCTCGTTAAGAGGGGATATATGGCGTCGTAGTACTCATGATCCCGGTGGTCGTTAACGTCCGACTGGTAGTTTTTGGCGTTCGACGTTATCTTCACCTTCACAACATCGTTCTGCCTGGCGTAGCCTTCCATGATAGCCCTGATATCGTCGGCGCTCGCGCCGTGGCACCGGTTCTCGGACCAGACCTTAGCTGCCGTCCCTGCGATGTAAGGCGTGGCCATGCTGGTACCGCTCATGTAGGCGTAGTATCCTTTGTACGACGGATAGGTGGAGCAGATGCTCTCGCCAGGTGCTCCGAAGGCGACCTCATTGGACTCGATGATCTCGTCGCCGTCATTATATCCGGGAGACGTCCACCATAATGCATCGCCGTTCACATCCACCGCGCCCACTGCGATCACCAGTTCCCCTGCTGCCGGATAAGCTATATACGGCGTACATCGGGGCAACCCGTTCCCGGCTGCCGCAACCAGCATGACGCCGTTGGCATCGGCGTACTTGATCGCGTTCAGCAGGTTGGTGGTCATGCATGGACCTCCCAGAGACATGGAGATTATGTCTGTGCCCAGATCGGTGGATCTGTAGATGGCATGAGCGATGTCATCGTAGCCCAGGTTTGTCTGATATACGTGCAGGTCCGCCTCGGGGGCCATGCCCCATATCCCGTTCCCGTTGAAGTTGCCGTCGGCGACTATGATGCCCGCTACGTGGGTGCCGTGACCATGGGGATCTGAGTCAATGGTCCCGTATTCACCTGGACCGGCGGCGTTGGCCCAGTCTTCTATCCTCATCACGAGGTCCGGGTGGAGGGTATCTGTACCGGTATCGGATCTATAGATACCAGGGGAGCCTATAGAAGCGTACTCGTCCATATCGTGATGATCGTTCTTTGGGTATGTGAAAAGGCTCAATACATCGTACACCGTCTCATTTGACTATAACTTACGCACTTGACCGACGTTTGTATATGAGTTGTATCATATACCACGCAAGTAGTGATCTGTAGAGGAGAGATATCTGATTGAACGTGATACAATGTGATGATATGGATCACATCTCATTTATTATCGATTCTACAAATGTTTTTACCTGTACGATGCGAGTGCTAGAGTTCTTAAATCAATATTCTGCCAACTACCATATTCGCGTGGTTGAGCTTACGGAGGAAGATCGCAAAGCTATGAGGTTGACGACCGAATAATTTTGTCCCAAGGCCTAAGTCGTACAATCATCTATATAGGATAAGGTAGGATAAGACTATATAACAAAAAAGTTACGAATATTCTCGTTAATGGACTAGAAGGGATCAAGATGAGAGCGGTAGAAACGGTTACATGGACAGGGGCAGTCCTTCTAACACTGTTTTTCATGTCGGCTCCCTGCTGGGCTGCCGACAACCCGGATGGATACTACATAAAGCACGAACACCAGTTCGCGCAGGACGTATCAGGCGATGGGTTTGCGATGGTGCACCAGGTGGTGAACACCAAGACCCTCCAGCTCAAGAACTACATGCACGGCAGCGGGAGCATGGATATGGCGACTCTGATCAACTCCAGCCAGAAATCTGAGAGCTACAAATACTTTGACAAAACTAAATGGGGCGATGAGAAGTTTAAGAGCGGCAACATAACCTTCTTGGAGCAGAACGAGATGAGCTATGCGCCGCGGAGCTTCGCCTACGGGACGGGGTACTACGAGCGAAATCCGGTAGTCTACAACTCCAAGCTGAAGGAGAAGACCTGCGGCAAGAACTACCAGGATGATGTAGGAACCTCCATGCACCACCAGATCGAGTACGCCCAGGGTTTCATCAAGGACATAGCGGTCAACCTCGACTGCAAAGCAGCCACGAAAGATGCCAAAGGGGCGGGGCTTATCGAGATGAGGATCGATGAAGAGGTGACCGAGGGCGTGGTGCACGTCGGAGAGCTTATGACCGACATGAACACAAGCGGCAAGAACTGGAAGAAGCCCTTGATAGAGATCGACGAGAACTACGTGGGCAGCTTCAAGATCAAGAAGAACATGAAAGTCATCGCCGAGAAGTCCAAGAAATCCGACAAGAAGGACTGGCTATCCTGCTGCTTCGGCGGCTACGGTGGCATAGATGACGAAAACAAAACGTGGGGCGAAGAGGAGATCTTCGACTGCACCTGTCGTCAGGTGGCCTGGGACGGATCGGGGTGGAGCAACCTGACCCAGGAGCAGTATACCCCGGATAAGGTGAAGGTCTCCCTGGAAGGCGAGCCTGTCGTAGAAGAACCCGAGCCAACCGTAGAAGAGCTCTTAGAGATGCTCAGGGAGAAGGGATACGAGGGGAACGTCACTATAGACTCCAACGAGACCGCGTCCGGGAACACGACTCTCGTATAAATGATCCGGAAAGGCGCTGGTCCTCAGCGCCGTTCCCTCCATCAATTTTCAACGCTATCAAGGCCGTACATCAGCCGGACTCTCCAGCAATTTATTTATATCACCTCGGACTCCATTATCCTCTACGTATACTGTATGGGGTGATGGAACGATGATGCATAATATGAACGGACTAGAAGGGAGGTTCACCGGCTTTCTCCATCTAGGGCGCATGAAGCTCCTGGTCCTTGTTGTCTTGGCGCTTTTTTTGGTCTGTACTGCGCCGGTGGTATGTCTAACTGGTGAAGAAGCAATAGATATGGCCATAGCGGCAGAAGATACCGTCCAAGGTATGACATCGGCCACACAAGACGATATAAATGCAGTAGCGGGGCAGGCGGATGAATTCGATACAGGCGGTATCGTACCGCAACAAAGCACTCAGATCATCGGTGGGGTGGAGTACACAGTTTATGAATATACGGACCCGGTTACCGGTGAGGCCCTAACACAAGTAAAGGACTCCGACGGCAACATCATAAGATCCGAGTACCGCGATCCTGAATCGAATACGGTGCTGACGGCCGAGTACGAGAACGGCCAGGTGGTCTCAAACACCCTCGTGAATGAAGAGACGGGGGAGTCCACTAAGCTGGATTACGACGAGACCGGTGCGGTCACTGAATCCGAATATTACGATCCGGAAGTAGGTGCAACGCTGACGACCGAGTACGAGAACGGCCGGGTGGCCTCAGAGACCCTTCTAACCATCGGTGACGGTAAGATGGAGTCTACCACGATAGAGTACAAAGAAGATGGCAGTAAGACGTATAAGACCGTAGATTATACCGAGAGCATCGACAACGCTGTCGTCACGACGGTAGTCGCCGGTGGCGATATCGCGAACCCGGACGACATAGAAGGGCAGACGCTCGAAACGCAGCCGGGCATACCCCCAGGAACCAGTTGGTGCGATGTTACGGGTCAGTACGAGTTTAGCGGCTGATATCAACCGAGTTCGTCGTCGGCCGCTAAACGTCATTCCGGACCGATGCGAGAGCAAAATACCGTCTTAAAGAGACTGGTGAGATCTGGGCGGTGGGTGAAGTGGGATCTGGTCCCATAAATACCCTGAGATCCATCGGATCGGTAGAGGTTAAAAAATCAAAAGATGAAGAGACATACGAGGGCAGCATCCGGGATTCTCTCTGTCGTTTTGGCTTCGGTCATAGTGTTCAGCGTCGTTTGCAGCCTTGCGTGCGGCCTGCCTGGCGGAGGTAAGGCCAAGCTGGTCGGGGATTATGCAGACTACGGGGCCGATGTGGACGAAGATGACGGGTATGACTTCCTGACTATCGACGTAAGAGTACTGGTGCGGGTGCCGGGCGAGTACAGCTTGATGGGGTTCCTCTACGATTCCGAAGACCAAGAAGTAGCTTGGGCGGCGGATCACAAAAAGTTCTCCTCCGGGTATCATACGATGCGCCTCGAGTTCGAAGGCGAGACGATCAGGAAATGCGGGGCGGACGGCCCCTACGGTCTCGAGAAACTCTTGTTATCGTCGGGCTCGTCGGAGACCGGCCTGGAAACATGCGATTACGTCCAGGAGGCCTGCACCACCTCGGCGTACAACTCCACAGATTTCGCGAAGAACATATCCGCAGAGGGACCTGCCACCAGCTTTCCGGTGGGGACCGTGTCCGGAAATGGATCCGGCGAGCTGCTTCTGACCTTCACAGTTAGGGATACTGTGCCCGTATCTTCGGGCAGATACAGCTATGACGTGGTGGGCATCAACATCCCGCCGATCTCCACGCCGTGGAACGTCACCGGATCCAGGTTGGGATACGCCTACGATCTTCCCGGCCTCTATATGCCCAACAAGCCGAACAACTTCACCGTGACCGCCGAGGGCGTGAAGAACCTCAACATCGGCCTCAAGAAGCTCCAGGGAGACCGCACCAGGATGTGGGTCACCACTCAGATCGGTGCAGCCGAGGACGGCAGGGCAACCACAGAGACCGACCTGATCTCCCCGGGACCTTACCATGCCAAGATATTCGGCGATGCGGCCGAGGACGCATCCCAGGTGAACCTGATCATGACCATGGTCAAAAAGATCGTCGTGGAGGGAAGGTTCAGCCTCAGCCTAGACACCACCGGTTTTCCCTCCGGCGAGTACATGATAGCAGTAGAGGCGGTCAACGGATCCTTCAGCTTCGATGAGATCGCGATAGGTGGTTTGACCGTCGCCGGTTAATCTGCACCCGAACGGGGACGATGTGAAGATGGGATCACAGCAGCGATGGGATCTTTTCGCGGAGCACCAAGGCTGCCATGTTGACTCTATACCAAGTAAATGTCCGCTTATGCTCACATTTACTTGAGCACATAAAGTTATACTTTATGTACAACGAGAAACATATATATGGGCAGAAATGAATGTTGCCTGTGATCTATCTTGCAATCTCCAGGGAATAGACTAAAGTCCAGGGTACATTCCAGCCGGGGTATCTGGCGGAACGCATGTCTACTCTTGCTATTATTGCTGCTGATCCACAGCTCGTCTGGTGCACATCATCGTGAAACGATACGTGGTGACGCGGGCGGTATCATCGTCTCTTACGGGAGGAGCATGAACGGCACCTTTGAGATCTCCGGCTCGTCGATGGGGGATGGGAGCTATTACCGGTATACCGACATAAACGTCAACGATGTCCGGATGAAAGAGCGGATAGCGGCAGGCAAGGGCACCATGGACACCAGCGAACATATAGTCCTAAAAGCAGAAGACTTCAACGATATCACATCGATCCTGGAAAAGTACCCCGGTGGTCAGATATATTCCGCTTCCATCCACGAGATATGGCCCGTAAACCTGAGCGCTGCCCGGAGCATGGATTACATCGGAAAAGGCATATCAGACCGTGAGGTCTTCGGCAACAACTTCGACTATGTAGGTACTTCGTATCTTTACACCACCGACCTCAGAAAGGATCGGTCCTGCATGCTCGACCTTAAGGAGACCTGGTCCATGGGCAATGTGACCGACGATCCCGAGGAGGTACCCCTTATCACACCGTACCGGTTCCTGCCTGCAAAACGTACCGACTACAGGATAGAATCTCGTTCTACCGGTCTGGTCGATCTGAGGTACGGTCAGGTGGCAGATCACACCACGCTCAATGAAG
This sequence comes from Methanothrix sp., assembly GCA_030611205.1. Classification (GTDB taxonomy): domain Archaea; phylum Halobacteriota; class Methanosarcinia; order Methanotrichales; family Methanotrichaceae; genus UBA204. Next base: position 6,369 of record JAUWQF010000114.1, read on the forward strand.
GCGAGGAAACCTACTCGGGCACGTTCGAGATCAGCAGACGGATATCTATGGAGTCGCCCCTCAGGAACGAGACCCCGGACGATGTGGACTGGTTGAGTTGTTGTCTAGATGGGACGAGCAACGTCAGCTGGCCCTGGTATGAGGATGACGAATGCATCTTCGGTGAATGATATGATGATGCGTTATTTATTACCGGTGATATTTCTCTGCTGCCTGCTCGGTGCGAGAGGTGGAGACCTGGTATCGATCGGCTATGATGACGGCATTGCCGACGACGGGTTGTGGGTAGACAACGGCCGCGGTCATGCCGTACTTTTCAAGGCACCCTCTAACAACTGGACCATCTCCAAGGTGGGGATTAATGGCAAGCTGAACCCCCAGATGGATCAGGGTCTCTTCGTCCTCGAGATATGGGATCAGGATCTCAATCTTGTGTACAGCAGAGCAGACAGCCCGGGATCCTATTTTGGCCCCGAGATGAGATGGGCGGTGATAGATGTTCCCGATCTGTACGTCTCGGGCGACTTTTACGTCTGTCTCTTCGAGTTCTCCAACGTCTACCTGGGGGTGGATCTGAGCGAGCGCTCCTCCCGAAGGTCTCTGGTGGTTTCCAGAAACCCCAACAAGATAGATAATTGGGATCTCCACTATCC
>JAUWQF010000064.1 GCA_030611205.1 Methanothrix sp.
GAATCAGAGAGGCTCAATGAGAAGACAATTGACCAGATGTTTGTTAATATGGTCGAATATGGATACGAATGCCCACCATTCGTATCTAACGCAATTTTAGAGGCCGCAAAAACGGTCTTCGTTCCTGACCAGAGTAACCCAAACACGATCAATGTTGGCCAGATGAAGATTCTGGGTGTTGCGAGATCAGAGCCAGCTGGCAAGCCACTCTCCAAATGTATGATGAAAACAGCGGTCGTAATGCTCGATGCTGGAAGCGAAGATGAAGAGATCAGAAGCAAATATGGTCTTGCGGCTCTCAGGCAGGCAAGGCTTTCTAGAATTGCCAATGAAGCCCTTGATCAGGGAGTTTTATTGACGCAGGAAGATCTGGCGTACAAGCTTTTGAACTGCGGCGTCAGAACAGTAAGACGTGATATAAAGGCACTGGCTCAACGTGGAATCGTTGTTCCGACACGTGGTCAGCAAAAGGACATCGGACCGGGCATATCTCACCGCACAAAGATTGTCAGACTCTATATCTGTAGAAAAACGTACACTGATATCGAAAGGACCATGAAGCATTCTCAAACAGCGATCAAGCGTTATGTACAGACATTTGGAAGGGTGGCATACCTCACTCGAATTGGCACTCCGACTAACGATGTTGCATTTCTTGTTCAGATCTCTGATCGGTTGGTCAGAGAATATCAGGAGCTGTATCATCAGTATAATGAGGATCCGGCATATCAGGAGCGTATAGAGGAGATAGTCGAGTCAGCAGAGTTTTATCAAGCCGATAAAAGGGGGGCAAGGGGGGCAACCCAGTGAAGGGTAACTACTGTCAGGATATTTATGCTCCTCTATGCGATAAGACCTTCGAGACAGCTGTATCTAACCTCATATCCACAGAGTTTCCCAAAATCGGTGGACCAAGGGTCATAGAACTACTGGCCACGGAGCTGAAATCGATCGTTGAGACATACTATCCTCCCATAACGAATCTCAGAATGGGACAGATGCTATGGTTTGCGGTGGCAAAAGATGAAACCGTTGGATATGGCAAGAGCATGAAGAAGCTGAGACTGCAACCTGTTGTTCTGTCGGTTATCACTCACGAGGACATCCAGAAGATGGCGAATGGCCTCCCGATAAGGGAGGTTCGCAAAGATGTAGTTGCAAGAATACTTTTAGAGGCTGATGAGCAGGGTGGGACGCTGGCAGAGACCGATCTTGGTCTGATATATTCACGCGCCCGAGGTACAATTTCTAAATATATTATAGAATATGAGCGAGAGCATGATATGGTACTACCACGTAGAGGCACCGTCCACGATCTCGGTCGGAGTGTCTCACACAAGTCGAACATCTGCAGAAAGTCAGTGGTGGATAAAAAGGCTACACCTGATATTGCCAGAGAGACGCGCCATAGCACTGAAGCGGTCGATCAGTATCTTAACGACTTTGAACGCGTCAAGTTTTGTTTAAAAAGGGGGATGTCTGTAGAAGGTACATCTTTTGCAACAGGGATGAGCAGATTGCTCGTTATAGAGTATGTGGATCTGGTTAATGAGTTATCTGAATGTGGTGATGGAAATGTTAATCACGTATCCTAAGAAAGAGAGCTGGGGTCAAATGGCACTATCACTATTTGTATCATACTCATTGACTATCCCTTTGACTGGGCCTTCGTTGGATGAATAGATCAACGAGTGGTTTGCTTCAGCATTGATAGTAGCTATTATTGGATCTTCCTGTTCCATGAGACTTACCCTCTATTTGGTATACGGGATGTCATATATAACAATCTTCCTATGAGCAATAAGCAGCATGAAGAATGATTGTGCTCAGCGCCGCCTACTAAATACATGTAGCTCTATCACTTTGCATATCACATTTCCGTTATTATACCCCAACGGTAGACCATCCCAGACAGAGTTCACTGGTTCCACATGGGTGTTTCTTCGGCCACATTATGCTCACAACACAAGAAAGAAATTTGAATTTGATTACAGATGAACAACCCAAACAAATCGGAGACCCAGTGCTCCATAGGATACCTCATCTCCCTGTCCCTGCACAACGCCATGACAGACGATGGTGAGGTCCAGTAAAGGCTGGCGCCGGGTGGTACCCTAACCAAGATCCATCTTCGCAATCTTCGCCAGCGACCGCAGGAGCAGCTCGTAGAACTCCACCACCGACGAGATCTTCACCCTCTCGTCGGGCGAGTGAGGATGCTCCACCCGGGGACCTATGGAGACCATCTCCATCTCCGGGAACTTCTTCCCGATTATGCCCGTCTCCAGACCGGCATGTATGGCCTTCAACGCCGGTTGGCGGCCGAAGAGCTCTTCATGAGCCGACCTGCAGGCCCGGAGCATCTTCGAGTCCAGATCGGGCTGCCATCCAGGATAGGCGTTGCCTGCCGAGACCTTTGCACCGGCCAGCCGGGCGACGGCCCTTACTTCGTCTGCCAGCGACCGCAGCTGGCTCTCCGAAGAAGATCTGACCGAGACCAAGAAAAAGATGTCATCACCGGTCTCCAGGATGGACAGGTTGTCCGAGGTCTCCACCAGGTCCTCGATCTCCGGGCTCCATCTGCCGATACCGTTGGGCAGGGCCCTTATGAGGTCCAAGACCCTCTTAGAACCCTCGATGGTGATGCCCCTATCCGGCAACGGCGCCGATACGACCTCCACTCCCACCTTCAGCCCGGGATCAATCTTATTGTACTCGGCTCTGAGCACAGCCTCGCTCTTCTTTATACGGGACCCGAGCGCCTCTACGTCATCCTCCGAGACGATCACCACCGCCTCGGCCTCCCTGGGTATGGCGTTGTGTTTGGATCCGCCCCCGATGGCAGCCAGCCGTAGAGGCACCTCCTCGTTCGCCTCCCAGAGCACTCTTCCCAGGAGCTTGACGGCGTTGCCCCTCTCCAGGTGGATATCCACACCGGAGTGACCGCCTTTCAGTCCCCCCAGGGACACCGAGAGGGCAGCACCGGAGGCTCTCTCCCAGCTGACCGGCAGATGGATTAACATGTTCTCCCCGCCCGCACATCCCACGTAGATCGAGTGAGGGTCCTCGGTATCCAGGTTTATCATCTGCCGTCCCCGGACCGAACCCTCGCCCAGCCCGTAGGCGCCGGTCATCCCCTCTTCTTCGTCCACGGTGAACAAGAGCTCCAGCGGACCGTGGACCGCGCGGAGGTCCTCGAGAACTGCCAGGGCTGCTGAGACCCCCACGCCGTTATCGGCGCCCAGAGTGGTCCCTCTGGCGCGGAGGTAATCACCATCGCGCACCACCTCGATGGGGTCATTCTCAAAGTCGTGATCTACATCTTTGTTCTTCTCGCAGACCATGTCCAGGTGGGACTGGAGAACCACCGTCGGCGACCCTTCGTAACCGGCTGTGGCAGGCGTTCTAACCACCACGTTTCCCACGGCGTCGACCTCGTATTCAAGCCCCAGCCGCCGGGCTACGCCGGCAACGTATCGGGCTGCCTTCTCTTCGTGCTTGGAGCACCGCGGGATCTTTCTCAGCTCGTCGAAGTGCTTCCAGAGCAGCCCGGGTTCAATTCCGCCGAGTACAGGTTCCATCTTATCACCATCTACATTTTTGTAGTAGATATGCAGTTATAGATATCTGGTGATGCGGGTGGGCGAGCTGAAAACAGACAGGCCGGTGACCATCGGTGGGGTGACCCTGATCCCGGTGGCGAGGATCTCCACCTACTCTAAAGTCCTGAAAGAGAACGCCATCTTCATCGGCTCTAAGACGCCTGTCGTCTTGGTGGTGCTCGCTCCCGGCACCACGAACGTCCTGGAGATGGACGGCGAGGAGGTTCCCCCAGACGAGATCCCCGGACTGGAAGAGGTTATAGCCGAGATGCAAGACAGGATGTCGGCAAGATCTGTAGAGGATGAGAGATGAACGTCTTGCTCGCTGATGAATTATCCCAAAGACAATCCCGATGTTGTCGGGTTCTGCCTCGATAACAACCGCGATCCTTGTAATGGGGGATGATGGCATCTCTATGACCTTCAGAGTACTCGCGATAATAGCCATCATCCTATTCAGCTCGTCTGAGGAGATTCACCGCGTGATCGGTGTAACCGGTAGCATGGTGGTCACCAGGATGATGGGGCTTATCTTAGGCGCGTTATCGGTCCAGTTCATTACTACAGGCCTGTGGCAGATCTATCTGGGGCTTCAGCACAGCGGCGTCGGATAAGCTGCACCACAGGCCGATGCTGTCTACGCCCATCGTTGGAATATGGCCTCGAACATTAGCAGTTCTTCTAGCGATCACAGCTTGGTCCATGAGCTTCTTCGTCATCGTAGGCGTCCATCGAATAACCGGCGGTGCGGAGCATGGATCTTTCAGCGCCTTCGGTCTTCGATTGTCATAAGTTGACCACCAATTTGTACCCGCGGATAGCCGCCCGGAGAGTCTCCAAGTGCTGAATACCACACCGAGAATATCCCGATGTTTCCCGTTCACTACGTTCTAGGAATTCCAGATGGGTTTCCTCTATGCCGTTTTTTATCCACACCGCGTTGGCGTCAACTATAAGCTCCCGGAGATCTTTGCAAAGGTCAGCCAGCTGCCTCCTCTCTGGTCGGTCTCCCAGATTGCTGATCTCGATGGAAATACGATACAGCTTTCCGGCAAGAGGACTATCCTCGATGCCGCCCATCAGGTATCCCAGGATCTTCGCGCATGCTGCCAGATCGCCTGTGGTGCTCATTTTATTACCTCGCTGTCCATCTCTGCCAGCGCCTCCTGCCCGGCGCAGATCTCCTACGACTATTACCGCTCCTCCTTACGCTCGCCTTCCATCATCCCACGTGTGAACGCCCTCGGCAGCAGCTCCCCGATCGTGGCCACGACAACATCGCCCCTGGTGTTGGCCATGATCACCTTGACGTCCTCCCCGAACTCGATCAGCACCTGCCGGCATATCCCGCAGGGCGCGACCGGCACCGACGAGTTGCCCACCACGACCAGCGCCTCGAACTCCTTTTCCCCTTCAGACACGGCCCTGGCGATGGCCACCCTCTCCGCGCAGATCCCGGCGCCGCTGGAGGCGTTCTCCATGTTTCCCGCCGAGAAGACCTTGCCACCTTTGGAGAGCAACGCCGCCCCCACTCTGAACCGGGAATAGGGCGCGTAAGAGTTCTGCATGGCTTTCGTGGCCTCCTCGATGAGATCGTCGTACCCGCCGATGTAAGGATGCGGCCCGCATCGCAGAGAACCGATGTACATGCACTCCTCCGGGGCGATGCTGGGGATCTTCATCTTCTCCGGATCGTCGTCCTCGATGAGTCTCACCGGTGCGCCCCTGACGACCACCGCGGGGATGCCTTCGTTGCCCTCACCCATCACGACCTGGGCCGCCGAGACCAGGTTGTCGGCCACCGCTTTCTGGGTCACCTCCAACGGTCTCCCGTAGAGGTCCTTCTGGCCCCTGACGTCCTCCACCGGCAGCAGTCCGTCGCAGGCCAGGGCCACACCAACGCACCCCAGACGGAGAGGATGGGTGCGGCTGTCACCGATGATCACCCCGATTTTCTTGCCAGTAGCATTTTCTAGTTTATTTCTTATGGCCGAAGCAGATCTCTGAGGATCCTGGGGGAATAACACGACGTGACCAGGCGGCGCATTGGAATGATCGATCCCCGCGTTGGGATAGAGAAAACCGTCCCTGAGCGTCAGAACTACCCCTGAGATCCCGCCCATGATGCGATCGGACTCATGGATTATCAGCTCCATCTCTCGAGGGTCTTTGTCGTATTTCTGGGCCAGCTCCATGGCCAGTTTTCCAGGAACCACGTCTTCCAGCCTTATCACCCTTCGCTCCCAGGTAGCCACCACAGACTCCGCCACGACCAGAACGTCACCGTCCTCCAGGCTTAGGCCAATTCTCTCCATACTCCTCTGGACAGCCTCCACCAGATCGTCGCCCGGCCTGATCAGCTCTGTTTTTATCGGGATTAATGAGAGTATGGGTTGCGCACCTGCTGTCATCTTAAACTCCTTTTAAGTATAATCTATCTCTGTTGGTGGCGGTTCAGTCGCAGCCAGGTAGTCCTAACTCAATTCCTTATCTTCACACGTTCTATCCTATTAAAATGATTTATATTTCTCGTAAAAAGAGTAGCACCATTCACAACCGCGATACCTGCGATAAGAGCATCTCTGAAGTCTATCATCTGCCCTTTGGATTCCAGATCGCCAAGAATTTCTCCGGCAACTTCTGATGCTTCTTCACTCATTTGTAGAATCACAAGTCTTTTTAGAAGATTTTTTACCGCAGATAAGTTCGCATATCTCTTTTTTGTCTTGTATGCCCCATAATATAGTTCGAAGCTGTTTATCACCGTGGTCATTAAAACGGCGTCCTCTTGCTCCAGTTCTTTTATATTTTCTGCTTTTTTCCCCCTCAATAGATCGATTAAGATGTCGGTATCTATACAGATGGGTTCCATCGTTTCCATCCCGTTTTGAGTGATTCATTGATCTTTTCCATCTCATCATCCCCCACATCCCATGTTCCAGCCAGATCGCTAATTTTATTGGATTTAAACCGTTTCAACAAGATCCTTATCGCCTCATCAAAGGAGACCGAATGTTTCAGCTCGATCTGGAGAGTTCCGGCCACTTCGACAAGTTCTTTATACACATCATTACTAACGCGTATTGATTTTGTAGACATATACCACTTTGTGTATATTGTAGTATAAATAGCAGTTGATCCCGAGAAGTTCCAAATATCTTCAGCCGTAACGTTTGGGATCCTCGATCTGCTCCATCGCTACCCCTATGGCTTCTCCCACCGCCGGCAGGTTAAAGGGCTGACCTTTCAGATTTTTGATCAGACCCTTAATCTGGGCCGCTGTCCCCAGGACCAAGACCTCCATCCGGCCCGGATCGCAGCGCAGCGCGCCCATGGGTATTGCGGCATCGCCACCCCTGGCCAGCATCTCCTGCTTGATTATCACCGCCTCCATGGACCCGACCCCCCTGAGATGGACAGCCCTGAAGGCCCCCTTACCGCCCATGGCTTTGGAACCACCCTCCCCGACCCCGATCCTCTTCATGATCTGCCCCAGGTCCCCGGGATGTCCGACCTCTGCACAGACCTCTGCCTCCACATCCCCCCTTCGAACGAGAGGTGGCCTGCCCCTGATCGCCTCTGCCATCCTGATGTGGTCCAGGCTGGCAGAAACGTCGTGGGTCCTCACCACGTGAGATCCGTTGTAGACGGCGATGACGGCGGCGGCCAACGACCCGCTCAACCTGGCCTCGGGATCGGGGCGGTTCAGCCTCTCCCCGATGAAAGATTTCCTGGAGACGGCCGCCATCACCGGCCTGTTGAGCGCTCTCAGCCGTCCCAGCCCGTCCAAGATGGCCAGGTCGTGCTCGGGCCTCTTCTCGGGAACCCACCGCCCCACCCCTGGATCGAGGATTATCCTCTCCTCAGATACACCGGACTCCACCGCCGATCTCATTCGTTCTCCCAGGACCGTGATGATCTCCGTCATCCCCAGAAGGTCCCCGGGACGGTTGCGCGAGGCCATTATGATCAGAGAACCGCCATGCTCGGCGACCGTGCCGGCCATTTTGGGGTCGCCCAGCCCCAGTACGTCGTTCACGCAGGACGCACCCAGAGAGAGAGCCTCCTCGGCTACGCCGGCCCGCTGGGTATCCACGGATATCTCGACATCTGCCTCCCCCAGGATCGACTTCAGTGCGGGAATCAGACGTGTCCGTTCCTCCTTCTCGGAGATGGGGGGCGACCCCGGTGCCGTGGAGACCGCGCCTACATCGATCAGATCGGCCCCCTCCTCCACCAGATGCATGACCCGCTCTACTGCGTCTTTGGGACTGACGAAAGACCTGCTGTAAAAAGACTCCTGGCTGAGGTTGATCACGCCCATTACCCTCACAGGGTGGTGGTCCCCCACCCTGACGCCGCCCAGCAAACCCTCGATAGTCAAATAGAACGCCTCGATGAAGAAGATTGACCAGCTTTAAAAACGTTATTCCAGCTACCCCAAAGACGCAAATCGTCATCTTGGAGAAAGGACGATCTTCCGTCTCATCGGCCACCTGAGCATAACGACTGTCGCCGGCGTTACATGAAGTCCGCCAGCCCCGTCTGCTTCGACTTATCGTTATGAAAGAGGGAGTCGATATCCAGCCTGATCAGCTCCAGGCGCTGTTTGGTGTAATCGTCCACCCCGAACTCCTCTGCCACCCTCATCGATACGTCCAGGTACTTCCTCACGCTCCCCTCGTGGACGGTGAGGATCAACCTGCCGCCGCACCGGGGACAGACCTCGCTCAGAGGCGGCCTCCGGTACTTGGCCTTGCACTTGACGCACCTCACCTTCTGCCGGGAGAAGGCGCGCAAGTTGCCGATGATATCCGGCAAGAAGTGGGAGTTGATCACCCTCTCCGCCACGTCCTTCTCGTCTACCGCCCTGATGATCTTGGCCAGATCGAGCTGGGCGTCCATCTTCTCGATCATCGTTCCCAAAGTCTTGTAGGCGCTGTTCCTGGGTCCGGCAGCGATGTCGGCGGTGTCGTGGGTGAAGGAGAAACCCTCGTACTGGGCCTCCGTTCCTAGCCGCTTGGAGACCAGGTCGATCAGTCCTTCCACATCCTTGGGGCTGGCGTTGTCCAAGGTGGCCCGGTAGAACTCCAGAGGATAGCAGGACGAGATGTCCAGGTTGTGAGCCTCGCCGTCTACCTCCGCAGGATCCAGCCTGGTGGTCATAACCAGGGGAGCATCCATCTTCCCCCCCCGCCTCTTCGGCAGATAGGACATGGAAAAGTTGAGGAGGGCATCCATGAGGAGCATCACGCAGTCTTCGTCACCGTCACAGTTCCGCCTCTTGGCCGCGTGAAAGAAGGGATGACCGTACCCTGCAGAGGCTGTGGTGTATCCGATCAGCCGACAGAGAACCCCGGCCGAGGTGTGAGGCGCGAGACCGACCAGAAGAGCCCCTATCAGATCCGCGGGAGTATCTGCATTATAATAGGGATCCAGATCGTAGAACTTTTCCAGAAGATCGTCCACAAACCCGGCCACCTTGAGCAGGTATCCGCCCCCGTCCCTGGAGAGGACCACGTCCTGGACCCTCAGCTCGCAGACCTGATCGGGACCGGTCAGGAGCTGGCCGTCGGCATCCTTTTCGTAACCCAGCGCTATCAACTTTTCGACATCGGTCCCTATCTCTCCGGGTCGGAAATGGGTCAGAGGCAGATCTGTTAGGTCATATCTGACGGTCCCGTCCTTGAAGACCCAGATGCCGTGCCTGGCCCGGAGGATCCCCTTCTCCAGGTACTCGGGTGTCTTGTCTCGCGAGGTCATGCCCTGGACGCCTTTCAGCTTATCCGGCTCACGCACCCCCAGGTTCCTCAAGGCCTCAGAGTAGAGCTTTCCCACGTCGAGCTCCATGGTCGTCGCGGCGGTGGTGCTCTCTCCGCACTTAGGGCATTTCTCGTCTCCATCTAAATTGCACCGGGGACAAGACCTCTTGAGGATGGTATGCTCGCCGCATTCACATCTGAACCTATGGGTCTCGACACCACAACGAGGACAGACCCTCCGTCCGATCTCCGTCTCGATCACACCGGTTCTACCGTTTCCCTTGTGGTACCTGGCCGCGTTCTTAACCGAACGGCCGGTTTCTCCCACGTCACCGGTAGGAAAGAGAACATGCGGTGGTGGTGTCATCTTTCTCTTGTTCGACTTCTCGGGGCGGCCCATCCTGCCGCCCACCCGGGTGGGCGATCGGGCCATCACCTTGATGCCCGCCACCCTGTTGACCATCTCGAGGGGCGTGCCCGTCATCTCCTTCCAGCAGAGGCTCAGGTCCCCAGGATTGATCCCGATAGTGATGAGTAACGGCAGCGTCTCCTCGATCCTTATCTTGCCGTCTCTGACCTTGTGCAGGACCAGGAGCGTCTCCAGGATACCCTTGACCGATAGTGGTAGGGAGAGGATCCCGTTCTCCAGCTTGCCCTCGGCCGAGACGGTCTCCGCCAACTGCCGAAACTCTTCCGGTCCCAGGTCGTGCCATAGGTAGGTGTAAGCGGGATGGAGGGGTATGCTGCGGTCCTTGGATATGGTGACGGCCTCTTCGCCGCTCAGCGTCTCCAGGGACCGGGGATCGCCACCGGCCTCCTCCAGCTCTGCGGCCCACCACTCGAAACAGTACGATGCCGGGGCCAGAGGTCTGTTGTTCTCCAAAAAGTCGCCGAAGCTGATCAGGATCTCTCCCACGTCGATTATTCTGGAGATATCTTTCGTGTGCCTGGCCGCTTCTTCCTCGGTATCGATCCTCACCACGTCTCCGTTGGTCAGCCTAACGGTGGGGCCTTCGATGGTGCTCACCGGTGTGGCGGCCACCGCCTTTCCCGGCAGTTCCACCTTGACCTGGGTTCCGGCAGCCAGGAAATCTCCCAGAATGGTCATGGTGGCGGGGTTGAACCCTGCCGCAGCGAGACCGGTATTCCTGGATCTGCCGTACCTCAGCCTGAACCCTCCCGGCCGGGAAGGGTGACTGAAGACCGGCCTGCCCGCGATCAGATCGCGTAAAAACTTCTCGTTCGAGGCACCGCCACCTTTCTTGCTCCCGCTTGCCAGCTCGTCGAGCCAGTCCCAGCCTTCAATACCCAGCTTGGTGACGTGCTTCTTCAGCTTGGGCCTCTTGAGGGCGATCCCCTATGCGGAGACCAATGCCACACCGCCACGTATCCGGTTGGTCTCGATCCGCTCCAGGTCGCGGAACCCGGATACCTCTTCTTCCTCGGTGGGCTCGCCCTCTATGCAGATGGGGCAGTTCCTCACTATAGTTCTAATCTCTTCGTCGGTGGGGACGTACTGGAGGCCCGCCACCCGCCCGTAGAGGCCGATCTCTTCCACGTACCTTTCCACCTCGTCGGGCCGGGGCTTGTAGGCTGCGATGCCCACCGCCCTGCGGACGTAGTCGGCCACCAGGACGCTCAGGGCCTGGGCTGTCCCACCGGCGCTCCTGACGGGTCCGGCATAGTAGATCTTGAGGTACTCGGTGCCGTCGTCGTTCTTGCCCAGAGTGACCTTGGCTATCCCCTCGATGGGGGCGGCCACCACGCCCTCGGTGAGAAGGGCCATCGAGGTCCTGATGGCGCTGTCGATGGCGTCTATCTTGGCGGGGAAGTTTCCCAGACGTCCCTCGACAAAGTCAAGGCCGATGGCCAGGGCGGCCTCCTCTCGGCTCAT
>JAUWQF010000096.1 GCA_030611205.1 Methanothrix sp.
CGACGAGTACAAATCAGAGGCATGGGATGATCTGCATCGGCTGACCTGCGACGAGGACCGCTATGTCCGGCTATGGGCTGCAGATGCGCTGGGCGCTGCTTTTCCCCACGTTTCCAATAAAGAAGCCGCCTGGAAAGACCTGCACCGGCTGACCAGCGACGAATATAGTGATGTGCAGCGGTGGGCAGCTTACGCGATTGTCGCCGCTTTCCCTCATGTCCTCGACAAGACCGCCGCCTGGGAAGATCTGCTCGATCTGGCGAATGACTTGCATAGCGGTGTGAGGGTATCTGCCAACCATTCCCTGGGCAGAGTATCCATATTCAAGGCGACCGAGGCAGAGAGCGAAGAGGGCTTCAGAGAAGAGCTGGAAAATGCCCTGGAATTCTTCGGGAGATCTGCGGCAGAAGCTAGGTATTCCAATCCATCCAGGTTCTGTCTTCCCTTCTATCGGTCTTTTTACGTCCTCACCTTCAAGAAAGAGGATGCCGAAGCGGAGGTACAGAGATATCTATATGAGGCTAAACAAGCGTCAGAAGGATCGAAAAGCAAGGAAGATCTCCTGGAGGCCGTAGAGAACCTCGCAAACGCCTTGAGAGAAGCCCAGGATCTGCGGGTGAAGAGCTTAGAGGAGGTGAAACGCGATCTTAACGCTTACAGACGATACTGCGACCGTGCGGCAGAACTCCTGGATGATAGCGAGGAGAAGGCGCCGGGAGCGACGGCGGTGATCAGAAGGGGCCTGCCGGTAATCGACCATCGGATAAAGGAGACGATAGCCGAGATTCAGGAAAAAGCAAGAGCTGTATGCCAACAGACGCTCAACACTCCTGCGGAAGGTCTTGGAAAAGAAATAGTCAGAGAAAGCCGTTCACTTTCTCAAGTTGAAGATCCTATAGGCCTCGAAAAAATTGTAAATAATATTCAAATGGTTTTGGAACCCCTCTGTAACAACTTAGTGATGAATGGAGAGGAAGACGTGTTCAAACTACTTAAAAAGGCACATACTGAGCAATATGTGGAAGATAAGCTCAATTTAAATAGTATGGTTTTGAGTATGCTACTTGCTTACACAGATCGTATGAAAGCGCCTACTAACATAGAAATTAGCAAATCCCAAGTCCAGATAGCTATTGGTGATGAAAACATACAAAAAATAGACCCGTCATCTGAAAACGAAGAAAAACCGTGGTATAAAGATGTAGGTATCGTACTCACTTTAATAGGTGTTTTAATTGCTGCAATAGGGCTTTTAATCGGTGTTTTAATGTAAAAATAACACCATTTTAAAAAATAATTTCTTCAGTGCGCGTACACCACCCCGTAAGGCCTCTTGGATACCGGTGCAGGATATTCTCTGCGTCCACCTCGGGGAACCACTCGGCGAACTCGTTCACGTACCTCTCCACCCCGGCCCGGACTGTCGTACCCCAGCGTCGCAGAAGCCGGAGCAGCGCCGACCGGCAGATCGCCTCGCGCTCCATTCACGCAGGTTTCGCCACAGCTGGCGCCGGGTCTTCGCCCACGGATATCTGACCTGGCGCCATGGCGCGACCTCGACGACGGGAAACCGAGCGCCAGATATCCGGCACCCGATCCCCGGCGCTAGCCGGGCGCCTCGCATGCGCTGACCAAAACGAGGAGAATCCCAATGCCGATGAAGTTGGCCTCTTGCTCGGCGCCCAGGAGGTGGGGGCAAGGGCGGCGATCTGCTTGGAGATGCTCGGACACCTGCTCAGAAACGCCCGCGTTCGGATCCATCCACATCACGGCGGGCTGCATCTGCGGTGTAATCGCCTCGGTCCCTCCCCGCCGGTGTCTGGCCTCTGTTCGTCCGGCCTTTGTTCGTCTGGCCTTTGTTCGTCTTTGTCCCTTATCTTCATCTCGATCAGACGGTCAGATCGCACCAAGGCCTCCTCTCTTGCCTGAAAATGCTCCGCAGCGTCCTTCATGACCTTCACGAACCCTTCCCGGTCTCCGCGGTCCGTCATCTCCGCCAGGGAGATGCACTCCTTGATGTAGGTATCTCTCACCCTTCCCGCCCGAGGGTTCTCCTGGATGTTAGCGTAGAGTTCCGGGTTCTGAGCGAGGATCCTGCCCACGAAGTCTATCATGATCTCGTAGACGGGGCTCATGAAGCTCCTCGACCTGGCCACGTCGAAGTCCAGGCTCTTGAGGGTGGCTCCGATGGATATGTAGGCGAAATGGGTCAGAGCCTGGACCACAGCCATGATCTGATCGTGCTCTTCCGGACCCACGATCTCCACCCTGGCCCCATCCTCCTGGAACAAAGTCCTCATGATGGGGAGCCACATCTCGCATCTACCCTTCGCAGGAACCAGTATCATCGTCTGTCCCCCGATGCCCTTCATGGTGGGACCGAACATGGGATGCGTTCCCAAGACCTCCACATCACCGGGCGCGTGCTCCAGCATGGCCCTCATGGGTTCGGACTTGAGCGAGGCAACGTCCATGAGGAGGCTGCCGGTTTTCATATTCGGACCCAGCTCTTCGATCACCTCGGCGGTGCGATCGATGGGGACGCTGAGAAGCACCACGTCGCTCTCTTTCACCTCTCGGATCAGGTCTTCTGCGTACCCGACCCCCATCTCTTCGGCCACCCCTCTCTTTCCGCTGGGGCCCCAGACGGTTACCCGGAACCCGCGTCTTTTGAAGTAGCGGGCGAACCAGCTTCCGGTCTCGCCTGTTCCGCCCACGATCAGCATCCGGTTCATCTCATCTCCAGCTCTTTTCTCACCGCTCTCTCCATAACCCTCGCCGGGGCTTTTAAACCCGTCCAGATCTCTATGGCCCGGGCACCCTGGTAGACCAGCATCATCACCCCGTCTATGGTCTTGGCTCCTGCCCGGTCGGCATCCCTGAGAAGCTCCGTTTTCCGGTTGTAGATCACGTCGAAGACCGTCTGGCTGCTTTTCAGAAGACGCCCGTCGACCAGAGATGGGTCGCCCTCCTTCATCCCCACCGAGGTGGCGTTGATCACCAGGTCGGCCTCTGGGACCAGCCTCTCCAGCTCATGAAGACCGCACCCGTGTCCACCCACCCATCCGGCCAGATCACAGGCCCGGTCCGCGTTCCTGTTGACGATGGTAACCTCGGCTCCTGCCCGGGCCAGCTGGTAGGCGATGGCCTTGGCCGCTCCACCGGCCCCTATGATCAAGACGCAGCTATCTTTGATCAGGACCCCGGCCTCTTCCAGCGCCATCTGGGCTCCGATCCCGTCGGTGTTATAGCCCCTGATCTCGTCGCCGAAGGCGATGGTGTTGACCGCCCCCATAGCCTCTGCGGTCGGGTCGGGCCGGACCACCTGGAGCGCTTCTTCCTTGAGGGGTATGGTCAGGTTCAGGCCCCCGAACCCCAGGGCCTCTGCTCCCAAAATAGCCTCTCTCAGCCTGGATCGTCCTACATTGAAGGCGCAATAGCGAGCCTCCAGTCCGAGAGAGCCGAAGGCCGCGTTCTGCATCGCCGGTGATAGGCTGTGTTCGATCGGCTGTCCCAAGACGCCGTATATCTTTGTCAACGCCACAGAGATCTCTCCTTTCTTTTTCGTCTTTAGGGCATGAGTCAGCGACTCATGCGTTTTATCTATAACAATATCATCCAGACGGCTCCGCCTACTACGGCACCGAATAGGGTGGCCACCAGGTTGACCCCATTGTTGCTCAGAAGGCCACGCTGCTGGAAGGTGGCTCCCAGAAGGCTGTCGAAGTTGGTTCCCAGGAACCCGCCAGTGATCGCCGCCAGGACCCCATGGTATCCTGCCATCCCCGTGACCACCGCCAGGATACCTATGAGCGCCGCACCTAGTAGAGCTGACAGCTCTCCAAGGCAGGTCACGCCACCGTCCACCCCCGGCTCTACCTCTCTGAAGTTGGTTATCATCCGGGGCTTGGACCTGCTTGTCTCCCCGATCTCGCTGGCCAGGGTGTCCCCTGTGGCCGTGGCTACCGCGCCCAAAAAGGCGAAGAGGAATATCTCGCTCCCGTATACCCCATAACATACGGCCAGAGCCAGGGGTATCAAGCTGTTGCTGTAGATGTTCTTGTATCCTCTTTTGCCCCCCCGGGACTGAGCGATCCTCAGCTCCTCTTTGCGAGCGTATCCGTACCTGGTAAAGCCGCTACCCAGCATGTAGAAGGAAAGCAAGAGCAGAAACCAGGACAACCCACCGAAGAGCACCACCAGGAGGCAGATGATAGCCTCGCTCATCACAGCCCCTGCGTCGGCTGCCTTCATCCAGTAGGCTGCCAGGCCAAGAGAGAGGGCGAAGACGTATATGAGGATCATCTTCTCCAGGCTGGGAAGGATGAACTCGAAGCTGAATAGCCACATCACCATGCAGGACCCGAAGGGCACGGAGAAGTCGCGTTCGGTCGATGCGGCGTGAAGGAAAGCACCGCTCAGACCTGCCAGGGTCGTCAGGAAGAGGATTTTTTCGGGCGCGAGGTTCGCCGGGGCGGTTGCAAGAACGGCCAGGTATCCCAGGGCCATCGTCGTTGCCATGTAGACCAGGCTCTCTTTCAGGCCGTGGAAACGACAGGATACCACGGCGGCGAAGGTGGGGGGCACAAAGGATATAGCTACCAGGTAGAGAGGAAGATCGATCTCGGTGTACCTCAGCCCCCAGCTCAGGAGGAGGAGCAGAGACAACGATACGGAAAGGGTCCGAACTCTCCGCTCCAGAAGAGAGATGGCGGCCAGGAGAAATATTGTGTAGACCCCTGCGTAGGGGATGAGCAGGGCTGTCATCCCTACGGCGATCCTGGCGGCCAGATCTCTCTGCATGCCAACCCAGATCGACGCGATTACAAAAGTACTTTCTCTTCGGAGAGTCATGGAAGGGTGAGGATGCTGCGTTACGCATATGAGAAGCTGCTGGAGAGGGGGGTATCTCGGGGGAAGGTTCCCCGTTGTATCGCCATCGTCCTCCCTGCCGGATATCCCAAGGGCGAGGGATGGCGAAGGGTTGGTCATCTCGTAGGTTGGTGCGAGTCTGTCCGGGTGCGGGGCATCATCCTTTTCATGGGAGACTGTGGGCCGGGGTATCTGGAGTCTCTGGTATCGGAGTTGAGGGATCTGGCGGCGGAGATAAGCATCCACACCGCCGATGAAGATATCGAGCTTGGGACGGGTGGCCCGGTCAGGCTGGTGATCTCCCTGGGCTACGGGGGAAAGAGAGAAGTGGCCGAAGCCATCGGCAAGCTGCTGGAAGATGTGGAGTCGGGACTGGTTGACCCGGAGGAGATCGACGAGGCCATGATCGAGGCCAAGCTGAGGTTCAAGTACCGACCAGACCTGGTGATCAGGGCGGGTGGACGGCAGCTGAGCGACTTTATGATCTGGCAGGCGGCCTACTCAGAACTCTACTTCACCGACATGAACTGGGACTCCATGAGAAAGACCGACTTTCTCCGGGCCATCAGGGACTACCAGCAGAGAGAACGCAGGTTCGGGAAATGAGATCTATCCTTCCGCCGGTACGAGGTTCAGGTATATCGGGGGTATATTCTCCGATATTACGATGGCCTCGCTCACCGTCATCATGGTGATCCCATCGTTCTGGGCGGCCTGGGCATCGACCTCGATTATGATGGGAATCTTCGTCCGGAAGGTGCCCACGAACCAGGCCTTCTCCGAGGTGGTGCTCAGGTGGACGTACCTCTGGGATGCTGACTTGAGTCCCACCTCCAGGATCCTGCCGGCTTCTTCTTCGCTGGCTCCGTAGTAGAGGACAGGGACGGTGTTCAGGGGGTAGTCCAGGTCCACATCGACCGAGTGGCCGTATCGGGCCCTGATGCATCTTTCCTCGATCTCGTATCGCTTCTTCGGGTCCGACTGGACCAGGGCTATGAGCAGATCTTTGTCCGCCCAGCGGTATCTGGTGCGGATCGCTTTGGTCAGGGAGTCTAGATCGACCCAGCCTCTGGAGTCTATGGCCAGGCCAAGGTCGTCGGGGAAGTGTCTGAGGGCACCTGCCACCAGCCTGCCCAGCTTCTCGGTTCGCTCGTCGTCGAGCAGAACCTGGCCAGGTTCGCCACAAGGGCATACATCCCCCCGAAAAAATCCGTGTTCTGGGCATCTCCTGATCATGATCTTACCTCTCCGATGGTGAGTGGTTTTACAGATAGATATAGCTGACTCCGGGCCGGCAGGCAAAGCCTAAAATAGGTTTGACCTTGGATTGGTATCTATGCTGAGTTCGGACGATATCAAGAGACGGCTAGGGGACATCACACTTCTTGATCTGGACGATAAGCAGCTTTGCGCCGAGTTCGAAGAGCTACTCGGCACGATGGACGAGCGCGATCGTCAGGTCTCTGAGACTCTTGATCTGCTTCTGGCCGAGGTGGATGACCTCCTAATCCTCGCAGATGAGGTTGAGGTGGACGAGATCTTCTGTAGGTGAGGCCTATTGGATACCCTTCCTGACGTCCAGGCTTGTAGCCCAGAGTACCCCATAAACCTCACTCGGGTGGGGTTGACCGGGGTAAAGAAGCTCGTAAAGGTACTGCGTGAAGAGGATCGTCCCATAGTCTTGATCTCCAACTTCGAGGTCTTCGTGGATCTACCCTCCAACCGGAAGGGGGCAAACCTGTCCAGGAACTTCGAGGTGATCGATGAGGTCCTGGAGATGGTGGTCAACGAACCGGTCTACGAGATCGAGGAGCTATGCGGCGAGATCGCACGCAGGGTTCTCTCCAAACACGAGTACGCCACCAGGGCAGAGGTGAAGATGAAAAGCGAGTATGTGGTGAAGAGGCGATCTCCCGCCACCCATATCACCTGCCAGGAGGTGGTGGACATATTCGCCGAGGCCGTGGCCAAAGCCGGCCATCTGAGAAAAGTGGTAGGGGCCGAGGTGGTGGGGATGACCGCCTGTCCCTGTGCCCAGGAGATCATGAGAGACCTGGTGAGAGGGGAGCTCGAGAAGCTGAACCTGAGCCCGGAGGAGGCACACAGTCTCGCTGCCCGGCTTCCCGTGGCCACCCATAACCAGCGGGGCAGGGGTATCATCTCTGTGGAGGTGCGCGACCGGCGTTGTGTCTCGCTGGAGAAGATAATCAGTATAATCGAGGAGTCGATGAGCTCCAAGGTTTACGGTCTCCTGAAGCGCCCGGACGAGGCCATGGTCGTCGCCCGGGCACACGAGAACCCCAAGTTCGTGGAGGACTGCGTCAGGACCATGGCCAAGAAGGTGGTGGAATCCTTCGAGGACCTGCCAGACGATGCGGTGATCTCCTTGAAGCAGATCAACGAAGAGAGCATACACCAGCATAACGCCTTCGCGGAGAGGACCGCCACCATGGGCGAGCTGCGGGCAGAGCTTGGGTTTGGAGAATAAGGATGAACGACAAGGCTGAGATCATCGTGAAGCGTCTTGGCGAGCTGCTCACCAAGCGGAGGATCATTGCTCGGGCCGAGCTGCTACAGCGGGTCTACCAGTACGTGCGCGAGGCCGGGCTGGACGAAGCCGAGCGAGAAGAGATGGAGAAGATGTTGGGGAAGGATCACGTGGCTGCGGGGATCTTCGCCGATCTTCTCGGTGGGAATCCTGTCTTCATCAACCTGCCCCACCTGGACAGTGCGATCACCCTCAACGGCAGGATCTTCCACTTCATGCACGCCGACAACTATGGAGACGATGATTTCAAGGGGGCCTACAACCAGTTCCAGGCGGCCTTGGAGGAGCTGAAGGGGTTGGTGGTCCTCAACCTCCAGGACCTGTTGGTGGAGTTCATGGGCGGGGCAGGCTACCTCTTGGAGCACGACTCCCATGGCCGGATCATCTTCGCATCCGGGGAGAATACGATTGCCTTCCGCATCTTTCCGGCGATAGGTGAGGTGATGATCGTGGAGGGTATGGAAGGCTCGGCGGTCATAGTGCCTCATGAGGAGAGCCCGGGGCCTTTTGTCGACTACTTCCAGGAGAAGGGGGTTGCCACCGAGGAGGCCGGTGTCAATATCTGGGTGGCCAACATGGAGGACGGCTCCATCAGTCCCTTCATCGGGTATCCCAAGGACATGGCCGTATACAAGCAGTTCAAGAACCCCAGGATGGCTCTGATGGTGAAGGATCAGTGGGGGAGGAGGATGGAGTAGGGCGCATCTCGTTTGTTTGTAGCTCTCGCCCATACCATCATCTTATTTGAATTGTATATTCCTAATTTAACGCAAAGTCGCAAAGTCGCAGAGGCGCAAAGGGTGGTATCATTGATTAGGCCATTTAGCCCCCTCCTAAAAAGATATATAAATATGCTGCACAAAAAACGTTGTGGCTTGGGAAGAGGTGATATGGATGAATCGAGTTCGTTCTGAATCAGAGAGGCTCAAT
>JAUWQF010000015.1 GCA_030611205.1 Methanothrix sp.
GGTAAATTGGAGCCGCTTAACGGCTTTTTATTTCGTTGACGGTGCTCCGGCTACGAACAACATCATTGAGAACTACTACTCAACGAGCCTCAAGACCCATAGAAAGAAACAGCTGAGGACTGACGAGGGAATTGAGAATCATATGAAGCTTTCCGCGATGAAGCGGGCTGGAATGCTGGATAGATGTAACCGGACCCTTATTGATACCCTTATCCTAAAATGTTCCCAATTTGGTGGGTGTAAGTGCGCTCGGATCTACAATATCACGGGATTTCCAGATAGTGCCGTTTAATGGTTCTAATGGGTGTCATGATAGCATTAACTTTATTATCTATCATGGCAATTTATTTAGGTAAATTCATTTCGAGTAAAATAGAGGAGAAGACAATAACAAGAATTGCCGGACATTTGTTTATAATAATAGGCATATCCCTCCTTTTATTTTAGGATGTGCCCTCGCATTACTCTCTGCTCACTATCGTTCGCTTTGGTGCTATCGCATGTTGATTGATGATTTCCGGAATTAGCCATGAAAACCAAACAAAGTTCAGGCCTAAAAAATTATCTTGGTATATTTTGTCTTCAAGTTTGCTTACTCTCTGATCGAGTGTACGAATATCACCATCATCTCGGTCACCATTCAAGTCGATGGGATAAGTATGTGAGTGTATTCCCACTAGATATCTTTTATAAGTTCTTCTCCGATCGAGATTCGGCACTACCTTTCCACTAGTTGTGCGGTAAAAAGCCCCGGGCTTGGTCAGAACCGGACTTCCACTTGAGCCCTCATGTAGGCGAGAATCAATAATAACTCCTGGCGAGTCGCAAAAATGCAGAGGATACATTGTTGCCAGAATTGCACTGCGGATTATGGGTGTGTTATGTATCGAATCATGAACTCCTTGCGGATATCCGATTACAATAAGATCTTCACCAATTGGAATATCACGAGGGTGTTTCGATATATCATCATCCTCGTTGAATGGCTCTATGTGGGGCTTAGGAGTCCAATCATCAACTTCAACAGGCACAGCCACTACGTCAACTTGCAACTCTTCAGTTGGATGTTCAAGCCATAATTTTTCACGTTCCTCGTCATAGAGAGATACGTTATAGACTTTGTTTTGGCTAAGATTATTTTCATTGACATGCAACTTTAGGTGAAGTTTATCCGGGCAGTGATTTTCTTCCTCGTCAACCACGACATGTCTATTCGTAATAAAATAAAATTGATCATCATATTTATAGAAAAAACCTGTGGCAGATTCACTTTCCTTCACTTTACCTTTTCGTGAGAAACGAATTTCCGCTACCTTGAATATTTCTTTATCGAGTATTTGCATAGGATCTGTGTTATTTATTACTCCTTCGAACATCTAATTTGTGGTGGTCAATTGTCTGGTAGTCTGCCCCAATTAAGTTGAAATGTTGCCACTCCCAATCATACTGTTGGGAGATGCAATGGAGACCAATCAACTTGTTCACCCCAGCTAGTTCTGCTGGAATAAAGAATGTCCCGACGATGCCAAATTGAATCACGGCAACATCGTCAAGTTCGATAGGACTGCCAAGGGCACACAGCGTTACCAGTGTAGGACCTGTAAGAAGACTTTCGTGGGATAATAAAAGTACGGTCTTCTACCGCCGTCATCACAGTCCTGAGATGATGGTTGGCGAGAGTCGAGCGGCGATTTGCCGACATCGGTTCGCCAGATGATTTTTCTGGATAGTTCGGCGGGCGCAAGGTCGATCAAAGAACCCCCTATGACTTGAGCAGGTACTTTCGTGATGACGTATTGGTGGAAGCGATGGGGGCATATGTTGAAAGCTGATCTGGTTCGTGCCCATCACATGTCGTCAACGGTGTGATATAATTCCCCATTTTGGGGCTCCTCGCTATTTGCAATACGTTGATATACTTGTAGTGATGTGTATTACATCGGTGATAATTGTGTCCATCGCAGTTTCGGTTCGTTTGCCTGATGAGGTTGTTCATGAATTAGAGGACTTGGCGTCTGTTATTGAACGTTCTAAGACGTATATAATTTGTAAGGCGGTGGAGTCTTATTTGGATGAGTATGCGGACTATCTCGTGGCTCTGGAACGTCTGAGAGATAAGGATGATGAGATCATCTCAAATGAGAAAATGAGGAAGCGTCTTGACTTATAAAGTTGAATATAAGTCATCAGTTAGCAAGGATTTGAAAAAACTGAATACGAGATCGGCTAAGCGGATCCTTCATCAGGTGGAGAAGGACCTGGGCGCGGATCCGGACCGTGGTGTCCCTTTTTCAGCCCAATTCAAAGGGTTGTTTAAGTATCGCATAGGAGATTACCGCATCATATACGCCAAAACCAAGGATGGAATACTTGTTCTACGAATCGGACACCGAAGCAAGGTATATAGAGAGCACGCCAAGATCTGATAAGATGATGTATGTAGTTTCACTATGTCTTAGCGGAGGCGGGCAGTGACCTTGAGTTTGGTTGGTGTTTTATGAGGGAATCATTAAAGAGATCCCCTCAGTAACGTTTTTATCGATAATCTCGATTGAACATGTTTCTGCCTAAAACCAGCCTCAACATCGTATTTTCCAAAAAACCATCCACCCGTTGAAAACGCACTGCCCGGATGAGCGGTGTTACCAAAATTTTTGTTATATATAATATAGAACATCATTTACTCGCCGACAGTGTTTTAGGCGGAGGTCGGCAACCTACCAGATCATGAAGGTCCTGGTGGTCACCGGTCGTCTCGCCGAGGATATGGTAAATGAGTCGGTCAGCGGCGTCGGCGTCGACGTCTTGGTCCTGGACGTGGACGTCGCCTCGTTCATAACCCCGGAGATGCTCATAGAGGCCGCGCCCCGGGGCTACGACCTGATACTGATACCGGGAGCCATAACCTCAGACTTCGGCCCCGTGGAGAAGGCGCTGAATACCACGATCTGGCTGGGCTCCAAACATGCTGCCGACCTGGGATATGTGATCAAGAACCTGGACATCGTCGAGCTATCCACCACGGTTCCCGCCTGCGTCCTCCTAAAAGACAAGATCCAGGAGGATGCCCTGGTTCTACTGGACGAGCTAGAGGCATCGGCCAAGCCTGCCTTGATCATAAAGGGGGTAAAGGTAGGAGGCCAGAGCAGGATGAAAGTTCTGGCCGAGATAGTAGACGCCACCAGGCTGAGCGATCGAGGACTGTCCGAGAAGGTGGCGGAGTACGAAAGAAAAGGGGCGGACATGATCGATCTGGGAACCCCCCTAGACGCCACCCCCGATGAGGTGGCGGCAGCGGTGGTGGTGGCCAAGTCTGCCACCGATCTGCCGGTGAGCGTGGACACCGTCAGGCCCGACCTGATCCGGGCCGGGGTCTGCGCGGGAGCGGACCTGATCCTGAGCCTCAACGGCGATAACCTGGAGGACGTGGGGCCCTTGCTGGACCGCGAGGGGGTGCCCGCGGTGGTCATACCTGGACCAAGATCGAGTCTCGAAGAGAACCTGGCAGCCGCCGAGGCTCTGGGGGCGGAGGTCATGGCAGATCCCATCATGAACCCGCCTCTCCTGGGCCTGGCTGAGTCGGTGAAGAGCTACCTGGAGTTCCACCGGTCTCATCCAGAGATCCCTCTATTCTTCGGGGTGGGTAACGTCACAGAGCTGCTGGATGCTGACTCTCCCGGAGTGAACGGTCTGATGACGGCCATCGGGTCCGAGGTGGGAGCAAGCGTCCTCTTCACCCCGGAGTACAGCGAGAAGGCGAAGGGAAGCATCAGGGAGCTCAGAACGGCCTCCGAGATGATGGCACTCGCAGGGTCCAGAAAGACCTCGCCCAAGGACCTGGGCATCGACCTTCTAATACTCAAAGAGAAACGACGTCGGTTCGAGGATATCCTGCCAGAGGTCTTCGAGGCCGCGGAGACCGACCACCGGTGGGAGATGGACCCTGCCGGGAGCTTCAAGATCGGGGTGGCTGGCGGCAGGATCGTGGCCGAGCATCAGAAAACCACCGTCGTAGGGAAACGTGCCATAGATGTCTTAAACACCCTGATCGATCGAGGTCTGGTGACCCGGCTGGATCATGCCGGATACCTGGGACGGGAGCTCCAGAAGGCGGAGATCGCCATCAAGCTGGACAGAAGCTACAACCAGGACGATCCTCTTTTCTAGTAGTACGTAAAGTATAACTTTATGTGCTCAAGTAAATCCGACCGAAGGGAGGAATTACTCACGACCAAAAGTTAAATAAGATGGTCGTTTACCCCAACCTCGATGAATCAGAAGACGTTGGCAACCATCTCCGTGGCTTTCATAGCGGGGTTGATGATATTCTCCTCCTTTGCAGGCTTCGTGATGAGAGGTGGTGACTCTGACGAGGTGAAGTCGACCGGATCGGCATGGTCCCCGGACGAGTTCGGTGTGGGCGGACGGCTGATCGACTGGGACTTCCAGGGGATCGGTGACGCACTAGGTATGTATCCTGAGGACCTGGTCTTTGCCTACTGGATAGACCTGAACACCTCGCAAGAGCTGATCGACGCCGCAGGGTCCGCCCTTCCACCATCTTTTGGCATGTTGTATGGCAGCATCCTATATCAGTCGAAGATCGAGCGCCTGTCCCGGGCCCTCTTCGACAACGGATGGGTCGAGCTCCACTGGGTCAAGCCCTATCCGCTGGGCGCCTATGGACTGGCCATAGACCATGACGGCTACCAGATGATCCCCCTCCACGAAGATCTGGTCAAGGTCATGGGTATGCCTGTCCTCTTCGGTCCCCAGAAGTCTGTCGAGACGGTGCTGGATGTGATATCTAACGATTTGCCTACCAGCTACAACTTTACCCTCCCTTACGACGAGTGCGCCGACCTCCAGGTATCGGCTCTGGGTGGAGGCGCTACGGATAAGGCTATCGGAGCTCTCTTGCCCATGGGCGGCGGCTACCGGGAGTACTACCTGGGCGCAAGCCCGTCCGACGAGGGCTACGTCCTGACCGCGAAGTTCCGGTCTCCCAACGGAGATACTGAAATAAAGGTCAGAGACCTGGCAGAGGAGTATGGCCTGGAGTTCTCGCCCGGTGATGATCTGGTCGTGGTCAGGGGTCAAGTAGACGGCGCGAAGCTGACGGAGCTGCTCTCGACGCTGACAGCTCCATAGCGCAACCTTTTTACGCCGAAAGATGAGCCATCACCTAATGCCGTTTTGGCAATTTTTACGATGAATGATGATGGGCACCTGCCCTGAAGGAGAAACAAGTTATGGCAAGACCGATATATGTTAAATTTGACGTTCCGGCAGAACTGGCTTCCAAGTCTCTTGAGGCTCTCGAGCTGGCCCGTGAGACAGGCAGCGTGAAGAAAGGGACGAATGAGGCTACCAAGGCCATCGAGCGCGGGGTGGCAAAGCTGGTTATCGTGGGCGAAGACGTCGAGCCTCCGGAGATCGTAGCTCACATCCCGTCGCTCTGCGAAGAGAAGAAGACCCCCTACATATACGTCAAGAAGCAGACCGAGGTCGGCTTGGCATGTGGGCTGGGCGTGAGGAGCGCCGCCGCGGCGATCGTCGAGCCTGGTAAGGCCAAGAGCCTGGTGGAAGAGATCGTCCAGAAGGTGCAGGCACTGAAGTAGGTGGTTGCAAGATGGCAAGCGAGTATGATGGGGTTCCTGCCGAGATCATAGAGATCATCGGCAACACCGGCATGCATGGTGAGGCCACCCAGATAAAATGCAGGATCCTGGACGGTAGCAACAAGGGCAGAATCATCACCCGAAACTGTGTAGGCCCCCTCAGGATGGGCGACGTTCTCATGCTTCTGGAGACTGCCAGAGAGGCCAAGAAGCTGACTACCAGGTGAAGGTCATGGAAGAGAGAATGTGCTCTTTCTGCAACAAGATCATCGAGCCGGGAACGGGAAAGCTCTACGCCAGGAGAGACGGCACTGTCTACTACTTCTGCTCTTCCAAGTGCGAGAAGAACATGAAGCTGGGCAGGGTTCCCAGGCGTGTCGAATGGGCCAAGAAGGGATGGTAGGTCATGGAGAGGACCTTCTTCATGATCAAGCCCGACGGGGTCCAGCGGGGCCTAGTGGGGCGTATCATCCGACGGGTCGAGGATAAGGGTCTCAAGATCGTGGCCATGAAGATGAGAAGACTCGACCAGGCGACGGCAGAAGAACACTATGCCGAGCACAGGGAGAAGCCGTTCTTCAAGGACCTGGTAGACTTTATAATCTCGGGACCATCGGTGTCCATGGTGGTCGAAGGGAAGGATGTCATCTCGGAGATCAGGAGGATCAACGGGGCAACCAATCCCACCGAGGCGCTGCCGGGAACTATTAGAGGCGACTTCGGGCTGGACACCGGCCGGAACGTGGTCCATGGCTCGGATTCGCCAGCATCTGCGGGGCGGGAGATAGCTCTCCACTTCGACGCGCTGGAGAGGATCGATTATTCCCGGATAGACGAGGCTTGGCTCTACGAATAGGTCCGATCAGGTCCGATCCGGAGAGATCGTCCGGGGCTGCGGCATGTGCTCCGGATTAAGGCGTTGCACGAAGAAAAAACCTCTGAAAAGGGGATCCGGACGGGACCCGGTATGAAGCAGACGTTGAATACGGCCAAGCGGGCGAAAAAGAATAAGAGATCGGCACCGGAGTCGAACCTGAGGACACCCATAGTCT
Organism: Methanothrix sp.; assembly: GCA_030611205.1. Taxonomy (GTDB): domain Archaea; phylum Halobacteriota; class Methanosarcinia; order Methanotrichales; family Methanotrichaceae; genus UBA204. The sequence goes on from JAUWQF010000015.1 coordinate 6,674, forward strand.
GCGTTATGGGTCACGTGGACCACGGCAAGACCACGCTCCTCGATACGATCAGGGGTACCGCCATCGCCGAAGGTGAAGCGGGTGCCATAACCCAGCATATAGGGGCCACCGAGATCCCGCTGGACGTGATCAAAGACGTCTGCGGGCCTCTATTTTGGGGCGAGTTCTGGGTACCTGGTCTGCTCTTCATAGATACTCCAGGACATCACTCTTTTACCTCGCTCCGATCCAGGGGTGGATCGCTGGCTGACCTGGCGGTGCTTGTAGTGGACTTGAATGGGGGGTTCCAGCCGCAGACGATCGAGTCCCTAAATATCCTGAAGCGTTACCGGACACCGTTTATAGTCGCGGCCAATAAGATCGACAAGATACCAGGATGGCAGTCATCAGAGGGGGCGCCCCTGGCCAAGAGCCTGGCAAACCAGAGCGAGAAGGTGGCCGGAGAGCTGGAGACCAGGACGTACGAGCTGATAGGAGACCTCTACAAGCACGGTTTCATCTCAGATCGGTACGACAGGATCGGCGACTTCACCAAGAACATAGGGGTCATACCCATCAGCGCAGTCACCGGCGAAGGGGTTCCGGACCTTCTCATGGTCCTCCTAGGTCTGGCCCAGCGGTTCCTGAAAGATAACCTCAGGGTCAGGGCCAGCGGTCCGGGCGTGGGCACCATACTGGAGGTAAAAGAAGAGAAGGGCCTGGGAACGACCTTGGACGTGATCCTCTACGAGGGTGAGTTTCATACCGGCGATACCATCGTGGTGGGTACCATGCGCGACCCTGTGGTTACCAGGATAAGAGCTCTCCTCAAGCCAAGACCCCTGGCAGAGATAAGGAGCGAAGAGCGTTTCCTCCTGGTGAAACACGTGGTGGCCGCGAGCGGTGTGAAAGTATCGGCACCCAATATCGAGAGCGCCCTGGCAGGATCGTCCATCCGCGTCGTAGATCGGTCGGAAGACGCCGAGGAGGTCGCCAGTGAGATAAAGTCCGAGCTGGAGGCGGTCAGGGTGAACACAGAGAACGTGGGGGTCATCTTGAAGGCAGACGCCATCGGGTCTCTGGAGGCCCTCGTGAGCGAGCTGAATTCCAAAGAGGTTCCCATCCACAGCGCCGACGTCGGCCCCATAACCCGGAGGGACGTGATCAGGGCTGCGGCCATCCAGGATCCTCTTTACTCGGCGATCCTGGGGTTCAATGTGAAGATCCTTCCGGACGCCCTGGTCGAGGTGCAGAACAAGGACGTCCCCGTCTTCCACAGCGATGTAATCTACAACCTGATCGATAGCTATGAGGACTGGGTGGCCGACGAGGAGATGAAGATGGAACAGGAGAGGCTCCAGGCCATAATCAGACCCGGTGCCGTCCGGCTGATGCCAGACTGTGTATTTCGGCAGAGCAAACCTGCGGTGGTGGGGGTTCAGGTGATCGGGGGTGTGGTCAGAACCAACGTCTCTCTGATAAGAGAGGACGGCGCCGTGGTGGGCGTTGTCAAGGGCGTGCAGGAGCATAGCGAGAACATCGGGTCAGCGAGCATGGGGATGGAGGTCGCGATCTCCATCGACGGGCCCATCGTGGGAAGGCAGATCCACGAGGGTGACGTGCTCTACGTGAACATACCGGAGAAGCACGCCAATATCCTCGAGAATGAGCTGAAATTGAAGCTTTCTGTGGACGAAAAGGAAGTCTTGGACGATTTCTTAGAGATAAAACGGAAGACGAAGACCTTCTGGGCTCGATGAGCATTTTCATCCATTATTATCATCTATCCTCCAGTCTCCACTATTAATTTATAGGGAATCTATATTTTTATTTTTATTTGTGTAATGTATAACATTTGTCGACGACGCCGTCCATTCGGTCCTGGGACTCGGAGATGTGATGTACCAGAGCCCGTATCACTTCGCCGTCGACAGATACGTGGAGATCGGGCGGATAGAGACCTTGCCCGCCTATCCGGCACCTGATTAGGGGCCTGCGCCTAGACCATCTCCGCCACGGCCCGCCCCATCTTCAAGGATAAGACGATCTCGGACAAGACTCCGTAAGAACTGGGCCGGGTATACCCCAGAGCGAGGCCCCTCAAAAAGGCCTATGCGCTTCGTATGAGCGGGACGAAAGTAACCGGACCGAGATAGTTGCCGGTGTTCGCCACAGTAGTGCTCCAGATCCGTATGTAAATGGGCACCAGTTCAAAGGGGGGTGGGCTTAAACCGATGACCGATGCCCTCAGGATTACATGATTATTTACTGCCGTCCATTTCATCCGCATCCTGGACGTAGATACCCGATCCCAGCCACCAGGTGTCATCGACCTTCATGACATAGCTCACCTTGGGTTCGGTTTTGTTGGTTACCGGGTTGCGATAGACATAGTGGAAAAAGCCGCTCCCGTTCAGGGCGATGGAACGCATCTCCCGGCCGATGTAGACCCCTTCGGCATCCTGGAGGTCGAGGCGGTTTGTTCCCACCTCCGAGGGAAGATAGGGGAGGACGAGGGCGGTGCCGTTGAAATCATGGGCGAATATGTACGACTCGCCAGCGACGAAGGAGCCTGCCGTATCCATAAACTCCATTATTGCCATCTCCCTGCCGTTATCTCGTGCAAAGAGAACCGCCGATTCTACGAATACAACCAGCTCTTCTGTTGTGGTGGGTTGCTGGAGAGAGGCGTTTTCAGCCGTTTCATCGAGTTCCGCTCCGTAGATCCCTGAGCCCAGCCACCAGGTGTCATCGACCTTCATGACATAGCCCAGCTTGAGCTCTTCTGTCATATTCTTTCCAGGATTGGGGTAGAGGTAATAGGTAAATCCGCCGCCCCTTTTCACCAGGTCAATCACGTCCTGAATAAATGTTACATCATTGGTATCCTGGATGTCAATGCGGTTAACTCCGATTAGATCTGGCTGATAGGGGAGAGCAAGGGTCGACCCTTCGAAATCGTAGGCAAAGATGTAACGATCTCCATCGACAAAGTCACCTTCTTGGTCATTGAATTCCTGGAGCGCCTTTTCTATCCCGTTCTCCTGGGCATAAGTCCGCGCCTCTTCCACAAATGCAACCAGCTCTTGCCGGGAAGTGCCTTCTGGCAATGAATTCGTTTCTGGTACATCCGGTGTTGCGTTGCCGGTCTCCACGAGGTTCATCCCGGTACAGCTACCGAAAAAGACGGCGGCACCGAGAAGAAAGACTAGGATTTTAGCAGACTTCATACAGAACAATTATTCATGCATGATATATAAATGATCGTCGGCTTCACAAATTCCGGCGTGAGATATAGCTTATCACTCCTAAGTAGAGACTCTTTATACCATCTCCAATTACAACGTTATTTGAGATAGTAGCCCCCTGGACGGGGGCTCAACTCGACGCGTCGTATCAGGACTCCCGGGTTACCACCTTGACGCAGACCGGGCTCTTGGCGATGTTGCCCATCTTGGCCCCGATGAGATACTCCAGACTCTTATATGCAGCTATGTCCAGGATCCTCTGGGTGACCACACCATCGAAGACCACCCCTGTCACATCGCCGTTAGAGTCCTTCAGCTCCTTAGCCAGGTCCCTTACCGCCACCTCTTTGAGCACGGTCTTGTTCCTGTCAAAGAGCCTGGCAGAAAGAGTGCCGTTCAGCTCCTCCAGGTTGGACATGAACCACTCCATGGGGTCCTTCGGTTCGCGCTCCATGAGATCGAGTTCGACGGACCGATCGTCCATCTGGCGCTCCTGATGCTCGATCTCAGCCGACCGGCCGATGCGGACCGGTCTCTCTCTGATCAGGCTCTTCCTCTTGGTGGTCACCTCCCGCCCCCTTTTCAAAGGAACCTTGATCTTGTACTGGTCCAGCACCTGCTCCACCGGGATCTTCTGGCGCAGCGCCCTGACGATCTCCTTCTGGGACAGATCCTCAACACACTTGTCCTCAGGAGCCCTGGCCACGTAATCTATGTCGGCGATCTGGAGTAGCTCTTTGATTATCAGCTCGCCTCCACGATCTCCATCGGTAAAGGCTGTGACCACCTTCTTGCTGCAGAGGTCTGAGATGGTCGGAGGTACATTGGTACCACCGACGGCCGCGGCGTTCTTGATACCGTACTTCAGGAGGTTCAGAACGTCTGCCCGTCCTTCGACGATCAGGATCGCATCGGAGTCGAGGACGTTGGGCCCGGCAGGGAGGTGGTCAGGACCTATGTGAGTGATCTCCTCAACGCGCACAGATTGTTTGATCTGCTCGGTGATCGCCAGGGTGTCCAAGAGGTTCTCATCGAACATCTCCATAAGGATGTGCTTAGACCTATCCACCACATATTTCCTCTTCGCGGCGCGGACGTCTTCGATCCTGGTGACGGCGATGTGGGCGATGCAAGGACCGACCCGGTCGATGGTCTCCAGGGCCGACGCCAGGATCGCGGTCTCTACCTTATCAAAGCTGGAGGGTATTGAGATCGTGCCGTCGGATTTGCCACCGCTGGAGGTTATCTGGACGTCGATCCGACCGATCCTCCCGGTCTTCTGGAGGTCTCTCAGGTCTAGGTCGCTCCCGAGCAGGCCTTCTGTCTGGCCGAAGATTGCCCCGACTACGTCTGGCCTCTCTACGATACCATCTGCTGTGATCTCAGCATAAATTACATATTTAGTCGTATCAACATTTTGCATTGAATACACCCCAAATTTTAAAATAGATAGATAAAAACTCCACCAACACCACAACTATCTGCGCCAGCCGCGTTTCAGAGCCATTTATCCCATCATGTTGCTGGAATAAACTCGACTACCGGTTGGAAGACGCTCCAGCTTATCCCAGGAGCAGCCTCAGTTTTTTGCTGACACCTATGCAATCGGTCCCATACCACGGTGGTGTATGGCCAAAAACACTAGCGCATACAGGTGATTGGTGAATCATCGTGAACGTGTGATGTGTGCATTTATCTAACTATTTGTCTGATCATCAAATCCATAGCCTTGTTTGATGATCCAAGTGAGCGTTCCATCTGACAATTTAATCTCCAGTGCATCACCCATCCCACGGGGTGGGTTTAATCATTTTTAGTTTTGTAGCCCAGACGCTTAGCGCTTCTGTGCTGACAAGTTAATGACAGGAAAAACTAGCGCGAGACTAGTTTAATAACTTTGTGGTCGATCCTAAAAATGGTATAGATGATGAGACGTTTTAAAGGGGCGCCAGCAGCACCAGATCATCCCCAGACCCGATAACCTCTACCTCGTCCCCCGGCCCCACCTCCAGATGCCCGGGCCTGGTGACGGATATCGTCTTGTAACTTAATGGATCCAGGATCTCTAGGACTGCCTCGTCCATGGCCACCACCACGGTTTTCTGAGAATCTGATCTATTCCCCAGAAGCCGAGCCGCATCTGCCTCCTCCTCCGAAAGAAATACCCTGCCCCCGTCCATCAGAGATAGACAGAGGGTTCTTTTTCCCCCGTAGCCCCGGACCTCCAGCACAGTGCCTCTGGCCACCACCACCACGTCCCCGTCCCTGAGCCTCGGGAACCTGACCAGTATGTTCGTCCGGTAGAGCTCCTTCCCATTTTTCGCCCCCACCTGTTTGTAGGACTCTCGCATCCTTCCGCCAAACCGATCCAATATCGACCTGGCGATTAGCCGCCCCATCTGGGTGGACCCCACGACGATGTCGACCCCGCCCCGAACCGGCTTCATCTCCCGTACGAACGCCAGACGATCGCCCTTCTCCAGACTCTTCTCGGCCTGGGATAGAACGATCTTCTCGCACTCCTCGATCTCCTGGGGCGAAAGAGACCGCCCCCTAGCTCTCAGCTGGACCACGGCCTCGTAGTACCTTCCTGCCATCTTGCTACACCGATCGCAGGTCTCGTACCGTAGATCGACCGCGATGGTGCACCTGTCCTCGGCAGGCATGCCCTCGAACTCGCCGATTAGCTCGACCTCGGCTATGTACCTCGTTGCACCCCTCTTGCTCACCGTAAGAGTGACCTGGGGGTTCGCCAGGTCTCTATAGATCTCGACGGACCTCTCCGCCGCCTCCGAGACCAAGACCTCGACAGGCCGATCGGCAGGCTGCCATCTCCCCTGGAGCCGCTGGGCTCCACAGACGGGGCAAGAGATCACCTCGACCCGGGGAGGACAGCTCAATAGCGTCGTCGACTCCAGACGGCACCTCTTGCAGAGCCCCTCAACGGTTGGCGAACCGCACCCGGGGCAGAGGCTGCTGAGCTTCACATCCGCACCATCTGGGCGCAGGGAACGCCTTCTATATGCAGAACGTTCTCGTAATCCACGAGAGAGAGTTCGACCGCCCAGGCAACCGCGTTCTTGCCGACGATGTTCGCCATGGAGGCGTTCATCAGGGCCGTCTTGACCTCCTGGGGGGTGGCCTGTTCCTCACCAAAGAAAGAAGCCTCTACAGAAAAGCTGAGATCGCCCTCGGCAAAGGACTTTCCCATAAGATGACAGTCGCAGACCGCCACCAGGACCTCCCTCTCGATCTCGTAAATCTTGAGGTACATCATATCTTCGTCAGACATAGTATCATATCAAGGAATCTTAAGGAACCCGTTTCTCGGTTCGATTATCTCGCCGTAGAGTCTCATCCGCCCGATTATGTCCTCGGCCCTATGTCTATCTATCCCTTGCTCTTCTGCTCGCTCCAGCACCTTCTCCACAGGTGCCGATCCCTGGTGCTCCGAGCAGACCTCTCTGATCAGATCCTTTATCAGCCGGGTCTTGTCCCTGGTGCTCTTGCTAATTCCCGTCGCGATCACGTCGGCATCGAAGAGGCCCGTCTCCGGATCCACGCCCACCTGGCGCAGACAAGACTCGACTATCCTGATCACCCTCTCCCCATCCCCCTGGGTGATCTCATTACTGAGCCTCAGCCGGGAGCTGGCCTCGCTCAGCCGGATCATGGCCTCGAGCTGCCTGGCGGTCACGGGAACGGGCTTATCTGAGTCCGCTCCCTGCTTTCTCAGGTTGACGTAGTAGCTCTTGAACTGGTCCCTGACCCCCTCGGTGAGGGTGGGAAATATGTTCTTTCTGGCGTAGGCTATGTACTTTCTGAGCAGATCGGGCTCGATGGCAGGTTGTATGACCTTCATGGCGAGATCAATCTCATCCTGGGATACACCGTCTTGACGAGATAGCTCTCCGGCGTAGTTGGACTGGAGGATATGACCGGCTATCGCGGAGTCACGTTGGTCGTTGGGATCGTCGGTGAGGACGAAGATCAAATCGAAACGGGACATGAGCGCCGGGGATAGGTTGATCTGCTGGGCTACGGGCTCGTACTTATCGAAACGGCCGTACTTGGGGTTTGCCGCCGCCAGGAGGGCACACCGGGACTTGAGGGTGGCCATGACCCCTGCCTTGGCTACGCTGATCGTCTGCTGTTCCATGGCCTCGTGGAGGGCGCTGCGATCTTCCTTGCGCATTTTGTCCATCTCGTCCACCGCGGCTATGCCCTTATCTGCCAGGACCAAGGCACCGGCCTCTATGGTCCAGCGACCATCTCCCAGCTCGTCTTTGACCGCGGTGGCCGTTAGGCCTGCCGCCGTGGAGCTCTTGCCCGAGGTGTAGATGCCTCGAGGAGAGAGCTTGGTTATGTACCTCAACAGCTGGCTCTTGGCGATGCCGGGATCGCCCACCAGAAGTATGTGTATGTCGCCTCTGATCCTGGTTCCGTCGGGGAGGAACTTGGCGAAGCCCGAGAAGAGCTGGAGGGCCAAGGCCTCCTTGACATCGTCGTAACCGTAGATGGAAGGAGCGATGGACCTCTTAATCTCATCGTAGATCTCGGGGTTCTTGCTCATATCCAGTATAATCTTCTTGTCTTCGGGAGATATCTCGATCTCCTCGAACTCTTGCTCCGTCATCTCCATGGAGTTGCCATCCAGGTAGAGGTCGAAGTAGGTGCTCTTCCCGGTCTGGGTGGTCCGCTGATAAGATCTCAGTATGCCGTTGATGATCACCCGGTCGCCGGGGTAGATCTGACCGGTCATATCGTCCTCAAGCTGGACGTCCAGGGTCTGCGGCTGCGCGCCACCTCTGAGATCCTCGGGAGATTCTTGTATCCTCACGTTCTGGGCGTCGACGAATCTTGACTTGGATAGTAATAGCTTGAAGGGGCCCCGGCGGTCGCAGGCCTCGTTGGGACAGTCGTAAGGCTCCTGGAACTTGGAGCTGGTCTGTTCTTTATAGAAGAGATGACCACACCTCTGACACTCGAAGGCGGCCGAGTTTATCTTGGGCCTGACCTCGGTGACGGTCCTGACCAGCCCGTCGATGGCGAGCATCTTCCCGATCTGGTCGCTTCTCAACTCGCTGGTCTTGAACCTCTGGGGAAGCTCCACTATCCTGACATGAGCCTCTTCCAGGACGACGTCTATGGGAATGTCTATCTCCAGAAGGGCCGTTCTGGCCGCGTCCAACGCGGGATCTGGGTTCTCTAGGAGGTCGTCCGCAAACTCGGGATCGTACCTATCGAGGTCCGAGAAAGAGATCAACAGGCTGCGGCGTTCCGGATAAGAGTCGGCAAGCTCCAGAAGCTCGTCCCAGTACCTGTTCCTCACGAACACCTCCCACTTGGCAACCGGATCTGAGCTCATTATGAGGGTGGTTAAGACCTGGTATAGTATCTAAACCTTACACCCGGCGACCGATAATCTGTCCGGCGGATGGGTTTTAGCAGAGGAGGACGCGACAGACCAAGGTCTCATACCTTATTCACTCTGCCATCGGCCAGGGATCGGGAGTATCTGATGTAATCGCAGGACGCCTCGCCCAGGGGCAGTATCCGCCCCTTGACCTCACCTTTTTCGATCTCGATCTCCGCCACGGTGGGCGGCGACATCCGAGGCGTTGTGGGGCTCCCGGGACAGATGAGGAGGCGGTCGTTCCTGTCCACGTAGGGTCTGTGAATGTGACCGAAGACCAGGATGTCGACGTCCATCTCCCTAGCCAGAAGTCCGAACCCTGCTCCCGTGGGATCGACAGAGAAAGACGCCATGTGGACGAGCCCCAACCTCACATCTCCGACCTCGACAATCCTTCTCTGGGGCAGGATCGCCCTTACCGCCGCCGCATCGGAGTTGCCCCGGACCGCCTCGAGTGGGCCCAGCTCGGCAAAGGTCTCGTAGACCTCGATAGAGACGAAATCTCCGGCGTGGATGATCAGATCGGCCCTCTTCGCCAGATCTGCCAGCTGCGCCGGGATCTCGTCCACGAGGTGGGTATCGGAGAGGGCCAAAATCCGGGTCATGCGTGAAGCCTTTTCATCCCCGACTCTTCGATCCCCAGGAACTCCGCGCCCCCGGCGACGACGCTGTTGGTGAAGATGGTGGCGTTGAGCTCAAATATGGGATACCTCAACCTGCTGTAATCGGAGGCCAGTGATGAGGTGGTACCCTCACCATCGTTGTGGAATATGTCGGCAAACTCTTGCTTGACCGGTATGAAGACCACATCGTCAGATCGCCCTTTCACTTCCATGATCTCGACGAGCCGGGAGTTGTTGTTCAGGGTGATGGGCATAACGTCGGCACCGTTCTTAAAGGCGCTCTTAGTCCCCTGGAGGCACTCGTAGGTGTTGCCGCTACCGGTGATGGGTATGTAGACATCTCCGATCTGGAAGCTGGGGGTGTTGAAGTCCCGGTCCCAGTAGCTGGTCTTGTTGAGATGGGTGAACCTCATCTCAAAGGCTCTGGCCACCAGCCCCGACCGGCCCACTCCGCCGATGATGTACCTCCCGCTGCGGGGGAAGAGCCTATCGAACCATCTCTCCAGCCTCACCGGATCCATCTGGGCGACCAGATGACAGTGATCGACAAAGTCCTGGACAACGGAAAGGTAGTCTCTGCAGGAACCGTCGCAGGTCCCCTCGACACCGGAGAGGATTTCTGTGAAGACGGCGTTCAGGAAGACCATGACCTCCAGCTCGAACTCGGTCCCCATGGGGGAGAGCTTGGACGTCGGGGTATGGTCGGTGTCGTACTTCGTCTTTCCTTCGATCACCAAGATGGATCCTTTACCGTAACCGTCCACGAGCCTGTAGGCGGTCCCGTTCTCGTTTGCGGTGATGAGCCTGATCTCCCCTCCCTGGTTTTTAATGTCCTCGATGTACTTGTTGACCGCGGGGGTCTCTCCCGACCCGGAAACGGCGATCCCCAAGTTGTTCCTGCTCGTCAGGAAGTGCTTCTGGACGGGGTCTTCCAGGGTGCAGGGAAAGACGGTCTCGAAGTGGTTGTGGAGAAGCTGGAGGAAGCTGTAGAGGGAGAGGGCGCTCCTTCCTGCTGCTAGCCCGTAGACGAACTTGTTCCTGCCGTCGCCAGCCAGAAACGACGCCAGCGACTCGACGAATAGGTTCACATTCTCCTGGTCGAGCCGGGATAGCTTCTCTATGAACTGGCACTGGAGTTTGGTAGCTTTATCGAAGGTTTCACTCAGGCTTGCCATATGAAAACAACTTTGCCGGAGGCGGTGATAAGCTTTTGCCTTCTAGCTGAGGATCTCCATGAGAACGTCTTCATCCCTGGCCAGCGCGATCTCCTGAGCGATCCTCTTGCCGGTGGAGAGGTCCTTCTCGATGAGGTCGGAGTAGGGAGAACCGCTGATGAACATGTTGGTGCCTGCTACTATCCTGGCGGATATCTCGAATACCTTGAACTTCAGGTCGTCGGTGACGATCGTTTCCAGGCAGAAGGGTCCTATCATGCCTCCAAAGAGCTTCAGCGAGGTTTCCACCACCCTCTCGCCCAGGTCGAAGGCCTTGGGCAGGAGAGACTCTCTCAGGACCAGGGGGAGGTTTCCGGTCACCACGAAAGTGGGGAAGATGCCTGCCGCCTCCAGCTCGTCCACGACCCCTATCCTGAAGATCTCGTCGGCGTTGGATTCCACCCGTCGGTCGATCCCCAGCATCTCCAGGATGCCTTTGTTCAGCCTATATCCTCGTGTCCTGATGGGCGAATAGAAATAGTGTATGTAGTACCTGGTCCCCAGTATGAACTCCTGGATGGTGTGGCGCTCTTTTAGGTTCACCTTCTTCAGGTACTCATCTTTGCTCTTGGATATGAAGAAGCCCCTGCCGCCCTTCGCGCCGTGGTACTTCACGATAACCGGTCGGTCGATATCGTCGGCGCTCTTGAACCGCTTGGGCAGGTCGACCCCTGCCTCGCTGAGCCACTCGCGTTCCAGCTCGCGATCGCTCTCCCATGCCAGGGACCTCCGGTTCCCGTAGGTGGGCACGGGCAAGTTCTCGAACTTCTCGGCACCCAGATATTCCACCAGAGACCCGTGAGGTATGACTATGGAATTTCCTTCCACCAGACGATCGCTCTCTTCCAGAAGCGCGCCGTAGCTGCTCATACTGAGAAAGGCGTCTGGTTTGGCCAGGGGGAAGGCGTCGTAAAACTTGGGCGGATCGCCCAGGCATAGGCCCAGCGTCTTAAAACCTTCTTTGCGAGCTGCATGGAATATCTGAAGGCTGCTGTGAGAGCATACGGTGGCGATGGTCAGTTTTTTTAGGTCATATCCGTCTAAAATTTCTTTGACTTCGTCCTTCTCTATCATATTGATGACCTTTTGGAATGGTGTAGCTTGAGCTGCAGGTACATAATACCTTCGACAGGCCGGGGCGGTACGGTCTGAGCGTCGAATAGGTTAAAATATCCTTGGGATGATCTCCCATCATGCGAGCGTCTTTCAAGAGGGATACAGCAGAGACCTGCGTTGCGGTCTCCTTGGACCTGGAAGGTTCCGGTCGGGCCGAGATCAAGACCGAGATCCCCCTTCTGGATGAGGTCCTCCTCGTTCTGTCCAGGGCCACCGGCTTCGATCTCTGGATCGAGGCCAGGGGCGACACGCCCACAGGAGACCACCACACCGTGGAGGACGTGGCCATCACACTGGGCGCGGTCCTGGCAAAGCTGGCAGGAGAGGGTATAGGGAGCTCGGTGGTGCCCTCGGGCGGGTGCCTGGCCAAGGCTGCTGTCAGGCTAGGCGAGCCCGGCTACTCCGGCGATTTCGAGTTTTTGGCCCGGTCGCTGGACGGTGTGCAGCTGGAGAACATCACCCACTTCATGAGAACGTTGGCTTACAACGGCAACTTCACATTACACCTCAGCGCCGCCGGTGGCGATGACTGGCAGAAGATCGAGGCTCTGACTCTGGCCCTGGGACGGGCCCTGAGGAGGGCCATCCAAGACGGTGCCGCCAGCACCAGAACGTAACAGCACAAGAAAATGTTCGCTTACGCTCACATTTACTTGAGCACATAAAGTTATACTTTATGTACAATTAAAAAAAAAGTTCAGGCTGAGGCGGCGGCCCCCTCCACGGTGGGCGCTCTGATCGCCTCGGCGCTATTCTCTCCTTCCCTTATGGCCTCCACGATCGCCTCTGCAAATGACTGGGATGCAGAGGGTCCCCAGCCAGAGATGGTCTTCCCATCTCGGACTACGGGCTGCGCCACGTATACCGCGCCTCTCTCCTGGATGTAATCTATGGGCTCATGGAACCTCTCGCTGCCGCATACGGTCGCGTTCTTTCCCTGATAGAGACCAGCGTTTGCGAGGATCTTCGAAGATAGACAGATCCCGCCCACGATCTTATCCTCTTCGCCGGCACTCCTGGCAAGGTCGAGGTAGTCCTCATCGTCGTAGAGACGAAGGTCGTCTACCCCCATCCCTCCGATGAAGACCACCGCCACGTACTCCGATACCTCTGCATCGCTGGCGTTCAGGTCGACCTCGGCCCTGGCGCCTTCATCTCCCGTGGCCGTATTCACGCCTCTGGAGGCCACCAGCACCTCAAATCCTTGATCTTCAAAGTAACTCCGGGGGATCTCGAACTCCGGCTCGTTATAATCCTGCGGAGGGATTACCATCAATATCCTGTACGATATGACGGATTCGTTGACTGCCGATTCATCGTAGTAGTCTGATTCGAGGGTGTCTTCTTCATACGCCTCGTAGCCTTCATCGCATTCTACGTATTCTTCTTCCTCGTAATACTCATCGTATTCTTTCTCTTCCTCCCCCTCGTAACCGTCATCATACCCGTTATATACTATATATTCATCTTCATGATATTCATAGTAATCTACGTATTCGTAGTCTGAGCAGGAAACCAATACAAAGTAGCTGCCGTATGTCCCGCAACGGGGGCAATAATTTTCTTCGTCGTCCGGATCGAGAGACATGACCTCGCCGAGAGTTGTGATGTACTCGATCGCGTCTTCGTCCACCGTCATGTTCAGCCTGGTGACATATCCACAGTAGGGGTTGGGACATATCCAGCAGGTGAACTCCTCATCCAGCCCATCCTGAGCAAGAGCCGGGACCGAGCTCAGTAAGATTATAGAGGCCAATAGCAGAGCGATGGCTTTCATAAGCATTTAACTGTGATTATTTGCAAATAAATTTATCTGAACATCTCAACTAGCCTGAAGATCCCACCTGCACTCCTGTTTTCCGTACTCTTTTTATTGCGTCGATAGATCCGATGCACTGCCTCCTCGGACCTATACCATAGTGCCGATATGAGATGAGGGCCTGATGACGACCCTGATGGAAGCCTCCGGCAGGATAGTTTCTGAGTATCTGCGGATCATTCCGCGGTCCCTGTAGTGAGGATAACAATCGGGGGAAAAGGTTTAAGTCTCTTGAAGGTGACGGATGAAGATACTTAGGGAGGTATGTATATGAAAAACTATATCTCAACTGCGCATATACTAGCGCTGGTATCTGCCCTCCTCGTCTTCACCGTCGGGCTGGGCGTCGCCTCTGCAGAGGACGGTGGGGAGACCATCGTCATAATCTCCGACGCCGACTGGGTTGAGGAATGGGTGGAGATAATCAACGTGGGCGAACCTGCCCAAGATTTGACCAACTGGACGCTGCAAGATGGACAGAACCACACCTACACGTTCCCGGTTTTCGTCCTGGCCCCGGGAGGTGTTGTGAAGGTCCATACGAGGTACGGAAACGACACGGACACCGACCTCTACTGGAACCGGGCAGGTACTGTATGGAACAACGAGGGTGATGTGGCCACACTGGCTGACGAAGAGGAAAATGTGATAGCCGTATATCCTCCTGTTACGATGTAGGTGCCGGGCAGCGGTCGTCTGCCCGTTTCATTTTTGCTTTTTGGTAGTACATAAGGTATAACTTTATGTGCTCAAGTAAATGCGAGCGTAAGCGAGCATTTTCTTGTTGTCTCACCATTCGTTTTCATCCTCACGAGTGTCTCCATGGGTCATGTGCGTTTCTTGGGACACAGAACTCCAGGCGGATCTATCCACACCCGCGCCGAGGATGAATGCTCAGAAACGAGCCGGATAGGGGAAACTGGATAGGGAGAACCGCAAAGTAAAAATAAAAAGGATGAGAACGGTCACAGCATGAAGAAAATATTACTTCTGCTGGCTTTGATCGTCGCCGCCTTTTCGGGCTGCATCGAGGAAGAGCCCAGCGCGGAAGATCTGAAGACGATGATGATCGACGCCGGGCAGGACATTGAGACGGTCAAGTTCACCATGGTCACGGATCAGACCACCACCATCACGAACGTCACCGAATCCGAGACGATCATCACCGATTCGCGGGGCGAGGGCGAGGTCAACATGACCGCACAGGCCATGAAGCTCCTCATGATCACGACTAGCAAGATGGGGGATGCGGAGAACGTCACCATGGAGATGGAGATGTACATGCTGGGAGATGCCTTCTACATGAATATCGATGGCAACTGGACCAATATGACCGGCCTCCTCCCGAAGGGTATGATGGATCAGCAGAACCAGCTGAAGATGCAGATGGAGATGCTCAACAACTCCAGGGTCGAGCTGGAGGGGTCCGAGAAGATCGACGGCCAGGACACCTACGTGATTAAGGTCGTCCCAGACATGGAGGCAATCTCCGCCACCATGGAGAAGCAGATGGGTTCCATGCCCATCGTCGGCATGAACCTGACGGAGATATACAGCAACGTTGATATGGAGTGTACGACCTGGCTTTCGAAGGACTCCTATCTACCGGTGAAGATCCAGGTTAACATGAAGATGAAGATGACCCCGGAGACGATGGGGCTGCCTGTTGATGATGTGGGCGATTTCGATATGTTGGTGGAGTCGGACTCGATGGTGCTCTACCACGACTATAACCGGCCCGTGGTGATAGAGCTGCCCTCAGAGGCGAAGAACGCCACCGACATGTCCACCTTGCTAGGTATGACGGCGACGGCACCTCTTGCCGAGTGAGATGACAAATGGGCGGCGACCGCCGGGTGCGCATCAGGACCTGTTATCGGATTCTGGCAGGCGATCCGCCCCTGCCGCCTTGGCGGCGATGAACTCTCTGACCAGCCTGGCACCCAGGATGGCTGTCTGGCCGTGGTCGTACTGGGGTGCGATCTCGCATACGTCCAGGCCTGCGGCGATGGGCGCCAGGACCTCTATCGCTCGTCTCACGTCCCGGGGCGCCAGCCCGAAGGGCTCCGGGTTCCCCACGGCCGGGGCGAAGGCGGGGTCCAGGCAGTCGAAGTCGATGGAGAGATAGATCCGGTCGCACCCCACCTCTGCGAGCGCATCATCCAGGACGAGATCAATGCCTCGCTCTGCGACCTCCTCGCTGGAATGGTAATGAAGCCCTCTCATCTCCGCGTAGATGAACTCCTCTCGGGACCCGCTCCTGATCCCTATGGAGGCGTACCTGTCACAGATATCCAGGATCCTGCGGCTGGTGCAGGCGTGGCTCATCTTGGTGCCTCCGTACTCGTCTCTCAGGTCCAGGTGAGCGTCCAAGACGATCACCCCAAGTTCTTGGCGACGGGCTACCTCTGCTACCACCGGCGGCGCAATAGAATGCTCGCCGCCCAGAAAGATGGGGGTGGCCTCTGCAGGTATGAAGGCAAAACTCTCTCCGATGGTCTCCCAGGCGTAAGCAGGATCGGACCCCAGCACAAGGTTTCCCAGATCAAAGATCTTCAGGTCATGAAGGTCGACGTCGTACCGGTCTTCGTAGGTCTCGAAGTTGTAGGACGCCTGCCTGATGGCATCTGGTCCCTCTCTAGTTCCCGCCCGAAAGGATGCGGTAGCGTCGAAGGGTGCACCCACTAGGATGAAGTCCGCCTCTGTCAGACCGGCGGACGCATCGGCAAAAAGAGAGGTCTGGAACATCAACGCATGTCCATCTTAGTTTTGCCCATCACCATGAGGTAGGGGGCCTCTTTTCCCACCACCAGTTTTGTCCTGTCCTCCTCGGTAATGGGGACGTCCAGCGTGCTGTAGTCGGTCATGTCCATGAGCTGGACGCTGTCCTGGCTTATGGTGAGCACTTGCCCTGACTTTCTCTTCACGACGGGAACGTAGACCTTGGTCGTGATCGGCTGGACGATGGATCTCTTCTGGTTATCAAAGATGCCTATCGCGTCGATCCTGGCCTTGGCTGAGCCGTGCTTGCCCGGTTTGGACTTGGCGATGTTCTTTATCACACAAGGTTCGTCGTCGATGATTACGTACCTGCCTTCTTTAAGCGCTCTCGTCTCAACCTGTTCCTTCATCAGATCAACCCTCTCGACGAATAACGGGACTCCTATTTAAAGAATATCTTTCATCCTCTCCAACGCCTCTTCTATCTTTTCGATGGCGGCGGCATACGATATCCTTATGTGCCTTGCACCGTGGGTGCCGAAGGCCGAACCCGGTACGGTTACCACCCCTGCGTTCATCAGCCTGGAGGCCGCGGCATCTCCGTCTCCTACATCGGGAAAGACATAGAAGGCACCATCAGGTCTGACCAGCTCCACGCCCATATCCCGGAGGCCCTCTACCAGGACGTCTCTCCGCTTCCTGAACTCGTCTCTCATATCGGTCACGCAGTCCTGGGGTCCGGTTATCGCCGCCTGTGCTGCCCTCTGGGATATCGAGGAGGCAGAGGCTTGGGTGAACTGGTGGATCTTGAGCATGTTCTGCAGGGCGGTCTCGCGGGCGGCCACGTACCCCAGCCGCCATCCAGTCATGGAGTAGGTCTTGGAGACCGCATTCACGGTTATCACGTTATCCGAGTACCGGGCAGGGCTGATGTGTTCTCCTTCGTAGATCATGTGTTCGTAGACCTCGTCCGAGATCAGGGCAAAGTCGTGGTCGTCGGCCAGGTCGGCCAGGGCGCGAAGCTCTTCGGCGGTCTGGACCGAGCCGGTGGGGTTGTTGGGAGAGTTGACTATCAGGGCCCGGGTTCTCTCGGTGATCCTCTCGGCTACGTCTTCGGGCGAGATCCTCAGGTCCGGGTCCAGGGGCACGCTTATGGGTCGCCCTCCTGTGATCCGGGTCAACGCCGAGTAAGAGACAAAACCCGGATCGCCTATCAGAACCTCGTCGCCCTTCTCCACCACCGCGGCAATGGCCAGGAATAGAGCCTCGCTGGCCCCGCTGGTAACCATGATCTCCTCGGGCGAGTACTCGAGCTCGTTGTCCTGCCGGAACTTCTCGCTGATGGCCGCTCTCAGCTCGGCGGTGCCCAGGTTCATGGTGTAGCCGGTGAAGCCTTCCCGGATGGCCTCGATGGCAGCCTCTTTTACGTGATCGGGTGTCTCGAAGTCTGGCTGGCCCAGGCCCAGGTTTATGGAGTCGGCACCCGCAGCCTCGAAGCTCTTCCTTATGCCCGATATGTCTATCTCCGCTATGTGGTTTGCAAACCTCAAGATCATATCCTCCTTCTTCGCCCCCCCATTAGAATCTAAGCGGATAAAATAGTTAAGCTCGGTCGGACCCCACGGCTCGAACACAAAGCTTATATGCCGGAGCGGTGTTGGAGGAGTCTGCCCGCCTAGCAAGGTGGTGCAAGACCGGCTTGCTGAGACGTTGTAGATGTCTTCGTGGGACTGTCTCTTCGGAGATGGCCAGAAGGCTTATATACAACGGCCCAGGAGTTTGTCGGGCCTAGATGGTGTGTCCTGGTGCCTCGATGGCACCGGAAAATGGGACAGAACCAGAAGGCTTAAATACGAATGGTCCCTTTGTAAAGGGGCCGATGGGGCGAGGCCCCATGGCCGCGATGTAATCGGGGTCGGCTCGGAGAACGTGAGAGATCGTTGGCGGGCTGGATTCTGGTTGCGGTATATTAGCGATAACATGGAGACGGGAAGACGCATCTGGATTGAGATGTTCTCGTCTGACATTAGTCTTGGCGACTCGGCCAATTCCGACCGACACGCAAAAATACTTTCCATAAATTCTGGTTGATCCTGCCAGAGGTTACTGCTATCGAGATTCGATTAAGCCATGCGAGTTGAATGTTCTTCGTGAACATGGCGGACTGCTCAGTAACACGTGGACAACCTACCCTTGGATCTGGGATAAACCCGGGAAACTGGGCATAATACCGGATAAGCCACATATGCTGGAATGCTTTGTGGCTTAAAGCTCCGGCGTCCAAGGATGGGTCTGCGGCCTATCAGGGTAGTAGTGGGTGTAATGTACCTACTAGCCTACGACGGGTACGGGTTGTGAGAGCAAGAGCCCGGAGATGGATTCTGAGACACGAATCCAGGCCCTACGGGGTGCAGCAGGCGCGAAAACTTTACAATGCGGGAAACCGCGATAAGGGAATCTCGAGTGCCAGCATATAATGTTGGCTGTCCAGATGCCTAAAAAGCATTTGTTAGCAAGGGCCGGGCAAGACCGGTGCCAGCCGCCGCGGTAACACCGGCGGCCCGAGTGGTAACCGTTATTATTGGGTCTAAAGGGTCTGTAGCCGGCCGAATAAGTCTCTTGGGAAATCTGGCAGCTTAACTGTCAGGCAGTCAGGGGATACTGTTCGGCTTGGGACCGGGAGAGGTGAGAGGTACCTCGGGGGTAGGGGTGAAATCTTGTGATCCTCGAGGGACCACCAGTGGCGAAGGCGTCTCACCAGAACGGGTCCGACGGTAAGGGACGAAAGCTAGGGGCACGAACCGGATTAGATACCCGGGTAGTCCTAGCCGTAAACGATGCTTGCTAGGTGTCAGCCACGGTGCGACCGTGGTTGGTGCCGTAGGGAAGCCGTGAAGCGAGCCACCTGGGAAGTACGGCCGCAAGGCTGAAACTTAAAGGAATTGGCGGGGGAGCACTACAACGGGTGGAGCCTGCGGTTTAATTGGATTCAACGCCGGAAAGCTCACCGGGGGCGACAGCGATATGAAGGTCAGGCTGAAGACCTTACCCGATTAGCTGAGAGGTGGTGCATGGCCGTCGTCAGTTCGTACTGTGAAGCATCCTGTTAAGTCAGGTAACGAGCGAGACCCACGCCCACAGTTGCTAGCATATTCTCCGGAATGATGAGTACACTGTGGGGACCGCCGCTGCTAAAGCGGAGGAAGGAATGGGCAACGGTAGGTCAGTATGCCCCGAATCTCCCGGGCTACACGCGGGCTACAATGGTTGGCACAATGGGGATCTACCCCGAGAGGGGATGAAAATCTCCTAAAGCCAATCGTAGTTCGGATTGAGGGCTGAAACTCGCCCTCATGAAGCTGGAATCCGTAGTAATCGCGTTTCAACAAAACGCGGTGAATACGTCCCTGCTCCTTGCACACACCGCCCGTCAAACCACCCGAGTAGGGTCTGGATGAGGGTTTGTTTTATTGACAAATTCGAATCTGGGCTTTGCAAGGGGGGTTAAGTCGTAACAAGGTAGCCGTAGGGGAATCTGCGGCTGGATCACCTCCTAACGATCCGCACAAATGTGCGTCGTGTATCGGTCGGAGCCGAATAGTCGTCAAGGCAAAGTTATAATAGCTGGTTTGGACAACCCAGTGAACCGGGCCTGCAAAGGCGTTTATGGGCTCGTAGCTCAGCTGGAAGAGCGCCGCCTTTGCGAGGCGGAGGCCCTGGGTTCAAATCCCAGCGAGTCCATATTAGATGCACCAAGCAAGACGATCCTTGCTTGGGAAGGGCGGATGGTGTCGATAGATTGCTCTGACACTATATGATGCCGTGTATAAGCTTTGCAACCCAGACGCTCACTGAGTTCAGTGGGGCATATATTTCTGCAATATGCCAACCGGCGGATGGCTCGGCTCAAGCGCTGATGAAGGACGTGCCAAGCTGCGATAAGCCTCGGCGAGGTGCATGGAACCTTTGAACCGAGGATTTCCTAATGGGACCTCCTAACCTTCGGGTTAATCCGTAAGGATGGGGAACGCCCCGGATTGAAACATCTTAGTAGGGGCAGGAAAAGAAATCAAATCGAGATGCCGTTAGTAACGGCGAGTGAACACGGCAGAGCCCAAACCGAATCCCTTCGGGGAGATGTGGTGTTATAAGCTCGACTCATTACAGCCTTCTAAATGAAGTTGAAGTTGCCTGGAACGGCATGCCATAGAGTGTGATAGCCACGTAAACATAAATTGAGAAGGTTGGAGTCATGTCTTGAGTATCGTGGGTCGGAATTCCCGCGAAAATTTGGGAGACACCAACTTCCAAGGCTAAATACGTCTTGAGACCGATAGCGCAGTAGTAGGGTGACCGAAAGCTGAAAAGTACCCCAAAGAGGGTGGTGCAAAGAGCCTGAAATCGGTTGGCGATAGAGCGATGTGGCGTCAAAGGATACGCAGCACGAAGGAAAACGCCGCGAGGCGTCGGTACGAGTGCTGAATGCCAGCGTTGCATCATACGTTTTGAAGAACGGGCCAGGGAGTGCATGTGAGTGGCGAGGCTAATCTGTTCAACAGAGAAGCCGGAGCGAAAGCGACAAGCGCGCATCTTCGGAGAGGCGCGGCGTATACAAGTGCGCGAAGTCACTCGGATGCTACCCGAAGCCGGGCGATCTAGGCGTGGGCAGGTTGAAGCGTGGCGAAAGCTGCGTGGAGGACCGCTAGCGGTGTTGATATGCAAATCACTCGCGTGACCTACGTCTAGGGGTGAAAGGCTAATCGAGCCCGGAAATAGCTGGTTCCTTTCGAAACATGTCGTAGCATGACCTGACTGGAGGTAGTCGGCGGAGTAGAGCACTGATTGGGGAACCCGGGAGAGAAATCTCTCGATCTCGTGTCAAACTCCAAAACCGCCGTCGCCAGAGAAGGTTGGAGTCCGGGCTGGGGGGTAAGCTTCTAGTCCGTGAGGGAGACAACCCAGACCGTGGTTAAGGCCCCTAAATGTCGGCTAAGTGTTAACACTAAAGGGAGTCCTAGGCCCCAGACAACTGGGAGGTTAGCTTAGAAGCAGCTATCCTTTAAAGAGTGCGTAACAGCTCACCAGTCGAGGTTTAGGGCCCCGAAAATGGACGGGGCTAAGCCGACTGCCGATACCACGGAGTATCGAAAGATAATCTTGTAGAAAGGCGTTGCGCGTGGGCAGAAGTATCTCCGTGAGGAGGTGTGGACCATGCGGAAACGAAAATCCTGGCAGTAGTAGCAGCAGTAGTCGGGTGAGAATCCCGATCGCCAAATGGGCTAGGGTTCCTCGGCAATGTTCGTCAGCCGAGGGTTAGTCGGTCCTAAGATATACCGTAATTCGAGTATGTCAAACTGGGAAACAGGTTAATATTCCTGTACCGTTCAACAACGAAACTGACGCTTCTGGGTAGGCTGAGCACCTGTTGCCAGGGTGTTCAAGCGTCGAAACTTGGGAAGAGCCGTAATGGCGAGAACCAGGCGAATCCGTGATGACTCAAGTCAGCTTACCCCAGGAGCCCGTGAAAAGGGAGTTGAATGGCCGTACCGAGAACCAACACAGGTGCCCCAAGCTGAAAAGGCTAAGGCGTGTCGGATTAATCTAGCTAAGGGAATTCGGCAAATTGGCCTCGTAACTTCGGGAGAAGAGGTGCCTGCTTTGAAGAAAGCAGGTCGCAGTGACAAGGGAGCTCTAACTGTTTAATAAAAACATAGGAGATTGCAAACCCGAAAGGGCTAGTACAATCTCTGAGTCCTGCCCAGTGCAGGTATCTGAAGACCCGGTTCAACGGGAGGAAGGACCTGTCAACGGCGGGGGTAACTATGACCCTCTTAAGGTAGCGTAGTACCTTGCCGCTTAATTGGCGGCTTGCATGAATGGAACAATGAGAGCTCTACTGTCCCTAGCTAGAACCCGGTGAAACTTACATCCCAGTGCAGAGTCTGGGGACCCCTAGTGGGAAGTGAAGACCCCGTGGAGCTTTACTGCAGCCTGTCGTTGGGTTGTGGTTTCGGATGTAGAGGATAGGTAGGAGGCTTAGAAGCCTGGGCGCCAGCTCGGGTGGAGCCACCCTTGGAATACTACCCTTTCGAGACTACGACCCTAACTCCGAGAGGAGAACACCGATAGGTGGGCAGTTTGGGTGGGGCGCCACGCCCTAGAAAAGATATCTAGGGCGCCCTAAGGTTGACTCAATTGGGTCGGAAACCCAATGAAGAGTGTAAAAGCATAAGTCAGCCTGACGTTATTTCGCATAACAAGAAATGACGAGACGAAAGTCGGGTTTAGCGAACCTCTCTACCTCCTTGGTGGAGGTTTTAGATGACAGAAAAGCTACCCCGGGGATAACAGAGTCGTCACCGGCAAGAGCACATATCGACCCGGTGGCTTGCTACCTCGATGTCGGTTCTTTCCATCCTGGCCGTGCAGCAGCGGCCAAGGGTGAGGTTGTTCGCCTATTAAAGGAGATCGTGAGCTGGGTTTAGACCGTCGTGAGACAGGTCGGTTACTATCTAGTAGGGGTGTTTTGTGGTCTGAGGGTAAGCTGGTTTTAGTACGAGAGGAACAGACCAGCGGCGCCACTGGTCGATCGGTTGTCTGGCAAGGCAATGCCGAGCAGCTACGCGCTGGCGGATAAGGGCTGAAAGCATCTAAGCCCGAAGCCGCGCCCGAAAAGAGACCGCTTTGAGGACGCTCGTAGAAGACGAGTTTGATAGAGTCGGGGTGTACGCACCAAGGCAACGAGGTGTTCAGCCCGCGGCTACTAATTGTCCGCGCAGATTGTCCTGCTGAACTTGGGCGAAATCTGGGTTGCAAAGCGAAGTGTAAAGAATGCCAAGGTGGCGGAGCGGCTACGCAATTGCCTGCAGTATGGGATCGTTGAGCGATCCGTTGCAGTCAGCAATTCTACTCCGGTTCGAATCCGGACCTTGGCTCTCTTTGCAGTAACATTCACAAGGAGAGCGTGGCGGCCATAGCGGCGGGGAAAATCCTGAACCCATTCCGAACTCAGAAGATAAGCCTGCCAGCGTTCCATACTGTACTTAGGTGCGCGAGCCCTCGGGAACTATGGATCGCTGCCGTGCTCACCTAACCTTTACTTTACTTTAGCATTTAATCTGCTCAAATCAGGAGAGTATACCGAATAGTTTCTGTTCGCCTTTTCGATGACAACAAGAAAATGTTCGCTTACGCTCACATTTACTTGAGCACATAAAGTTATACTTTATGGACAACAAGAAATCGATACACAGTCACTTCGTCCAATTTTCTTTAATTGTGCCTACTTTAAGACACTATTCAGAGTACCCGGAGCTAAAACATGGCTGGAATGCCCAGCAATGATCACTCTCCCTGGCTTGGTAGGATGCTTGTACCGTCGATGACTGCCTCTCACTGCAACGAGATACCAACCGTTGGCTTCAATCATTTTAATGACTTCACGGTAGTGACTATTCATCCGGTTGATGTTATATAATACGGGTGTGTCAGTAGTTCACGCAGGGTCCAATTACGATCAATCAAGCCCTTCTCCTTTGCAGGGGAATTCTTCCTGCAGCACCCGTTTTCGTCTTCATATTTC
>JAUWQF010000157.1 GCA_030611205.1 Methanothrix sp.
TACAAGTAGAGGATGTACTCTTGAAGAGCCGGATGAGGGAAAACCTCAAGTCCGGTTCTGTGAGGGGGCTCATAGTAACCCTGGAGCTATTACTCCAAAAAGGGGTGGCTATGAGCTCTACTCGACATACTTTATGTACAAGAACCAGACAATGTATCAATATTTCACGAGAAAAATCCTCCCTTCGGTCGGATTTACTCGAGTACAGAATGTTATACATTATGTACAAAGATAAAACGCCGTTCAATTTTCATCATATTCAGGCGTACTGGCCAAAGGTCATATCGAGGACATCCGGCTGCTGGGGCCGGGCCCGTACAATCTTGTTCCAAGCCGACTGGAAATCACTCTGGTAGATCATCTCTCTCTCATTCTGGATGGCAAACATCCCCGCTTCCGTGGCCAGAGCCTTCAGCTCCGCCCCGCTTGCGCCATCGGCGATATCTGCGATCTGCTTCAAGTTCACATCGTGGTGAAGGTTCATATTCCTGGTGTGGATCTTCAGGATGGATAACCTGGCCTCTCTGTCTGGCATCGGCACGTAGATCAGACGATCGAACCTGCCCGGCCTCAGCAGCGCCGGGTCGAGCATGTCGGGTCGGTTGGTGGCGGCAACCAGCTTGACCTCTCCCCGAGGATCGAAACCGTCCATCTCCGCCAGGAGTTGCATCAGCGTGCGTTGAACTTCGCGATCTCCGCTGGTGGCACCGTCTATCCTGCGAGAGCCGATGGCGTCCAGCTCGTCGATGAATATTATCGCCGGCGACTTGTTCTGAGCCATCTCGAAGAGCTCTCTCACCAACCGGGCCCCCTCTCCGATGTACTTCTGCACGAGCTCGCTTCCCACCACCCGGATGAAGGAAGCCTTGGTGCTCTGGGCGACAGCCTTGGCCAAAAGGGTCTTGCCGGTACCGGGCGATCCGTAGAGGAGAACGCCCTTCGGCGGATCGATGCCCACCCTCTTGAAGAGTTCCGGTCTCTTCAACGGCAGCTCCACGACCTCTCTGATCTCCGAGATCTGATAGTCTAGACCGCCTATCTGGTCGAAATTCACGTCTGGCACATCATCGATCTCCATCCCGAAGACAGCCGGATCGCGAGATGCCGGAAGCACGAACATGACCGCAAAGGACTGCTGGTTCAGGGCCACGCGCATCCCCGGTTTTAGGTCATCCTCTATGAACTGGGAGACGTTAACCACGAACCGCGGGCCGGTACTGCTCCTGACCACGACCCGGTTATCGTCCAGAACGTCGTGAACAGCACCCACGATCAACGGTCCTGCCCTCAACCGCTCCAGCTCGCTGCGAAGCTTTCTCGCCTCACGTTCGAACTTGAGCTTCTGGTTCTCGATGATGCGCTTTTCGCCTTCTACCCTGTCCTTCTGCTCACGCAGTACCAGGTTCCGCTCCTCCAACTGGCGCATGCGATCCAGAACGTAGCGCGAAAAATCGGCACCAACTTGCGATTCGTTCATGTGATCCCAAAGTGTATTTAACGTTGACAGCTATAAAAGTTTCCCGAGATGAGCGGGATGCAATGCGAGATATGCGGCGCAGAGATCATTGGTAAACCGAAACGGGTAGAGATTGACGGGACCGAGCTGGACGTTTGCGACAACTGCGCGCGGTTTGGCAAAACCACTGATAAGTGGTCTCCGGTAACCAAAAAGATCATACCACCACAGCGTTCCTTCCGGCCGAAACCTAGACCGAGGCCTCGCCGCGACGAGTTCAGGGAGATGGCCGAGATCGTTCCCGAGTACGGGAAGGTGGTTAAAGAGGCTCGCGAGAAGCTTGGTCTGACCTCGGAGGAGCTGGGGGTGAAGATCAAGGTGAAAGCTTCCCTGATCCGCAAGGTCGAGCGTCACGAGATCATACCGGAGGACTCCATCAGGATGAAGCTGGAACGTACGCTGGACGTCAAGCTTACCGACAAGGTAAGCGAAGATGAATGGAAGACCGGCGGCGGATCCAAAAGTCTAACCCTCGGAGATATCGCATCCATAAAACGGAAATGACGACCCAAGCCGCACGTCTGGTCCTTTCCGGCGGGGTGATCGTCTATCCTACGGAGACCGTTTACGGGATCGGTGCCAGTGCCTTGGTGGAGGACGTCGTGAGGAAGGTGTCCCGGATCAAGAGAAGGCCACCGTCGATGCCGCTGTCGGTGGCCGTTTCCAGCTTCAAGATGATGGAGACTGTGGCAGAAATCGATGCGAACGACCTGGACCTCCTGGAGAAGCTGCTCCCCGGACCGGTGACCGTCCTGGTCAAGAAAAGGAGATGTCTCCCTGATCTGGTGACCTCGGGCTCGCCCCTGGTGGGGATAAGGTATCCTGACCACGAGCTGGCTTTAGAGCTGATCGAGATGACCGGACCCCTCACGTCCACCAGCGCCAACGTCACCGGGTCCCCGCCACCTGCCAGCGTGGAGGAGCTGGACCCGGCGATCAGAGATGCGGTGGACCTGGTCCTGGACGGTGGACGGTGCCGTTTCGCCCGGTCTTCGACCATAGTGGACCTGAGGACCAGAAAGATAATCAGGGAGGGGGCGGGGTTCGAGATTGTGCAGACGGTGATGAGATGAGGGCCAGGATCAGAGACTTTCTAAAGACCGATGAGGGCTGGATCCTCGCGGTGGCAGACTACAACCACCCTTGCGGGATAAGGTCTATGCTCAGGTACGTCCCCGACCCCGCCGGGGAGCGAACTTCGCCCGACGGTATGAGGTACAGAAAGCTGGACTTCGACGCCGCCTTCGAGTATCTCCGGCAGGTCAGGCCGGATTATGTCCAGGACCTGCATGTCATACCCGAAGATAAGGTTCTCTGTCTTTACAGGCCGGAGAAGGTGCTGCCGTCGGTCGCCCGGAGGAACCCCAAGGTGGAGATGATCGCGTCTGTCCTGCGCGACGGCGGGATTTCCCAGGAGGGCATGGGCATAACAGGATCCTGGTTGGTGGGGTTGGAAGGTCCCACGTCGGACATCGACTTCGTGGTCTACGGCGACGCCTGGCAGAAGGCCAGAGATCTCATAGCCAGAGCGAAGGAGAAAGATGGTCATATCCAGGACCTGGACGAGGTCACCTGGAAGAAGATCTACGCCAAGAGGAAGCCCGAGATCAACTTCGACGAGTTCGTGGTCCACGAGAAGAGGAAGGGCAACCGGGGCCTGGTGGATGGTACCTACTTCGATCTTTTGTTCACCAGGGGATGGGACCAGATCAAAACTGCCCTGCCCGGCAAGGCGGTGGGTCGTCGCAAGATCGAAGCCAGGGTGGTGGAGACCGACTTCGCCTTCGATAACCCGGCCGTCTTCAAGCTGGATCACGAGATCGGCGAGGTCCACTGTTACACCCACACCTACGCAGGCCAGGCCTTGCCCGGTGAGACCGTGGAGGTCAGGGGCATGGTCGAGGAGACCGAGGCCGGCTTGAGGATGGTGGTGGGAACTACCAGAGAGGCGAGAGGTGAATGGATCCGGTCTCTGACCCTTCTGGAGAAGACCTCCAGAAGATCGTAGACGGGCTCAAAAGGACCCACCGGCTGGAGATAGAGGTAGAGGTCCACCTTTCGGCAGAGCCTTTCGTCCTGGGAAAGACCGTTCGCGACGGAGACGTCTATCGGATCTACCTCTCGGAGGCGGAGCCTTACCCCCTCCTCCACGAGTTCTACCA
>JAUWQF010000012.1 GCA_030611205.1 Methanothrix sp.
CTAAGGCTCATGACTATAATCTGGCAGAGGTGGTTGGTCGCTGCAATGTGTTCTTTGTTATACATGTAGTGGTCCTTCACTCCAAGGAAAGTTTGGATCCCATAATTATTGGCGATTTTGGAGGGGGGTCCGGAATGGGAAGTTACAGTGTTAGTTGACGACAACATTCCTCCCAATACCTGCAATCCCCAAGCCAGCCTTTATATGATATCATCATAATCAGACATGGGACAATGATAGCAGCATCGTGCCTGAGATCACGGGGGACAACGTAAATGCGGGATATAGAAGTGCTTAAAAAACATCTGAATCACATGTCTCATGAACTTGCCGAAGTTAAGAAATTGATCATCGATGTGGGGTCTGGTAAACAGAGGTCTGACAGGGCCTGGGACGACCTGATGAGTGCTTCTGAGGAAATATCGAACCTGTGGACAGATATTTCGGCCGTTGAGGAGATAAGGTCGCAGAGAGAAAAGACCTAGGTGAGTTTGTGGCTACCCGTGGGGATGTGAATGGGTAGTGTGCTTACACATTTACATACCCAATCCTCTTAGCTCACTCTTTATCCCTGATCAACATCCCAAATTAACCGGTTCAAGGTCGTTGAGGTGAATTCTTGGCACTCACTCAGTGTCCTGGTCGCCTTCTGTTTGGGCCATCGCTTGCATATACCGCTGTGCAAGGTTGCACCGCAAAAGGCCCGAGATGAACATGCCTGCTATAACTGCTTGCTCGTTTGACATCTCTTTTAGAGCACCCTTGAGCCGTTCGAGAGCCTCCTCCTCCTCCTCGTTTTCGACACAGGGATCAAAGAACACGTTCTTGGTTGTATCGCCTATCTTCATCATATCATCGGGCGTGATATCTAGGATGCCGCAGACGATCTCGAAGACTGTGGACTCTTCATCTGGTTCAAACATGGTTAGACTTGCTTGGTGCCTGATGAAAAGGTTTGGCTTTTCTGTCGTCTATGCCATCTCGTCCTTGGAGATTGTGTGCCGAAACGCCCATAATTCGCAGACTTATCCACGAAGGATGTGAAACCGGCTCTCGAAGAGGACGATGAAGGCTACGTCCGAGATGCTGATGCATGGGCTCTCGAAAAACTGGAGTGGGTAGGAACAACGTAACCACGATTAAGGATACCTGCTCTCTAGGGGTAAAGCATCCCCAATCAAATGTTTGTGAACAGACGATCTGAAATCTCGTGCTAAATTCCTCACCGGAGCCTTACAAAAATTTGGCGGATTATATATCTCTTCTTTTTGGATGGTGTCGAATAGGGAGAATATGTTGCCCCCTTCCCCCTTCCAGGAACTGTACGTGTGACTTTCACCGCATATGGCTCGTGCATTTCACAACCCGCTGGTCGGGCGGCGGAACGCGAAGGATGAGAGTTTTTCGTCACGTGTTGGAGATGTCTAAGGAAGCGTGCGGCGTGCTTCATCGAGAGGAATTATCTTAAGCTTGAATTCTGATGGCACCGAATAATTTTGTAGGTTTTTATCTGTCGTAACAAGATAATCAGCATCATAAGCTAAAGCATAGCCTAAGTGGACGGCGTCGGTGGGACTCATTCTACTATCTTTATATTCTCCACTTGTATGTAACAAATAACATGTAGTGGCGACTGCATCGTTTGGATAAAGAAAGCGGATATCCAAGCTACCCCAAAAAACAACCAACTCATGAAGCTGTGTTATATTATGATTTCTATTATCTTTTTCACCTTGCAAGCATATTATAACACTCTCCCCAATTACAGAAATAGGGACACAAAGTTCTGTATGTGGGTGCCCGCTTGCATGTTGTAAAAAACGACATGTTTCAGCAGGATTTATTCCTTTACGGTCGGTCTTACTCGACCGTTGCGAGAGGGAAAAGAAAAAAGATATCTGAATCTATAACAATTTGCATATTCACTCCCCAAAAGCCCTTATAATACGGGCCATCATCTCATCATGCTCTTCCTTAGTCACGACCCACACGATTTTGCCGTGAATATCAGTGGCGCCGCCATAGGGCATCTGGTTCTCATGGGGATTGTAATACTGATCTACTTCCACTGTGATCGCCTGATGTATTATATATCAATATACAATATATATGGATTTCCGTGCCATATTCTCACCACGTCTTATATGCTCCCTGTTTGGACGCATGGCATATAAGACAACTGGGGCGTGTCTGCTGCTAAATACGTGCTGGTTCCATTCTCTTCTAATGGCACGGGTAGACCATATTTTAGCATCCATTACCGGTAAACTCGTGCGAAATTCTCTCCCGGAACACCTCCGGGCCTGGGAAGAAGAGTACAGAGATAAGGGCCGCCTGTGGAAAGGCGCGCCACCCCCCGTGCCCGACCTGCCCGCAGGATCACGAGTGCTGGAGCTGGGCTGTGGCAACGGCAAGACTCTCTCCGCCATCCAAAGGCGGCCCTGGCAGGCGACCGCTCTGGACGTATTCAGAGAGGCGGTAAGGCTGTGCAGAAAGCAAGCGGCATCCCCGGCGCGGCTATTGACCGCGGATGCCTGCAACCTCCCCTTTCGGGATGCCGTATTCGACGCCATGTTTGCCTTCCACGTAATGGGTCATCTTCTGGAGCAGGATCGCCATAGGATGGCCTCGGAAGCCGCCAGGGTGTTGCGGTCCGGTGGGAAGCTCTTCTTTCTCGATTGGTTTTGATCGGTTTTTAAGACCCTATGACTTATATTTTATTGACAATCACTTCTAAATAAATAAAGGATTTACTGGAAAGGAAAAGTTGAACGAGTTAAAACAACGATAAGTATAAAGTTCCCTTACACCATCTCCAACTGCCATGAACATGTCTGGCCAGCGGGATAAAAATGATAGTAGTAAAATGTGCTAAATGCAAAAGGAAAATTTTCAAATATCAAAAAATTGGAAAAGGCCGACTATGGCACTGCTGGAAGGGTCGGATAGTGGAAGATTATAGTATCCGAACTGGAAAGGAGATCAAATGCCAGTGTGGTAATTTAATCGGTATAGACGATGGAAAATGGATTAAGCTAAAGCAACATTCTTTTATACGAGTTGGAACAGCAACAAGTAAATAGGAAGCGAAAAAGTGAAAGTCACTATTGTTTATGACAACACTGTTTACCAAATAGGCCTCAAATCCGATTGGTGGTTAACCGATCACCAATGAAAACTAGTCAGGAACCCATCACAGATATTCATTCTGATGATAATATATAAACTTTGTAGCTCTATACACTGAGATTGTCCGAGATCCTCTAGAGAAGCTCATCTCAAATAATTTTCCATAATCGCGATGGCACAGTATTTCCCGCACATGGTGCAGGTCCCCATCCCATCTTGAGAATGTATCTCCCTGGCCCTGTCACCGTCGATAGCAGACCCGAACAGATTCTCCCAATCCCTGGCCCTCCTGTACTCGGCCAGCCTTTTGTCCTCGGCTCCCAGTCCGTACTTCAGGGCGTCCCCTATGTGGGCCGCTATCCTGAAGGCCACCACGCCTTCCCTGACCTGGGCCACGTTTGGCAGGGCCAGGTGCTCTGATGGGGTGATGTAACAGAGGTAATCTGCCCCGGCTCCCGCTGCAATAGCCCCGCCCACACATCCGGACATATGGTCGTACCCCGCACCGATCTCGATTGGGAGAGGACCTGCAACAAACAGAGGTCTGTAGTCCGTCGTTCTCTTGTAATGAGCGACGTAGTTGTGTATCTCGCCCGGGCTGACGTGACCGCCCATCCCTTCGACGATGACCTGTACGCCGAGCTCATTTGCGCGGGTGGCAAGCCTGGCATTCATCTCCATCTCCTTTTCTTGCGGGTCGTCCATGGTGTCGTGAATACACCCACTCCTCATGCTATTCCCGAGGGAAAGCACCACGTCCCCTTCGGCGAGAACTCCACATATCTCATCGAACCGGGAAAGAAAAGGGTTCTCCCTGCCGTTCTCTAGCATCCACGCCGATGTGAAGGAGCCACCCTTGGACACCATGCCCATTATCCTCTTCACACTCCTGAGTTCCTCCAGCATCTCAAGGGTGAAGCCTGCATGGACGACGACAGACGAAATCCCCTCGTCGACATGCTTTCTGATGGTCCGGAGCAGATCGTGCTCGGATATGGCTTCGAAGGAGCCCCGTTCCACAACCGTTTGATAAATGGGCACCGTCGTCAGTGGGGTATTCGTAACCGCCCGTATCTTCCTTCGGATCTCGTCGATGGGGCCGCCCATCGAGAGGTCGGTAATGGTGTCAGCCCCGTAGTGTTCTGCGACCCTGGCCTTCTTGACCTCCTCATGGGGATCAAAAAGATCGGCAGATGTTCCGATGTTAGCGTTGATCTTTGTCCTCAGGCCCTCGCCTATACCCACGGGCGGTTTGCCGTCTCGTTGCATTATGACAACACGACCAGAAGCCACCTGCTTGAGGAGGAGATCAGGCCTCACCCCCTCCGCCCTGGCCACAGCAGAGATAATTGGGCCTTCTTTACCCGCGATTGCAGCCTCGAGAAGGTTCTCGTTCAATTCTCATCCCTCCCTCGCCCTCTCGCCCTCTCGCCCCTACCGCTCATTTCTTATCATATCCACAAACCGTTCTTTCTTGGTAACAGCCCTCTGCGCGGCCTGATCCACCATCTTTTTCATATCCGAGAAGTCTCTCGGTGTCTTTTCGCCCACCGCCTTCTTTATGGGGGTGTAGGCCGACTCCCTGAACCGGGGCTCGAAGTCCTTTACCCCGTCGGAGGTGTGAAGCTCCACCCCGGTCCCCTCTTCTACCCTGCCGACCTGGTCGATCTCCACACCCACGGCCCCGATCACCTCGCTTATCTTCCGGGCGGAACTCTGGGGCGCTATTATGAGGAGCGCGTCTATGGAGACCCCCAGGTAATCGATCTCCAGGGACTCCAGCATCTCCGAGACCCGGGGGTTCACCAACCTGCTCATCTTCTCCTCTTCGAAGATCAACTTCACCCCGGCGGTATAGGAGATCTCCTTGGCATCACCCCTGATCCCCCCGTTGGTCACGTCGGTCATGGCGTGGATCATCACGTCCGCGTCCAGAAGGGCGGCAGCCGCCTCCAGGAACTTGATGTTCAGGGTCTCATCTACCACCTCGTGCCGTCCGTAATAGAGGGCGGCAGCACAGATCGTTCCACCACCGGCGCCCTCGGTCATCAGTATCACGTCTCCGGGGGTGGCATCCTTCCTGGGGGTGAGCTTATCGGATACGCCCACCGCGCCCACGCAGCCAGACAAGCGGTCACCGATCACCATGTCTCCTCCTATGCGCAGGGTGCTGCCGGTTATCAGAGGAACCCCGGCCAGCTCGCCCACGGCGGCTATACCTGCGATGTGATCGAAGAGCCTGGCCACGTCGCCGTCATCTGCAAGATGAATGTCGGAAAGCATCGCCACCGGCCGGGCTCCCATCACGTAGATATCGCGGAGGGTGGCCCTGGTGACGTGGAAACCTGCCAGAAAAGGGTAGTCGCTCAGCCGGGAGTGCATGCCATCGACGGTCAGGACGATGTACTCGTCTCCTGCCCTCACCGCGCCGGAGTCGTCCAGCTGCCGGGAGTCCACCACAGCGTCGGTCTGGCCTATGACCTCGGCGATCTTGCCGTGGGCGTAGAAGTCGCCCAGACCCCTGGACCCCACCCCGAACTCGCCCATGGTAACCCCACTATTCCAGAGATCGAAGACCTCTCCTTGGGGGTCCAGGGTGACCTCTGCCTCTTCCAGAACCGCCCGGGCCAGCCTTCTTGCGTATTCCCCGGAGACGCCTTCTTTGACCTCCAGTATCATCTCTATGAGCTTCGACTCCACGTCCGGGTCAGACCGTCTCAGACCTCTCTTGGCAAACCCTTCCAGATCCATGGTCAGGAGTTGTCTCCAAGGGGTTAAAAAGTTCTACCTTCTCCCGAAGATCTTCTCGAGCTGGGCGCTGGATATGGTGACGACGGTGGGTCTGCCATGGGGACAGGTCTTGTGATTCTGGCAGGAGAAAAGGTCTTTCAAGAGGTCGTGCATCTCCTTCCAGGTCATCTCGCAACCGGCCTTTATCGATCCGCGACAGGCCAGAAGCTTCAGGACATCGTCTTCGGACGTGGACCCGCAGCTCACCTTTCCCATAGCGAAGAGATCCCTCAGAACGTCGTGGACCGATTGGGGGTCTTCGAGCCGGGTCCCGATGGCCGGGAGCGATCTGACGTTGTAGGTCTTCCCACCGAAGGGGTGGATCTCGAACCCCATCCTGGCCAAAAGCTCGTTCCAGTCTTCGAGCATCAGCTGCTCTTTGGGCGAGAGTTCCAGGTTGATGGGGGTTATCAGCTCCTGGGATAGGGTCCGAGTCGCATGCATCTTTTTGAGGTGCTCGTACCTTACCCTCTCTGCAGCGGCATGCTGGTCCACCAGTACCAGACCTTCGGTTCCCTCGGCCACGATGTAGAGCTTCAGGACCTGGCCCAGCACCCGAAGTTTGGTCTTCTCGAAACCGGGGGATAGATCCAGCTCCAGCCTAGACTCGGCGCCGCTCGTCAGTGGCAGGGTTCTCTGCGCATCCTGATCGACCACCGGGCCGGGTTTGGGTCTCCCATCGTCTTCTCGGCCGGTTTCTTCTCGGCTTGTCTCTTCACCGGTCTCCAGCGCCCTCATCTGGCTGTCGGAGGCCTCCACATCGTTCACCAAAAGCGCCCGAGACACCGCATCGACCACCGCCTCTGCCACATCTTCCTCTCTCAGGAACCGGACCTCTCTCTTGGTGGGATGGACGTTGACGTCCACCAGGGCAGGATCGATCTCTAGAGAGATCATCGCTATGGGATACCTGCCCGAAGGTATGAATGTCCGGTAGGCCTCGGTCACCGCCCTGGTCAGGACCCTGGAGCGTACCGCTCTCCCGTTCACATAGACCATTATCCAGTCGGGACCGGACCTGGTCAAAGAGCGTCTCCCCACCACACCGGAGATGGTCATCTGCCTCGACTCCGCCTTTACAGGAACCAGGTTTCTGGCCACTTCTGTTCCCAGTATCCGGAGGATGCAGTCGTCCCAACCCTCGGACCGGACCGACTTGAAGATCGTCCTCTTCCCGGTGAATAGGTCGAAGGCGACCTGGGGGTTGATTATGGCGTAGCTGGTGACCACGTCCGTTATCCTGGCCAGCTCCGCCCTGGCGTTCTTCAGGTACTTGCGCCGGGCGGGCATGCCGTAAAAAAGGTCTCTGACCTCGATGGTCGTTCCTGCAGGACAGCCGACCTCTGTTTTCTCGGCCACCTCACCATCTTCGATCCGGAGCCTGACCCCGCCCGCCGCCAGGTCGGAAGACCGGACCTTGGTATGGACCTCCACAGACCGGGCCACGCTCGCTATGCTGGAGAGAGCCTCGCCCCTGAAGCCCAGGGTATCGATCCGGTCCAGGTCCTCGGCGCCGGATATCTTGCTGGTGGCATGCTTCTGGAAGGCCAGGACCACGTCTTCTTTCTCGATACCGCAGCCGTCGTCGGTAACCCTGATCAGGCGTTTTCCTCCCTCGGCCACCTCGATCCGTATCCTGGAGGCACCGGCATCGATGGAGTTCTCGATCAGCTCTTTTGCAACAGATGCAGGTCGCTCGATGACCTCGCCGGCGGCGATCTTGTTCACGGTATCCGGATCGAGCAATCTTATCTTGGCCATATTAGCCATCTCAGCACTCTCTCAACATTTTCTGATACTCGACCAGCTTATTTAGGGCTTCCAGGGGCGTTATGGTGTCGAGGTCCAGACCTTCGAGCTCCTCTAATAAGGGGTCTTTCTCCGACACCTCTTTCCCGGGCGAATCGAAGAATATGAGCTGGGTGTACTTCTGCCTGTTCTTCTGCTTTTTGGATTCGTTCTTGCCCAGGGGATCTATTACCGTCTCCATCTCGATGACCTTGAGGATCTCTTTGGACCTGGTTATCACCTCTTTGGGCACACCGGCCAGCTTGGCCACATGTATCCCGTAGCTCTTGTCCGTGGCTCCCGGAACCACCGTCCTGAGGAAGACTATTGAGTCTCCTTCCTCCTTCACCGCTATGTTGTAGTTCTCAATCCCGGACAGTACGTCGGCCAGCTGGGTGAGCTGATGGTAATGGGTGGCGAAGATGGTCTTCGCCTTGACCCTGTTGTGCAGGTACTCGGAGACGGCCCAGGCGATGCTCAGGCCGTCGAAGGTACTGGTACCCCTCCCGATCTCGTCCAGGAGGATCAGGCTCCGGGGTGTGGCCGATGTGAGGATGTTGGCCAGCTCGGTCATCTCGATCATGAAGGTGCTCTGGCCGGAGGTCAGATCGTCGTAGGCCCCCACCCGGGTGAAAATCCGGTCCACGATCCCCATGGATGCGAAGGACGCGGGCACGAAGCTTCCCATCTGGGCCATGATCACGCACAAGGCGATCTGTCTCATGTAGGTGGACTTCCCCGCCATGTTGGGACCGGTCAGGATGAGGAACCGGTTCGTCCGGCCCAAGGAAACGTCGTTGGGCACGAACCCTCCTCGCATATCTCTGTCCAGGACAGGGTGGCGGCAGTCTCTGATTATGATCTCGCCGTCGGTGCTCAGTTCTGGTTTCACGAAGTCGTTATCCGCAGCCACCAACGCCAGGGTGGCTATCACGTCCAGCTCGCCCAGGGCCTTGGCCCTCTCCTGGATCGCGCCGGCGCAACCGCCGACCGCCGCCCTGATCCGAACGAAGATCTCATGTTCCAGGGCGGTCGATCTCTCCTGGGCGGAGAGGACCTTGGCCTCCATATCCTTCAGCTCCGGGGTGATGTACCTCTCAGAGTTGGTGAGGGTCTGTTTTCTGATGTACTCTTCCGGAACCGCCGATAGGTTGGCTTTGGTCACCTCCAGGTAATATCCGAAGACGTTGTTGTAGCTCACCTTGAGCGACTTGATCCCCGTTCGATCTCGTTCTTTTCGTTCCAGCCGGGTGATCCAATCCTTGCCCTCACGAAGGACGGACCTCAGCTCGTCCAGCTCGTCGTCGTACCCTTCGCGGATGATCCCTCCTTCCTTGATCGTTGCCGGCGGGTCTTCTGCGATCGCCTCTCTTATCTGGTTCACCGTCTCGCCCAGGGCGCCCAGGTCCGACCTGGACCCGATATCGCCGAGGCGCAATGAGCGGACATCTTCCAGAACCTGGCATAGCTCAGGCAGTCTCTCCAGCGAACTTCTGAGGGTCACCATGTCCTTGGGCGAGGCGGTCCCGCAGGAGGTCCTGGCCGTGATCCGCTCGAGATCGCCGGTGCCTTTCAGAGACTCCCGGATCGTGCTTCGCAGAAGGGCGTTTTTGCAGAGCTCCTCTACGGCGTCGAGCCGGTCTTCGATCTCCTCGGGGTACAACGAGGGCATCTGGAGCCACTTGCGCAGGGTCCGGGATCCCATGGGGGTGACGGTTTGGTCCAAAAACTCCAGGAGCGATCCTCTCTTCGTCCGGTCCCTGATGTTCCGGAATATCTCGAGGTTCCTCAGGGTGACCTCGTCCAGGACCATGAACTCCGAGGGAGAGTAGAGCTTGATGGTAGAGATGTGGCCCAGGGCCACCAGATGGGCCGATCCGAGGTAGGAGAGAACAACGCCACAGGCCCAAAGAGAGAGCTCTTTATCCAAGACGCCGAACCTCTCCAGGTTGTCCTGGCCGAAGTGATCGAGTAAGAGGGAACGCGCCTTTTGGATATCGAGATCCTCATCGAGGCTCTGTACGGACAGGTTCTCGAACTCTCCGATCAGCTCGAGGATCTCATCTCCGGTGGACGGAGGGGTTATGCACTCGGCAGGCCTGAACTTGGAAAGCTCCCCGGCCACCTTGGTCACCGCCTCGGTGGCGGAAAGCTCTGTGGTGAGGAACTCCCCGGTGGAGACGTCGGCGAAGGCCAGGCCCACAGCACCCTGGTATTCCACCACAGCAGCCAGAAAGTTGTTCGCACCCTCTTCCAGCATGGCGGGCTCGATTATTGTCCCGGGGGTGATTATGCGGGTTATCTCTCTCTTGACCAAGCCCTTGGCCTTTTTCGGATCCTCCACCTGCTCGCATATGGCCACCTTGTGCCCCGCCTCGACGAGCTTGGGCAGGTACGCATCCAGGGCGCGGTAGGGGATCCCCGCCAGGGGTATCCGATATCCGTCGCGGTCTTTCTGTCTAGAGGTCAGGGTGATGTTCAATATCCTGGCGGTGATCGCCGCGTCCTCTTCGAAGGTCTCGTAAAAGTCGCCCATCCGGAATAGGAGGATGGCGTCCCCACACTGGGACTTCATCCTGTGGTACTGCTCCATCAGCGGTGAAAGTTTACCCATGGCCGTCAGAGGGGGTTCGAGGTTCAGAGCTCATATCGCTTTCGGTGTGATCAGGATAGCGAGAGTCGTGAATGTAGCGTGGTACCATTCTCGAGGGATCGATCTTTCGGTCTTATCAGGCTAGAACTTCAGCTCCATGCCCAGTATGGTCTCTGTGGACGTCACACCGCGGATCTCGCGGATACTCAGTACGATCATATTGAGATCGTTGATCCCGCCGACGTCGGCGATGGCGATGAAGTCGTTCTCACCGTAGACAGGTACCACCTCCCGGACCCCCTTGATCTGAGAGAGAGTATCGTAGACCGGTTTCTCCGTTCCCGGCTCGACGTTGATCATAATGAAACCTTTCAAGGGCCATCCCTCCTCTTGATTAAACTGCGTCCCACCGATATTAGTCCTTTCTTGTTGTATATAAAGTATGTCGAGTAGAACTCATAGCCACCCCTTTTTGGAGTAATAGCTCCAGGGTTACTATGAGCCCCTTCACAGAACCGGACTTGAGGTTTTCCCTCATCCGGTTCTTCAAGAGTACATCCTCTACCAGTATAGGGTATAAGTCGAATGGTAAATCTTTGGCTGCGGCAATGGATTGAACGCGAGAAATCGTTTAAACTGATCCCAGTTATAACTTCTCTTCTGGCTTCGTCTGTTTATCCACTTGAAAGCGAGCTTCACCGTTTGATGGTAGTAGTTCTGTAACCACCGCATATTACCGCTCATACCGTAATAGCGGTAATGTCCGATCAGCTTTTGCCTTAGCACTAGTGTCGAGTCATGCGTAAAATATCGTATCATGCACTTGTCATTCCCACGAAGGTGAGAATCCAGTTGGACCCTCAATCGAGGCTACTGGTATTTTATATATTTTGCATGCATTTCGACGAGAGGGACTTCGCGTCTTCGCGCCTTCGCGTGAGGCAAAAATTATGGGGCACGCGAAGACGCGAAGGGTGGTGACTCGTCGATGAATGTGGAAGAAGTCTATTCCATCGTGGTGGACACGGCTTTCCCTCCTCATCGGGAATGACGGTCGTCTTTACGACATTACTTAGATGACCGGACACTAGATTCATGCTGTATTTTTAAAATTGTGCCTAACTTTTTTGAAGTCCTCATAAGTAGTTGCGAAATATTATTTAAAGCATCAAGTCATAAGAGTTACTATGATTCTTATATTGCCAAGAAAATCCTCCATTCGGTCGGATTTACTCGAGTACAGAATGTTATACATTATGTACAACAAGAAACGCACATGACCCATGAGAACACCCATGAGGATGAAAACAAATGGTGAGATGATGTGTTTTCATACCAAAGATTATACTTTTCCGTACCAGAGGTGAATGCATGTTGAAAATTATAGAAACAAAGCTCCAAGAAAGTACTGCCGGGATTATTGATGACCTTGCAGAGGAATCTCACACCGACACACCGACACTACTTGCCCGGCTTATTGAACGTGGGCTGCGAATGGAACTTCTGAAACGATCCACTCAACTGTACATCGAAGGGAAGGTTTCGATGTGGAAGGCTGCTCAGCTGGCTGATGTTAGCTTATATGAAATGATCGCTGAAATAAAAAAGCGGGGAGTACCAATTCAGTATGAAGTGGAAGATTTTGAAGCAGACATTAAAACACTTAAGAAACTTAAAAGTAGTATCTAATTAATGCATCTCCTTTAATTCATCTATCCAAAATCGGTAAACTGGGGCTCTTGCACGATATGTTTGACACGGTATATATTGCCAGTGCTGTGGCGAAGGAGATACTTCGCGGGAAAGATCTTTCGTACGGATTTGCAAGTGCTATGGAAGTAGAAGACGCTATTGATGCCGAATGGATAAAGGTCGAAGAACTGGAAACAGATGAGCACGATGGAACAGAGAAATATTCTCGTGATCCAGGCATTCATCATGGCGAAGCTGATGTGCTTGCCATGGGGCACCGCTTTGACTTATTGGTGCTGGACGATCGGGGAGCACGCGCATTTGCAAAAGCACTTGGATTCGATGTAGTGGGTACGATTGGGTTGATTCTGCAAGCTTATGATGTTGGGTTGATATCTTTTGCCGAGTTTGAAGAATGCTTGGACGATCTAGAATACTATGACTTTTGGTTGCATCCTCACCTAAAACGAAGAATTATAGCAGAAGCCGAATGCATCAAAATGACGCGAGAACATGATGATTGAGGAACACGTAGAGTCGAGAGAAGGAGATATTAAGGCTTCAGATGGAGGGCAGCCAGTCTGCGCTCTTGCCGCAGGTCTCGTTGGAGGCCAGCCTGATAATCATCTCGATGGAGAATACCCCGGCCAGGTCGGTCGATCTTCTCCCGTACTCGGCGTGGCGCCCTTTCTCGTCGGCCCGGGGATCCCAGGAAGCCCAACCCTGATGTGCCATGCCGATCACAGAAGCGCTACTATCGAACTCGAGAGATCCGGGCGCCAGGCTGGTGTTGAAGGTGGCGCATCCCGCCGGAAGCGCGCCTGCGCTCTGGTTGGCCAGGAGAGACGCGCTGGAGTTGTCCT
The DNA here is from genome assembly GCA_030611205.1 of Methanothrix sp. Classification (GTDB taxonomy): domain Archaea; phylum Halobacteriota; class Methanosarcinia; order Methanotrichales; family Methanotrichaceae; genus UBA204. The sequence continues at coordinate 12,856 of JAUWQF010000012.1, forward strand.
GTGCCGAAAGATTCGTGCCGGCGTTCTTTGGTCCGGGAGTCCATCCCAGGGGGTAGCGGCCACCGTCGAGGCGGCAGAAGGGATCGCCGTATCCGACCGACAACTCGGCCCATGCTCCGGATAGCCCCAGCATGAGGACGCATGCCATCAGGATCGGTAACGGAGACGATGTGCTCAAAACGAATCACTCCCCTATCTATATGGTCGCCCGACGAGTAAATCCTCCATTCGGTCGGATTTACTCGAACACATAAAGTTATTCTTTATGTACAACGAGAAAATGCTCGCTTACGCTCGCATTTACTCGAGCACATAACGTTATTCTTTATGTACTAAGATAAAGCCTTTACGTCGAAGTCGGCACGATCTCATTTTTGCAGCGCTCGTCAACTTCGCATAGCTCCAAAAAACGTCGGGTCGGGTCGTTCAGACATACCTTTCGCCGTCACAAAGCCTAAATAAGCCCTTAATTCTATGGAGGCCAGAATATCAATTTTCCCTTGCTGGAGGACTACTATTGATCTCAGAGGTGGCAGGACAATACGACGCGAAAGAGGTTGAGAACCAGGTAAATGAGTTCTGGGACAAAAACGAGATCTACCCCAAGACCAGGACCATGAGGATCGGAGGCAAGAAGTTCTTTTTCGTCGACGGGCCGCCTTACACCACCGGCATGATCCACCTGGGCACCGCCTGGAACAAAGTGATCAAGGACGCCATCCTCCGGTACAGGTCGATGAACGGCTTCCACGTCAAGGACCGCGCCGGGTGGGACATGCACGGCCTTCCCATCGAGGTCAAGGTGGAGGAGGCTCTAAACTTCAAGAGCAAGAAGGATATCGAGTCCTATGGCGTGGACAAATTCATCCAGAAGTGTATGGAGTTCGCCCACCGCCAGAAAGATGCCATGACCGACCAGTTCAAGATCCTGGGAGCCTGGCTCGACTGGGAAGAACCCTACATGACCCTCAAGGACGAGTACCTGGAGGCGGCCTGGTGGACCCTGAAGAGGGCCCATGAGCGGGACCTCCTGGAGAGGGGTTTTCGGGTGGTGAACTGGTGTCCCCGGTGCGAGACCGCTATCGCCGATGCCGAGGTGGAGTACTGGGAGGAGACCGATCCCTCCATCTACGTCAAGTTCCCTGTTGTCGGCGAGGAGAAAACCTACCTGGTCATCTGGACCACCACCCCCTGGACCATCCCTGCCAACGTGGGGGTGGCTGCCCATCCCGAGTTCGAGTACTCCAAGGTCCGGGCCTGGAAAGGTGACAGGGAAGATATCCTGATCATGGCAACCTCCCTGGTGGATAACGTCCTCCGCGAAGGGAGATACAGGGACTACCAGATCCTGGACAAGTTCTCCGGCGAGGCGCTGGACGGTCTGGGTTACGTCCATCCCCTGGAAGATCTGATCCCCGCCCAGTCCTCGATCGAGCACAAGGTCCATCTGGCCGATTTCGTCACCGCGGAGAATACCGGGCTGGTCCACGTGGCGCCAGGCCACGGTATGGAGGACTTCGAGCTGGGCGTGGAGAGGGGCATGACGGTCTTCTGTCCCGTGGGCGGGGACGGCCGGTACACCGAAGAGGCGGGCGAGAAGTACGTGGGCAAGTACGTGCGAGATATCAACGACGAGGTGAACATCGATCTTGCCGATAGGGGGTTCATGCTGGCCGAGGGAAAAATCAGCCACCGGTACGGCCACTGCTGGCGGTGCAAGACTCCCATCATATACATCGCCACCCCCCAGTGGTTCCTCAAGATCGCCGATCTCCGTGACGATATGCTAAAAGAGATCGAGAACGTGAAGTGGTACCCCGACTGGGCAGGATCCTCCAGGTTCAAAGACTGGGTCGAGGGAGCTCGTGACTGGTGCATCTCGCGGCAGAGGTATTGGGGTATACCCCTTCCCATCTGGATCTGCAACGACTGTGGCCAGGTGGAGGTCATAGGCTCCATAGAAGAGCTCGATGAACGGTGCGGCCAGAAGATCGTCGACCTCCACCGGCCAGCCGTGGACGAGATCGTTCTGGACTGTCCCTGCGGCGGCACCATGCGCCGCGTACCCGATGTCTTCGATGTCTGGTTCGACAGTGCCGTGGCCTCCTGGGCCACCCTCAACTATCCTCGGGACAAAGACGAGTTCGAAGAATGGTGGCCTGCAGACTTCATCACGGAGGGTCACGACCAGACGAGAGGCTGGTTCTACTCCCAGCTGGGTGCCAGCATGGTCTCTTTCGGTCAGGCACCCTACAAAAGCGTCCTCATGCACGGTTTCACCCTGGACGATAAGGGGAAGAAGATGAGCAAGAGCCTGGGGAACGTGGTCCAGCCAGAAGAAGTCGTCCGGAAGTTCGGTGCAGATACCCTCCGGTTCTACGTTCTATCCTCCAACGCCCCCTGGGAGGACATCCATTTCAGCTGGGAGGAGGTGGCCAACACCAACAGGATGCTGAACATCCTCTGGAACGCCTACCGGTTCCCCCTTCCCTACATGCTCCTGGACGAGTTCGATCCTGCCGAGACCAACCTGGAACGGTACAAAGAGCATCTCCGACCCGAAGACCGATGGATCCTATCCCGGGTGAACACCCTGGCCGGTGAGATCGACGGGCATATGGAAACCTACCAGCTCCACAGAGTCACCAGGGCCTTATCCGAGTTTGTCATGGAGGACCTCTCCCGGTGGTACATCCAACTCGTCAGGCCCCGGACCTGGATCGAGACCGCTGACCCTGACAAACAGGCCGCCTACGCCACCATCTACGAGACGATGGTCACCTTGACCAAGCTATTGGCTCCTTTCGCACCTTTCATCGCCGAGTCCATCTACCAGAACCTGGTGAGGAACGTGGATCCTGGCGCCTCCGAGTCGGTTCACATGTGCGACTGGCATAACCCCAGAGACGAGCTCGTAGACGAGATCCTGGAGGCGAAGATGAAGACCGTTAGGGAGGTCGTGGAAGCCGTCTCCAACGCGAGACAGAGAGGAGGAAGAAAGCTGCGCTGGCCCGTATCGAAGATCATAATATCGTCTGCGGAAGAGGTTGACCTCGGCGGGCTGGAGAAGGTTCTGATGGGCCAGACAAACTGCAAGAAGGTCGAGGTGCTGGAACCTGGCCAGAAGCCGCCCATGGACCTGGCTCTCAACCCGGTGCCCAGGAAGATAGGACCCATCTTCAAGGGCGATGCCCAGAAGGTGATCCAGGCACTCAAGGTTGCGGATCCTGTCCAGGTGAAGAAGGATCTCGACCAGGGCCGGTGCATGATCGCGTCTTTCCCCATCACTCCGGAGATGGTGGAGTTCTTAGAACAGGTCCCGGAGAACCTCGTGGATGCGGCCTTCTCTTCGGGCACGGTCTATGTCGATATCGCCCTCACCGACGATCTCGAGGCAGAAGGGTACGCCAGAGAGGTGATCCGCAGGGTACAAGACATGCGCAAGGAGATGGACCTCAGAGTCGAGGATAAGATCATAGCAATGGTGGAGATCGATAACGAAGACGTCTTGAACCTGGTCCAAAGAATGGAAGATCACATCGCCAACGAGGTAAGGGCCGAACGCCTGGAGATAAAAAAATCCATGGAAGTGCAAGGCGCCCTGGTCAAGGACTGGACCGTGGAAGACGCATGCATAAGAATTGGTATTCGTCATGGGTAATTAATATATAAGATGGGGCACGAGAATAGAAAGATTATGGGATCTCTTGTTTCCGTGAGCGTGAGAGGCGTCTACATCGTGGAGACCGAGGGTGGAGCCCTCGCACCGGTGGTGCTCCTGGAGGACGAGAAGTCCAGGATAGTGCCCATCTTCGTGGGTCTCTCCGAGGCCATGTCCATACATAACGCCCTCTCGGGCGAGGTCACTCCCCGGCCTATGACCCATGACCTCTTCATATCGATCATGGAGAGCCTCGACGCCAGGATAACCAAGGCGCTCATAGACGACCTCGATGAAGGCGTATTCTACGCCAGGATCTCGATTGGCTCCAACTCGGTCGAGCACGAGATTGATGCCCGGCCCAGCGACTGCGTGGCTCTTGCCCTCCGCTCCAAGGCGTCCATCCATATGCGAGAAGAGGTGATCTCGGGGTCCTGCGTAGACAAGAGCGACCTGAAAAACCTGACGAATATAGAGGCCTATCTTTGAGTTCCCGTTTATCCGCCGTTAGATCTCATCTTCGTCAGTATGACTGTATGACTTAGAGGTTGTAAGCTATAACCTTGGAGCAGGCCAGGAATGGTATTCATATCATGCTGTGAGACGGAGTGCGCACTATGACGGGAAGAGACCATTTTTTTGGCAAAAGTTCTGAGAATAAATTTCTTGCGTTGGTTTTTACCATAGTAGCCTGCGTCATCTTGGCTTTTTATGTTGCCCTTGTCATGCATAAGACAGTGGTATATACTCACTTTTTCTATATTCCCATTATTTTAGCCGGGGTGTGGTACCAGAAGAAGGCCCTTTATGTTGCCCTTGGGCTCGGTATGGTCCATATTCTTGTTACTCATTTATCTCCGATCCCCCTCTCTGTAAATGAACTTGGGAGAGCGACTATTTTTATATTAGTGGCGTATGTTATAGGCTCTGTTAGCGAGAGGCAGGTCGTGGCAGAGGAGAAATTACGCAATGCCCACAGGCAGCTGCTGGGTATCGTCGAGTTCCTTCCTGATGCGACATTTGTCATCGACCGGGATAAGAAGGTGATCGCGTGGAACCGGGCAACAGAGGAGATGACCGGTGTTCATAAGGAGGTGATCATCGGGAAGGGCGATTATGCTTATGCACTACCATTTTACGGAGTTGAAAGACCGATACTGGTTGATTTGATCTTTTTAGATGATGAGGAGACTGAGTCTCGCTATGATTACGTCAGAAGAGATGGAGATACGCTTACTGCTGAAACCTTTACATCCATCCTTTATGGAGGTAGGGGAGCTTATCTTTGGGGAAGGGCATCACCGCTCTTCGATAGCGAAGGTAATATTGCAGGAGCGATTGAATCGATACGCGACATCACCGAGAATAAGCAGGCGGAAAAAAGAATCGATCATCTCAACCGTATACTTCTAGCCATCCGGAACGTCAACCAGCTGGTCGTAAGGGAAAATGATCCTGAAAAACTGCTCAAAGGCGTATGTGACGCTCTCATCGAGACTCGTGGATATCATACCGTCTGGGTCGCCCTACTGGATGAGTCCCACCAACTTGTAAGGTCCGCAGAAGCGGGTCTGGGCAGAGACTTCCTGCCGGTGATAGAACGATTCAAGCATGGAGAATTGACAGAATGCGCGCAGAAGGCGCTGGATAATCCTGGCATCGTGATAACCGAAGATCCGGTTTCCGACTGTCCAGACTGCCCCCTCGCCTCGGCCTGTGGGGAAAGAGGATCGATGACCCTGCGGCTTGAGCATGGAGGAACGGTATACGGTTTTATCACGCTCACCGTTCGCCGGGAGCGTGTCACTGACGAAGAAGAGCAGTCACTATTTGAGGAGGTCGCCGGAGATATCGCCTTTGCGTTGTACAGTATGGAGCTGGAAGAGGCACGCGAGCAGGCGGAGAATAAGTTGAAAGAATATGCCGAAGATCTGGAACGGAGCAACCAGGAACTCGAGCAGTTTGCCTATGTGGCCTCGCATGACCTGCAGGAGCCGTTGCGTATGGTAACGGGCTATGTGAAGCTGCTACAACTACGGTACAAAGACAAGCTTGATGACGATGCTGATGATTTCATCAACTACGCTTTTGACGGCGCAATCAGGATGCAGACGCTCATCAATGATCTGCTGGCCTTTTCCCGGGTCAGTACCCGCGGCAACCCCTTTGAGCCGACTGACAGCAGGGCGGTCCTGGAGCAGACCCTCACCGGTCTGAGGATGGCGGTCGAGGAAAGTGGAGCTTTGATCACTCATGATCCCCTTCCGGTGGTGATGGCAGACGCATCGCAGCTCGCCCAGGTCTTCCAGAACCTGATCAGCAACGCCATCAAGTTCCACGGCGATGATCCTCCAAAGGTTCATATCTCGGCAGAGAGGCAGAGAGACGATTGGGTCTTCTCGGTGAAGGACAACGGCATCGGGATCGAGCCACAGTATTTCGATCGTATCTTCGTCATATTCCAGAGGCTTCATGGCAGGACAGAGTATCCTGGCACCGGCATCGGCTTGGCGGTCAGCAAGAGAATTGTTGAACGGCATGGGGGGCGCATATGGCTGGAATCCGAACCCGGGAAGGGATCGACGTTCTACTTCACAACCCCCGTAATACAAAAGAGGTGAAATATTCATGGAGCGGATAGGTAAAACTGTCGAGGTTCTGCTGGTGGAGGACAACCCAGGCGATGTGCGCCTGACGCAGGAGGCCTTTAAAGAAGGTAAGATTCGCAACGGCCTCCGTGTGGTCATGGATGGCGTGGAGGCGATGGCATTTCTTCGCAGAGAGGGAGAGTACGCAGATGCTCCCCGTCCGGATATCATCCTGCTCGACCTGAACCTGCCGAAGAAGGATGGGCGTGAGGTGCTCGCGGAGATCAAAGATGATGATGATCTGAAGTCCATTCCTGTGATTATCCTGACCACGTCCGACGCAGAGGAGGACATCATCAGAACCTATAATCACCATGCAAACTGCTATATCACCAAGCCGGTTGATCTGGAGCAGTTAATCAATGTGGTGAGATCGATTGAGAACTTCTGGTTGACCGTGGTAAAGCTACCATAGTGTGAGAGATATGAAGGCTAAACTCAAGATCCTGCTGATCGAGGACAACCCCGGAGATGCCCGGCTGATATGGGAGATGTTACAGGATAGCGGCATCGCCTTCGAGATTGTGTCTTCATATCGCCTCTCGGAAGGGCTGGAAGAGATCGCAAAGAACGAGCCCGACGTGATCCTGCTGGATCTGGGACTGCCGGACAGCCAGGGGATCGAGACGTTCCAGAGGGTGAATGATCAGGCATCTGGCGTACCGGTTATCGTGCTCACCGTCTCTGATGATGATGATCTGGCGATAGGTGCGGTGCAGCTGGGCGCGCAGGACTATCTGGTCAAGGGACAGATCGATGGCAACCTCCTGAGGCGCTCTATAGGTTATGCCGTGGAGCGCAATCGTGCGCAGGTGGCGTTAAGACAGTCAGAGGCCAAATATCGCCTGCTTGTTGAGACCTCAAATGATATCGTCTATCAGACTGACGACAGAGGGAATCTCATATTTATAAATGAGATGGGACTGAAGACCTCTGAGGTTGCCGAAGAGGAGATGATCGGTCAACCATGGGCTCCCAACCTTCATCCGGAAGATCTGGCGGATACTGTGAAGGCATACCAGGAGATGCTGGAGACTGGCCGATCCTTCACTAATTATGAATGCAGGTTCGTTACCAGACGAGGCAAAGGTAGGGTTTTTCCGGTAATTCTGAACATAACCGTCCTGAAGGATGAGGCTGGAAACGTTATCGGAACACAGGGAATTGCCTGTGACATCACCGAGCGCAAGCAGGCGGAAGAACAGAGCCTCGCACAGCGTGACCTCGTGTTGAGGCTCTCGGGAGCGACGGCGCTCGATGAGGCGCTCGAGCTCTGCGTTGAGACCGCTCTTCAAATCTCGGGAATGGACAGTGGTGGGGTTTATCTTATCGACAAGGGTTCCGACGACCTGGTGCTGGCCTATTCAACGGGTGTTTCGAGGGATTTTCTCGATAGGGTATCGCAGTGGACGACAGATCCGGAGGCGATGCGTCGTGTCATGACAGGCAAACCGCTCTATTTTCGGCATCAAGATGTGAAATTGCCGTGTCTGCATGACGCAGAAGCTCTTGAGGAGCTGCGTGCTCTCGGTGTTATCCCCATGCTCTACCAGGATCAAGTCGTCGGCAGTTTTCACGTCGCCTCGCATACGATCGACGAGGTGCCCTCCTCCCGCCGCAATGCGCTGGAGGCGATCGTGGGCATGATGGGGAGTGCAATCCTGCGTCTCCAGGCAAAAGAAGAGTTACGCAACGCCCACAAGCAGCTGCTGGATATCGTCGAGTTCCTTCCTGATGCAACATTTGTCATCGACCGGGATAAGAAGGTGATCGCCTGGAACCGGGCGATTGAGGAGATGACCGGTGTTCATAAGGAGGATATCCTAGGGAAGGGTGATTATGCTTATGCAGCACCCTTCTACGGAATAGAGAGACCAATATTGGTTGATCTTATCTTTTTAAACGATGAGGAGATCGAGTCCCGGTATGACCATGTCAGAAGAGTGGGCGATACAATCTTCGGTGAGGTCTTTGTACCTTCCCTGTATGGGGGAACAGGAGCGTATCTGTGGGGAACTGCATCACCACTATACGATAGCGAGGGTAATATTGCAGGAGCAATTGGATCGATACGTGACATCACCGAGCGCAAGCGTGTTGAGGAGGAGCTGCGCAAACGAGATCACCTGCTCGAAGGTGCTGCCATGACCTCTCACGAGCTGCTGTCACTTGTTGACTTCAACTCTGCCATCGACCAGGCGCTTGAGACTCTCGGTCACTATATGGATGTTGATCGCGTCTTCATCTTCGAGAATATCGATGATCCGAAGACCGGTGAGCATATGACGAGCCAGCGCTTTACCTGGTCAAGAGAGACGCACTCGGTCGTGAGGGACAAAACTGCATTTCAGAATATATTTTACGATAGCATCGATCCCCTCGCTTATGAGATGCTTTCATCAGGTACCCCCATCAAGGGGGCCGTCCGGGACTTTCCTGAGTCTGTGCGAAAGATCCTCGACCCCCTGAATATCATCTCCATTTTGCTCGTGCCGATCATTATCAAAGGCCGGTTATGGGGCCACATCGGCTTTGGCGACTGCCGTTCTGTCAGGACATGGTCCGATAGCGAGATATCCGTCCTATTTGTAGCGGCAGAGTCCATCGGTGGGGCCATTATACGCAATATAAACGACGAAGAGCTCCAGAAACATCGCAACGAGCTGGAGGAACGGGTCAGGGAGAGAACTTTCGAGCTGGAGACGAAGAACGCCGAGATGGAGCGGTTTGTATATACCGTATCTCACGATTTGAGGTCTCCACTCTTTACCATCCAGGGCTTTGTAGGCTTCCTCAGGAAGGATATAGAACAAGATGATGTAGAAACAATCAAGACGGACATCAAGATGATAGAGGAGGGAATTACCCGTATGGACAGGCTCCTGGCCGATACCCTAGAGCTCTCCCGCGTTGGCCGTGTGATGAACCCTCCGGAGGATGTGGCTTTTGGAGAGATCGTTAGAGATGCACTGGATCGAATTTCAGAGAAGTTAAGATTGAGCGGTGCAGAGATCTCCCTTGCCGAGGAGTGGCCAATGGTCCATGTGGACCGTTTGAGGATTGAAGAGATGCTGGTAAACCTCATCGAGAACAGCATGAAATACATGGGCGGCCAGGAGCACCCCCGGATAGACCTAGGATATCGAAGTGATGGCGATGAGCCTGCTTTCTTCGTGCGTGATAACGGCATGGGGATCGATCCGGATCAGCACGAGAAAGTCTTCGAACTGTTTTACAAGATAGATGGCGGTAGCGAGGGTACGGGAGTAGGTCTCACCATCGTTAATCGAATAATCGAAGTGCATGGCGGCCGTATGTGGATAGAGTCAGGGGAAGGCCAGGGGTGCACGATATATCTTACGTTGCCCCTCTCTTCGGCACGTTGAGATTTTGACGGTTATATCAGATCGACCAAGATTAAGGCTCTGCGCTATCGGTATTTATGAATGGGGACCTTCAGAGGATGCAGAATACAACCCCTGAGGCAGGACCTCCGCCTGTGGCCTGGCGGAGAACCCCATTCCTTCTTTTAGAGCATCGGCGACACGTTCATGATACCTAAGTCTCATGCACGAAGAACTAGACGATAGTGGTGGATCTTATGCTCATACTACCATCACTGCTCGTTATCGTCGTCATACCCCCACTACTCGATATTGTCATGCCACTACTGCCGTACCACCATGGATATGGGCTTGGCTGCGGTGGCCATGGGCCTGGACTCGGTCCTGGGCTGGGTCCCCAGCCGTGCACGTAGATGTAGATATAGTTACTCCACCCATTACAGTAGTATTGGAGTATATGCCACCCGGGTGTGTCTCCGTAGAACCATCTCTTGTTCCAGCCAGAATATGCATAGCCTAAAAAGTGACAGTCCAGCCATCCACCGGGATACCATTCATAAGACCACACCGGACCCGAAGAGGATACCTGCATCCACGTGGGCAACCATCCATATAGAGAGCAGCCCGCGGTTGTCTGGTAGGCGTAAGGAACATAGAACTTGTTGAACGCTGGGACACCCGGAGGCAGTATCATTTGAGAAAATCCGGAAGCAGCATAATACTGCGTTCCAGAAGGAGATGATAAAGCCTCCCCTGGACTGGCCCGCATTAACGCCTGCCCTCTTTCCTCTGAAGATGGCGCTTGACCGGTAGCTGATAACGCGGCCGGTATCGAGAGTCCGAGGCTCTCGGCGTTGCCGGGAGCAACTGGTACTGGTGCTCCTGAGGGGACACTGGTAGAATATTCACCGGGATGTGGCTGACCGGGGAATGACTCACCAGGATACGGCTGACCGGGGAATGACTCGCCAGGATAAGACTGACCGGGGAATGGCTCACCAAATGGATATGGCTGATCGAGATACGGCTGGCCCGACGTGATCACTATCGGCAGAGCCATTAGAAACACTACTAAGACCAAAACGGCAATCTTTTTCATAATATTCCACCCATATTTAATTTAACCTCCTCACACAAGCAGGTAAACATTCTTTGTGGCTAATCATGTAAAAAGATTTTCTTTGTGTAGGTCTCAGCTTAAATTCGGCTAGCTCGAGGACCTCCTCTTTTTGCCCTCACCCCTGGGAGCCTCATATAGCACCTGCCTGGAGCATCTCTTTGATCTTGGTCCTCAGCGAGTTCATCTTCTGCAGACGAACATGTGCCTGGTCAGGCTGCGGTGAATCCTCTCGACATGGACCTCGGTCACCTCGAAGCCTGCATCGATCAGCATATCACCGACGGGCCGGTCGTTGACAAAGACCATCATCCTCCCGGGGATCAGCACCCTGTGAAGCTCCTCCATGCTGCGGGTCAGAAGCTCTTCTCGAGATCCGGCTCTGACGAGGGCGGACCTCCCATAGGGGGCGTCCGATACGGCGCCATCGATGGAGGAGTCGTGGATGGGCAGCCTCATGGCGTCCCCCACCACAAGGTTGCAGTCCAGCCCGGTGAGGTTCGATTCGGCGCCCCGGACCAGCCACTCCTGGACGTCGACCCCCACGCCCCGGATCCCCATCAGGCCAGCCTCCACCAGGAACCCTCCCGTGCCCGAGAACGGATCGAGAACCCTCTCCCCTGCCACCACCCGGGAGAGGTTCACCAGGGCCCGGGCGATCCTGGGAAGGAGGGCTCCTGGGTGGAAGAACGGCTTGAGGTGAGGACGGCGCGTCTCGAAATCGCCTCTGTCCACCTCGCCTGCCACCTCCCCCAGGACGACCACGTCCCCGGTTATGATCGCCCTCAGGTCGATCTCCGGATCTTCGAGATCTGCCCGGTAGCCACGTTCCCAGAGCACCTCGCCCACCGTCCTCTCCACCTCGTTGCTGGCCAAAGAGGATTCTTCCATCCGTTTTCCCCGGATCTTGTACCGCTTATCCGGCAGGGTGAGGTCCTTTGCGGCCTCCGCCACCGAACCGAGATCGGCCTCGGTGATGGCCAGGACCCGGATCACCCGGTGGGTCATGGCAAGACGAGAGATCATCCAGGCCGGGTCGAGGTTTTGGGCTTCCACCACCAGGCACCGTTTCTGGCTGCAGACCACCCTGAAGCCCGAGGTGCCGATCTCCAATAGAGCCAGGGCCTCGCTCCGGGGAAGGGTGGGGTGTTCTCCGGAGAGCTCGAAGGCGTAAGAGGCGACCATCTCAGATCCGAGATCTCGCTAGGTAGCGGTTGACCCTCTTATAGTCGACCTCATCTTCGTCCAGGAGGCTCTCCAAGAAGTTGAAGAGCTTCCTCCTGACCTCGTCCGATAAGAGCGGATACCAGGTAGGGCTGGCCACCACCACCATCCTGAAGGCGAAGAAGGGGGCTATAACCCTGAGAAGATCCTCGTCTCCTGTCTTGTCCAGATAGTTCTCGAAAAAGAGTTCGAAAAGGTCTTTCAGGCCGCCTTCCAGCTCGCCGCTCTTCTGGACGGAGTAGAAGATGTAGTTGGTGGTCATGGCGGTTATGTCGTCGGCCGCCTCGCCCCATTCACCCCTGGACCGGTCCAGCACGGTGAAGTCGGTCCCTGATCGGAACATCACGTTCCAGGGATGATAGTCGCCGTGGACCTGGCAGAGCCTGCCGGTCAGGTCCCTGAGCCGCCACCTCCAGTCCACGCATCTCTTCTCGATCATGCAGAGCTCGCCATGCTCCAGGAACGAAGGGTTCCTGGGGTAGTCGTCCAAAATCCCCATTATGCACTCGCCATGACCGATGGTATCCCTGATCTTCCGTCTGTAGAGAGCCGGTGAGCTCTTCTTGACCGAGTGGATCTTGGCCAGGTATGTCGATAACGCCTCGGCCCGGGCCAGATCCAGGTCGGTTGCACCTTCTTCTTTCACCCGTTCCAGGTCGAAGAAATACTCGTTGCCTTCGATCTTTTCCATGAGAAGAAAGTACTCTTCGGCCTCACCACAGGACTTGAGGTCTCCCGACCCTGTAAAGTAGCCTACGTCGATCGACCTGGCATGCTTGGGGAGGTTGCCGAAGGTCGAGTGCTGCCAGATCAGGACCTGGGCCCGGTCGGAGAAGTGGTCGTGGCCGAAGCCTTCCTGGACGCGCATGGAGGATAGCACCGCCGATCTCTTCTCACCGTCGAGAAGGTAATCGATGAGTACCGGGCTGCCATAGCCGAACCCCTTCACGTCCTCGGTGGTGGGGACGGTCTCGCCCAGGGCGCTCATGGCCAGAAGGCTCACCTCCCGGCCGGTCATCTCCTGCAGATAAGCTTCCACGGCCTCTCGTTTCAGGTCCATCTCCTCACCTCAGGTCCCCATCTGCCAGCTGTGGAGGTAATCGTACTGCTTCTGGGTGAGCTTCTCGATCTCTATCCCCATGGACTCGAGCTTGAGGATCGCCACCCTCTGGTCGATATCCGTGGGCACGGGGTAGACTCGACTCTCCAGCTCGGGACCGTGCTCTGCGATGTACTTGACGGAGAGGGCCTGGTTGGAGAAGCTCATGTCCATGACCTCGGGAGGATGACCGTAAGCCGCGGCCAGATTGATCAGCCGGCCTTCGGCCAGCAGATAGATCCTGCGGCCGTCCTTCATCTTGTACTCGACGACGTTTTTCTGGATCTCGCTCGTCTCTGCCGCCATCTCCACCATGGCCGGTATGTCGATCTCCACGTTGAAATGGCCGCTGTTGCAGACGATGGCCTGGTCCTTCATCAGCTCCACGTGCTCCCCTCTTATCACCGATATGTTGCCCGCGACGGTGATGAACAGGTCGCCCAGCGGCGCGGCCTGGATGAGGGGCATCACCCTGAACCCGTCCATCGCCGCCTCCAGGGCCTTACGAGGTTCGACCTCCACCACGATCACGTTGGACCCCATGCCCCGGGCCCTGGTGGCCAGACCCCGGCCGCACCAGCCGTACCCCGCCACCACCACGGTCTTCCCGGCGAAGAGGAAGTTCGTGGCGTTCAGTATCCCGTGGAGGGTACTCTGGCCGGTGCCGTACCGGTTGTCGAACATCATCTTCGTCTCGGCGTCGTTGACGGCGATCACCGGGTAGAGGAGCTCGCCTCCTTCTGCCAGGGCCTCGAGCCTGATCACGCCGGTGGTGGTCTCCTCGCACCCGCCCAGGATATCCTTCACCATGTCCCGGTGGTCCTTGTGGATGGTGGCTATGGTGTCAGCGCCGTCGTCTAGGGTGACGTTCGGCCGGAGATCGATCGCCCTTTCGATGCACCGATAGTACTCCTCGTCGTTCTCGCCGTGGAAGGCGTAGACATGCATCCCCCTGGCGGCCAGTGCAGCGGCCACGTCGTCCTGGGTACTCAGAGGGTTCGATCCGGCCAGGGCGATCTTTGCACCCCCTGCTTCCAGAGCGATGAGAAGGTTGGCCGTCTCGACGGTCACGTGGAGGCAGGCTACTACCTTCACTCCTTCCAGGGGCTTCGTTCTCTCGTACTCGTCTCTGATGGTCTGGAGAACGGGCATGTGGCGCCGGGCCCATTCGATCCTTCGCTCACCCTCTTCTGCCAGGTTTAGATCTTTAATCACGCTTTCCTGCAAGATATCACCTTTAACTCTCTCGGGATAAAGTTCGTCGGATATATTTAAACCCGGTGGATACCGGTACGCCTATTAGGACTCATCTTCTATCTATGCGCATGACCATGGACGTAACTCTGCTGGGGACCGGGGTCGGGATCCCCCATTCGGGACGGGCTCAGGCAGGTCTGGTGGTGAAGGCCAAAGAGCCTCTGCTCTTCGACTGCGGTGCGGGAGCGCTTCTGAGGCTGGCGGAGTTGGGCGTAGACCCCACAAAGATCGATACGGTACTACTGTCTCATCTGCATCTGGACCACGTCTCGGATCTTCTTCCTCTGGCCAAGGCCAGGTGGCTGGTGGACGAGAAGGATTTTGCCATCTACGGGCCGGCGGGCACCGGGGACTGGTTCAGGGCCGCACGGAACCTTTATCCCTATCTGGATGACCTAGAGGTCGTCGTCCTGGAGGTCGGACCAAAAGACGAGTTCTCGGTCAAGGGGTTCAGGATAGTGGCGGCAGAGGCGGTGCACAGCGTCGTCGCCTTGGGTTACAGAGCGGAATTTGGAAGAAGGTCGGTGGTCTACTCCGGGGATACCGAGCCCACGGCGTCGATAGCCCGCCTGGCCGGAGGCGCAGATCTGTTGGTTCACGAGTGTTCCTTCCCCGAGCCTTACCAGGTGACGAACCATTCTACGCCTCTGCGGTTGGGTGAGGTTCTCCAGGACGTGAACGTGAAGAGGATCGTGCTGACCCATCTTTACCCGGAGACGATAGGTCATGAGGTGGAGATGGTGAAAGACGTCAAGGCCGGTCTGGGCCCGGAGGTCCGAGTGGAGGTTGGGAGGGATCTGCAGAGGATCAGGTTGTGAGGTCGAAACCCGAAAGACCTGACCCACACCGATTCCCAGGACCTCCAGATGGAACCGAACGGTTTACATGGGAACCTCTGAATAGTTACGTTATACTTTATGTACAAGGACAAAAATGTGATCCTCTTTAAAGGAGCGATTGCCTCGATTGAATACTAGAAGAACGATGGGTGGATGTTATATGAGACTTCGAGTGGTGAGGGAAAAGGAGGATACCCCGAAGCTGAAGCCGAACGAAAGAATGGTTTACTTGGCTTTCAGACCTACCATGGTAGACATCGTGAACTTGATGGCAAGATGCCCCGGGCTAGAGGCTGTACAGGTTCCCCAATATTGTCAGAGGAGATTACCCCTGGACACCTGTCGCATCTTGGAGGCACGGGGCATCGATCTGCTGGTAGGTGATGCCCGAAGCCACAAATCGGATACAGGCGAGTACATCGTGGTGGATGAGGGCGTTATCGAGGAGATCAGGGAGATGGTATCCGAGGGGGTGGGTGCCGAAAAGATCGTTACCAGGGTCCAGTGGACCGCCAGGTTAGCGCCGGATCTGATCAGGTACATCATTAAGACAAGCATCTGAGGTGGTGGTTGGTTGGTTGGTTGGTTGGGATGAAACTTCGAGTGGTGAGGTGATGCGGAGATCTCCGGTGACCGCTCGAAGAGGCGCATGGTTGTGAATATCATCCCGACATTGTCACATTGAATCTCCAATCGAGACTACTGATATTTTATATATCTTGTAGATATATCTGAAGCGTGAAGTTGATTATTGCAAGGGAAGATGCCTATCGGCCATTTGGGAGTTTAGAAAAATTAGGGTGAGGGCAGGATAGCAAGAAGCCGTCTCCTACAAAAAATGTATAGAAGCTGAGGGAATCTTGACCTGTGACATCAGCACCAAGCGGCGCAAAAGGAAATTAGTTTCCTTAACAATCGCGGATCTTATGCGAGGATATCCTCTTCAAAGCAACTTCGAGCAATGACAATTGGTGCCGTACCTGGAGTTGAGAGCTATCTTTTTTGTTTTCATTTTCTGGCCTTTGCGCCTCCCCATATTCCCTCGGCCTGATCCTCTTCATCCTCTTCGACGAAGAGGGGAACGAAATCGAACTTGTTCACGTCCACAAGTCCCCGGTCGGTCAGCTTCAGCTCTGGGATCACGGGAAGGCAGAGGAAGGAAAGGGTCATGAAGGGGTCTTCCAGGGTCGAGCCGAGGTCTCTTGCCGCCCCCACCACCTCTTCGATCTTCTCTGCCACCTCCTCCATCGATCTTTCCGAGAGAAGGCCCGCTATCGGGAGCGGCAGAGATGCCTCAACCTCTCCACCTTCCACGACAACGAGGCCTCCGCCCATCTCCTTAACCGCGGAGACGGCCCTGAAGATCTCCTCCGAGCTGGTTCCCACGGCGGCGATGTTGTGGGAGTCGTGGGCAACAGAAGTCGCGATCGCCCCCCTTTCGAGTCCGAAGCCGAAAACAAGGCCTAGGCCGACGTTCCCGGTGGCCCTATGCCTCTCGACGACGGCCATCTTCAGAAAGTCCCTCTCGACGTCGGCGACGACTTTTTTGTTTACAACCTTCGGACGGGCCAGGAGCGATCTCGTTATTATCTGGTTTGGGATCACCCCGATTATCCTCACGAGGTCGCCCTTGGCCGCCACATCGAAAGAGCCGGGATCGATCTGGCCGACCTGCATCGAGGCTGCCACAGGTCTTGGTGGTCTTTCGAGAGGCACGATCATGCGGCCGCCTTCGGCGACAATCTTTCCGTCCTTGAGGACCTTCAGGACGTTCACATCATCGAGGTCGTCCAGAACGACGATGTCTGCCCTCCGGCCAGGAGCGATGGCCCCTAGATCCCGAAGGCCGAAGTAATCGGCAGCGTTGAGGCTCGCGATCTGGATCGCCACGATCGGATCGAGGCCCGCCTCGACGGCCCTCCTGACCATGGAATCGATGTGACCCTCCCGAAGGATGTCGGAGGGGTGCCTATCGTCCGAGACGAACAGGAAACGCCTGGAGTCGACCTCGTCCACCAAGGGCAAAAGGTCATCGAAGTTCTTTGCGGCCGTACCCTCTCGGATCATGATCCTCATCCCGAGCCGGAGCTTATCGAGGGCCTCCTCGATGGACGTGCACTCGTGATCAGATCCTATCCCCGCAGCGATGTAGGCTGCAAGGTCCTTTCCCGAAAGGAGAGGTGAGTGGCCGTCGACCCTTTTTTCGCCCGCAGACCTGATCTTTGCAAGGACCTGGGGGTCTCTGGATAAGACTCCCGGGTAGTTCATCACCTCGGCTATGCCCAAAACGTTCTCTTCGTCGATCAGCTTCGAGAGGGTTTCGGCGTCGAGGCAGGCTCCCGAGGTCTCCAGATGCGTCGCTGGAACGCAAGAAGGGAGCATGATGAAAACGGAAAGAGGCGAAAGTTTGGAGGAGTCGAACATGTACCTTATCCCCGCCATCCCCAGGACGTTGGCGATCTCATGGGGGTCGGCTACCACGGTCGTGGTGCCCTTGGGGACGACGGCCCTGGCGTACTCGGGGATTGTCACCATGGCGGACTCGATGTGGACGTGCCCGTCTATGAACCCCGGCGCCAGGACCTTTCCCGAGAGGTCCATGAATTCTCTCGCGCTTGAGCAGTCGAACCCCACCACGGTGCCCTTGTGGATCGCCACGTTTGATCTGTACCGCTCGCCAGAGAGGGTGTTCACGATATCTGCGCCCTCCAAAAGGAGGTCCACTTCCAACTCACCGCGAGCTGCAGCGATCAATTCTTCAAGCTTCATCTAGTTCACCGGCCTCGATCCTGTTTTTTCGAGTTTCAAGGTCGAGACCGGTTTTGTATTTTTCCGTTAGCCTCTTGAGCGGATTGACTTTGAAGATGAGCACGGGAGAAAGGTCAAAACCGTCTTAACTTCCGAGGAGAAGATCAGATTATAGTCCTGAACGCTAAGTTTGACACTTATCCGATGCGCAAGACGATCCCAGCCCAAGAAAACGCTGGCCTTGTAGCAGATGACTTCTTTGAGATAAACCATTATCAAGCGAGTGATTCTGAGGGCGCTAAACAC